>NZ_CP006587.1:1655000-1955000 GCF_000737515.1 Hymenobacter sp. APR13
GCCCGCCAGTATCCAGGGCAGTTCCACAGTTGAGCTGTGGGCTTTCACCCCGGACTTAACGGGCCACCTACGCACCCTTTAAACCCAATAAATCCGGACAACGCTTGCACCCTCCGTATTACCGCGGCTGCTGGCACGGAGTTAGCCGGTGCTTATTCCTCAGGTACCGTCAGTTTGTGACGCATCACCTTTTTCTTCCCTGAGAAAAGCCGTTTACAACCCAGAAGGCCTTCATCCGGCACGCGGCATGGCTGGGTCAGGCTCTCGCCCATTGCCCAATATTCCCTACTGCTGCCTCCCGTAGGAGTCTGGCCCGTATCTCAGTGCCAGTGTGGGGGATCACCCTCTCAGGTCCCCTAGACATCGTCGCCTTGGTGGGCCGTTACCCCGCCAACTAGCTAATGTCACGCAACCCCATCCTGAACCAATAAATCTTTAACTAACCACTGATGCCAGTGAGAAGTGTTATGCGGTATTAATCCGCCTTTCGGCGGGCTATCCCCCAGTTCAGGGCAGGTTGGTTACGCGTTACGCACCCGTGCGCCACTAGTATATTGCTATACCCGTTCGACTTGCATGTATTAGGCCTGCCGCTAGCGTTCATCCTGAGCCAGGATCAAACTCTCCATTGTAAGAAATTCTCTACACCTATCCGAAGATAGGCTGATGTCAAGTGCTGATCCGACCCGGTATTGTTGACGTGTCTTGTCCAAACCCGTCACGCTTCTTTGCTTGTTGCGCCTGCCCTTCCGAAGAAAAGCCGGCCGCGAAGCTTACCTATTTGTCATTTCCATCCATTCAAAGAACGTGTGTTTCACCCAATTGGTGAAACTCGGTGACTCAGCGAGTGAGTCGGTAAGCTTGTCTTTCGTTTCCCTCTCCCGTGTGAAGCGGGCTGCAAAGGTAAGCAGCTTTTTGCAATCGGCAAGAAAAACTTTTCGTGTTTTTCGCTGCTCTTTCTTTCTCGTAATCCCCTTCCGAACGAAGCGGGCTGCAAAGGTAAGAAGCGGTTTCTGATTTGCAAGAAAAACTTTTCATGTTTTTCTGTGCCGTGTTTTTCAGTGGCCGCCTCCGGTTGAAGCGGGGTGCAAAGGTAAGACGCCTTTTTGCTTTTACAAGTGGCCTTTGACAAAAACTACGTTAAACATACCTTATAGCGTCGTTTTATCAGATGCCAATTCCAATAAAAAGCCTCACAGCCAATCCTTTTGGCTTAGGGCTGGCGGTGAGGCTTCATACTTAAAAACTTGATCGGCTATCTGGAACAGCCTCAGTAACCGCTTTTATCTGGTAGCAAACATTACCGCTCATTGCTGCAAACTATGCTGAGCAGGCCTGTGACTGGGCAGATAGAGCCGGGTGATACTGCTGGCCAGAACACGCTACTATATACTATATGGTATGTCGTGGGCTTAGTGGGCTGCGTTCAAGTCAATCTTTTCGCCGGGGCGGGCGCGTTTGATGATCAGTACTAATGGCAGACACGCCAGGAAGAACAAGCCAATCAACAGGAAGGTCTGGCCGTAGGTGATGATAGCGGTCTGTTTCATGAGCATGCCTTCCAAAGCTGCGTAGGCTTGCTGCTGGGCCTGCATCAGAGAAGCGCCTTTGGCCATGAAGCCGGCGGTGAGGCCCTGGACACGCTGCTGCGTTTCGGGGTCGTAGAGGGAGATGTTGGGCAGCAAGGCCACGCGGTTGTGGAAGGAGGTGCGCTCTATATAGGTACCGACTAGGGCGACGCCGAACGAGCCGCCCAATTGCCGGATCATGCCGGTGAGGCCGGCGGCCTGGCCGGCATCTTTGCCGCTGATGCCCGATAGCGACATAGTAGTAATAGGCAGGAACAGCAATGCTAGGCCGAAGCCGCGCAGCATCAGGGGCCAGAAGAAGTCGCTTTCGCCGGCCAGGGGCGTGATGCGGCGGCTCATCCAGTAGGAGAAGATGAAAAAGACGCCGAAGCCGATGGGCAGCATGAACTTCTGAGGCACGCCTTTCTGGATCATCTTGCCCACGATGGGCATCATGAAGCCGGAGAGCAGGGCGCCTGGCAGCAGCAGCAGGCCTGTTTGGGCGGCGGTGAAGCCCAGAATGCGCTGGCAGAAGATGGGGAACACGAAGACGGAGGCGAACAGGCCGAACCCGAGGATGAACGACAGGAACGCACCGACGGCCAGGTTGCGGCTTTTGGTGAGCACGCGCAGATCCACGATGGGCTGCTCGGCGGTTAGCTCGCGCCAGATGAATCCGACGACTCCTATAATAGAGGCAGCGGTGAAGGCCAGAATGTAGGCGCTTTCAAACCATTCTTCCCGCTCGCCCTGCTCCAGGACCAGCTGCAAGGAGCCAACGCCCAGAATCAGCAGGAAAATGCCGGTCCAGTCGATGTCGCGCAGGGGCCGGGGAATGGCGTTTTTGATGCGTTCCGGGTCGCGGATGAAGAGCACGGTGCAGAAGGCGGCGATGATGCCCACGGGCACGTTCACGTAGAAGATCCAGGGCCAGGAGTAATTGTCGACGATGAAACCGCCGAGCGTGGGGCCGATGGTGGGGCCGATAATCACGCCCATGCCGAACAGAGCCTGCCCGAGCGCCAGCTGCTTGGGCGGAAACGTATCAATGAGAATAGCCTGCGAGGTGGCCATGAGGGCGCCCCCGCCAATACCCTGGATGAAGCGGAACGCCACCAGCTCCCAGATGTTGGTGCTCTGCCCGCAGGCCATGGAAGCCAGCGTGAACAGAATCACGGAGAAGAGGTAGTAGTTGCGGCGGCCGAACTGCTCAGCCAGAAAGCCCGTCATCGGGATGACGATGACGTTGGCAATGCCGTAGGAGGCCACCACCCAGCTTACCTCCTGCTGGGTGGCGGAGAGGTTGCCCATCATTTGCGTGAGGGCCACGTTCACGATGCTGGTATCGATAAGCTCCAGCAGCGTGCACAACACCACCGTCGCCACGATGATCCATTTCGTTAATCCGGTTTCCATTTAGTTGTGCTTAGTTGTTGGTGCTTCGTGCTTGGGGCGGGCTGATTTTATCCGACCCGAAAGCCAGGCACTATTTTACCTTCACCGTGGCTACCACGCTCATGCCGGCGCGGAGGGGGTGTTCGGGGTCGGCTTTGTCGAGCACGATTTTGACGGGGACGCGCTGGGTCACTTTCACGAAGTTGCCGGAGGCATTATCGGGGGGCAGCAGGGCGAAGCGGGCGCCGGTAGCAGCCGACAGCGACTCAATGTGGCCCTGGAACTCCTCGTTGGGGTAGGCATCTACCTCTACATTCACAGGCTGGCCCACTTTCATGTTTTCCAGCTGGGTTTCCTTGAAGTTGGCGATGATCCAGGTTTGCTCGGAAGCTACCAGGCCCATCATCTGCTGGCCGGGGCTTACTACCTGGCCGGGCTGCACGCCTTTCTTGCTGACCACGCCGTTGCCGGGAGCCGTGATAGTGGTGTAGCTGAGCTGGAGCTTGGCGTTATCGAGGTCGGCCTGGCGCTGCTTTACTACGGCTTCGGCTACGGCAATCTGCTGGCGGGCGGCGGCTACCTGCTGCTGAGCTACGCGCACCTGCTGCTGGGCCGTGGAGCGCTGGGCGCTGGTCGACTTCAGATTGGCCTGCACGGCGTCGTACTCGCTCTGCGGGATGATGTCTTCTTTGCGCAGGAAGGCGCTGCGCTTCAGGTCTTTTTCGAGGCGGGAGCGGTTGGCGTCGCTGACGCCGATGGCCGACTGGGCGCTGCTCACGTTGGCCTGCGCGGTACCTACGCCGGCCTCGGCGGCCACTACATTGGCGCGGGCGGCAGCCAGAGCGGCCTCAGCGGCATTCACGCGCTGCTGGTAGTCGGCGGGGTCGAGGGTGACGAGGACGTCGCCTTTTTTCACGGCCTGGTTGTCCTGCACCTTCACTTCTACCACCGGCCCACCGATGCGCGGCAGAATCGGGTACACGTCGCCTTCCACTTGGGCGTCGTCGGTTTCTTCGTGGCTGAGGCCAAACTGGTAGCGCTGCCAGCCGAAATAGCCGCCAACCAGCAGCACCAGCGCCACAATAATCAGAATGATAGGACGCTTGGAGCGGCCGACGGGCTGTTCGTCCACGGCGGGCTCGTAGGCGGGAGCAGCAGGACGAGAAGTAGCTACGGCCGGATCTTGTTGAACGGGAGTTGCCATGTCAGAATAAGAAGGAGGTTTTTTTGGGAGTTGTTAGTTGTTGGTTGGCCGTTGCTGGATGCTGGTCGTCAGGCTTCAGTTGTTCTGAAATCTGAAAACCAGCAACTAACCACTAAGCCGAGGCCCGGTAGGACGTATCCACCGGCGACTTCACCAGCAGCGTGACGCAGGAGGCGGTACGCACGACAGTTTCGGCCGTGCTGCCCATCAGAAACCGGTTCAGGCCGGTGCGACCGTGCGCCCCGATTACGATGAGGTCGGCAGGGTGCCGGCGGGCTTCCGCCACAATGGCCTGGGCCACATCAGGCGCGTGCACCACGGCCGTGCTGACGCGGGCCCCGGCGGCCGTAGCCAGCGCATGATAATGGGCCAGCTGCTGGGCCAGCGCCAGATCGGGCAGGTTTTCCAGCACCGGCTGCGGCTCCAGCACGTGCAGCAAGCGCAGCTCGGCGTGGGTGCCGGCGGCCAGCGCAGCCGCATAGGCGACCAGCGGCGCCGTAGCTTCTGAGAAGTCGACTGGGCAAAGAACGGTGGCAATGGTCATGTGGAGAGTAGCTGAGTAATGGAGTAGCTGAGTAGCGGGTAGTTAAATAGAAGAGTAGGTCGTTCTGGTTCAGCAAAAGCCTTTACTCAGTTGCTCAACTACTCAGTTACTCGTCTACTTGGCAGGTGCTGTACCGGCCCAGATCTGCTCGCCGGTGGCGCGCTTGAGCTGGTACTGGCCCAGCGTGTAGTTGTAGATGGCCTGCAGCCGCGCCAGGCGGGCCTGGGCCAGCGAGGTTTCGGCGTCCAGCACGTCGAGGTTGGTGCCCACGTCGTAGCGGTAGCGGGCTTTGGCGCGGGTGAGGGCGTCGGTGGCCTGGCTGATCTGCAGCTGGGCGTTGTCGTAGCGGGCCGTGCTCGACTGCAGGTTGTTCACGGCCTGCCGCACGTCGGCGCGGATTTGCTCCTGCGTATCCTGGATGCGGGCCTGCGAGCCGCGGATGTTGGCCTGGGCCTCTACCCGCTGGTTTTTGTTTCTGCCCCCATCGTATATCGGCACCGAAAACTGCACCACGCCCACCGAGTTAGGCCGGAACTTGTCGAGGTTGGGCAGATAGCCGTTTTTCCCGCCCAGCTGCGCCCCTACTCCCAGCGTGGGCGTGTTGGCGCGCTCAATCAGCTTCAGGTTGAGGTTGGCGGTCTGCTCGGCGTCGCGGGCCAGCTTCACTTCGGGGCGGTTTTCGGTGGCCTGCGCCAGGGCCTGGTTCAGGTCGACGGCGGTGGGCTGGTAGGCGAAAGTGCCGCGCACCGGTACGTCTACGTACTCGGGCTTGTGCAGCAGGCGGGCCAGTTGCACTTGTTGGTTGCGGAGCTGGTTTTCGAGGTCGATTTTGGTATTCTGGGCCTGGGTGATGCGCACATCGGTGGTGGTCACGTCGAAGCGCGTGCTCACGCCGCCTTCCACCCGCTTCTCCATTTCGCGCTTGTGCTGCTGCAGCGAGGCAATCTGGGCGTTCTGCACCTTGATGCTTTCGCGCACAAATAGAATGTTGTAGTAGACTTGGGCGGCAGAATACGCTAGGTCGCGGCGGGTTACGTTGATCTGGTCGACGGCAGTCAGGCGGCGGCTTTCGGCCAGATTATACGTGGCGTCCTTCTTGCCGAAGTCCAGCAGGCCGTATTGCAGCGTGATGTGGGCGTCGTAGTTGTTGTTGGGCGCCAGTTGAAAGGCCGGGGCGTCGGGGCTGAGCTGCACCTGCACTACCGGGTCGATGCGGGTGTAGGTGGCCGTGCCCGTAATCTGGGGCAGGAAACCGCCGCGGCTCTGCGTTACGCGGCTGGTGGCGGCATTCACTTCTTCTTCCAGCGTCGTGATGGCCGGGTTGGCATCCAGCACCGACCGGATAGTGCCATCCAGCGTCAGCGAATCGGAGAGCACCTGGGCCTGCGCGGCACCGGCGGCGGTCAGCAGCCCCAGCATCAGGAGTGAAGCGGCAAATTGAGGTCGGGAAAGCATCGGGTTACAGCTTGTTGGTACACCGTTCTTACCCAATCCAGTGCCAAATCATTAAAACGATTTTAACCCGCGCAAAAACCGCGTTTTCATGCTTTAAAAGCAATTATTTTTTTACTCCTTCCTCAAACAACCTAATTTCGCTCGGTTGCGTTTTCCTGTTATATCAGGATTACCTGAATTTTGTTCCTGCTATTTCAGCAAAATACCATGCCACAGTCAGAAGAGTCGCTGCTGCTGTACCTCAACGAGGCCATTGCTACCACGCGCAGTAAAGACAAGCTCTTTCAGCTCGTAACGGAGAAGCTGCGGCTGATTTTTCCTTTCGACATGATTGCCATCATCACGCTCGACAGCGCCCAGCGCTACAAGCGGCTGTTCATGCGCGACTACTTGGGCGAGGTGCCCTACCCGATGCCGCAAAATGCAGCCGGCATGATGCCGGTGGAAAACTCCCCGACTGAGCTGTTTGTGCGCGACCCACGGGTGCAGCAGATTGACATCCGGGAGCTGACGGCGGACTACCCGGACTTCATGCCGTTTGTACTGCTGGAGCAGCGCAAGGTGCACTACCTGACGGTGGTACCACTGCGCACCGGCGGCCAGTTGATCGGGCTGCTGTGCATGGCGGCGCGGCGCGCCCCCGCCCTGCTGCCCGCCGACCTGACGCTGCTGGAAAAAATCGGGAGCCTAGTGGCAGTAGCCGTGAACAATGCCCTGGCCTTCGAGGAAATAGCCTGGCGGGAGCGGGAAAAATCGGTGCAGCTGTCGGTGACCAACGTGCTGCTGAGCAGCAAAGACCGGCAGGCGTTGTTTCAGACGGTAGCGGAAGAAATCAACCGCATCGTGCCGCTCGACTACTTCGGGCTGCGCATTCAGCGGCGGGAAACGGCCACGGAGGGCTTCGCGGAGTTTGCCAAGCAGCCCGACGGCACGTTTGCGCCGCTGGCCGAAAGCCGCTGGGACGGGGTAGCCGACCGGGAGCAGATGCAGCGCGAAACCTTCGGCATCTTCTCGCAGCCGCTGCTGCTCACCGGCCCCGACTACGAGCTGGCCGCCCGCCGCTACCGCATGCTGCAGTACACGATGGAGAAAAACGGCACCCGCGCCATGCTGGGCGTGCCGCTCTGGACCGACGACACCCAGGCCGCCGTGCTGGTGCTGGCCAGCCGACGCCCCGACGCCTTCACCACCGCCGACCTGGACCTGGTGGCGGGCCTGGCGCCGCAAATCACGCTGGCCATGCGCAACCTGTTTGCCTTCGAGCAGATTGAGGCCCTGCGTGCCCAGCTGGAGCGCGAAAAAACCTACCTGCTCGACGAAATCAACACCACGGCCAAGTTCGAGGACTTCATCGGGACCAGTTCGGTGATGCAGCTGGTGCAGACCCGCATCCGGCAGGTGGCGCCCACCGACACCACGGTGCTCATCCAGGGCGAAACTGGCACCGGCAAGGAGCTGGTGGCGCGGGCCCTGCACAACCTGTCGCCGCGCAAGGAGCGCGCCCTCATCAAGCTTAACTGCGCGGCGCTGCCGGCTCAGCTCATCGAAAGTGAGCTGTTTGGGCACGAAAAGGGCGCATTTACGGGCGCCCACGACCGGCGCATCGGCAAGTTTGAGCTGGCCGACGGCGGCACGATTTTCCTGGACGAAGTAGGGGAACTGCCGCTCGACCTACAGGCTAAGCTGCTGCGGGTGCTGCAGGAAAAGGAGTTCGAGCGCATTGGCGGACGGCGCGTTATCCGGGCCGATGTGCGCGTCATTGCGGCCACCAACCGCGTGCTGGAAGAGGAAGTGGCGGCCGGACACTTCCGCGCCGACCTCTATTACCGCCTCAACGTGTTTCCGATCCGGCTGCCGGCCCTACGCGAGCGGACCGAAGACATTGAGCCCCTGATGCGGCACTTTCTGGAGCGCTTCACCAAGCAGATGGGCAAGCCCGTGCGCGGCCTGCGCGAGCGGGATTTGCGCGCCCTGCAGCAGTACGGCTGGCCGGGCAACGTGCGCGAGCTGGAGCACGTGCTGGAACAGGCCGTGATAGTCAGCCAAGGGCCGTTTCTGGAGTTTCAGGGCTTTGCGGCGGCCACCCAGGCCGCTCCCGCTGCCGCCGATGCCGGGGGCCCGCTCAAAACCCTGCGCGAGCAGGAGCGCGACCATATTCTGGCGGCGCTGCACCGCACCGGCGGCCGGGTTAGCGGCCCCAACGGCGCCGCCGTCCTGCTCGACATCAACCCCAAAACGCTGGAAGCCCGCATGAAAAAGCTGGGCATCCGGCGCACGGTGGAGGCGGGCGAGTGAGTGAGTGAGCTAGAGCTAGTTCCCCTCCTTGGAAAGGAGGGGTTAGGGGTGGTTGATCTTGCGCCAGAACAGATTTTAGAATTAATTCTAGCAACCGTCCAACGACTGTCAACCACCCCTAGCCCCTCCTTTCCAAGGAGGGGAACTAGCTTTTAGCTCTATCTCTCTTCAGCAAAAAAGGCCGCTCTGCTTGCGCAGGGCGGCCTTTTCAACTCTAACAAACTGGCTTATTTCGCAGCCTGAATATCGGCAATGGCTTTTTCGGCGGTGGCCTGGTTGGCGGCGGCGGCAGGTTTGCCGGCCTGGGCTTTGGCGCCGGCCTGCAGGGCCTCAATTACGGGCTCCGCGGCGCCGTAGCGCTTGTACTTGATGGCCAGGTCGCGCAGGCGCTCCACGTCTTCGGTGAAGGCCTTGGGGTCGTTGAGGCGGGTGAGCATCGTGCCCATGCCTTCGAAGTAGCCGAACTTGTTCTGACCATCGGCGGCATCGTACCGAGTGCGCACGTAGGCCCACTGGGCGTCGCCGCCGTGCTGGCTGTAAACGCTGGCCACGGCCTGGCTGATGCCGGCGTCTTCGCTGCTTTCCAGGGCCTGCGCTTTGGTCAGGGCCAGGGCAGGCTGCACCTCACCCAGCGCCTGTAGCGCGGCCGCCTGCACCGTGTACGACGGCGCGCTCAGCTGGCGGCTGAACAGCTTTTCATCCTTCTTCTCCTTGAGCTTGGCCAGCGCCGTGAGCTCCGTAGCCAGAGCGTGCGGGTCTTTTTCGGTGGCTACCCGCTTGCGCAGCGCCGGCGCGGCTTCCTTGGCAATGTCCTTGTTGTCGAGCTTCAGGCGCTCGGCGGCCACCATGCGCAGGTTGTTGAACTTGTCGTTGAGGCCAGCCAGCAGCAGCTTGCGGGCGGCGGCATCGGTGTCCTGCTTGGCGGCAGCGGCCAGCAGAGCCTCGCGGCGCGCCACGTAGAGCGGGGCGTGGGCATACTGGTAGGCAAACTCAGCCACGGGCTTGTTGTCGGTTTGCTGCCACACCAGCGTTTTCTCGGCGTCCACGTCCACCAGGTTCGGCTTGGCCGAAAGCGGCATCGTGAAGGTCTGGGTGGCTTGGGTCATCATCACGCGCTGGCGCTGGGGCTGGCCGTTCACGTAATAATCAATGGCGAAGGGCAGCTGAAACGGCTGGCCGGGCTGGGTCTGCTTCACGGTCACGGACTGCACCTTCTGGGCGGCGTCCCAGGCGTAGTCAATCGTGACAACGGGGTGGCCGGTGCCGAAGTACCACTGGTTGTAGAACCAGTTCAGATCCTGGCCCGACACGGCTTCCATGGCCAGGCGCTGCTGGTGGGCCTCGCCGTTGCCGAATTTGTTGTCCTGCAGGTATTTCTGCAGGCCGGCGAAGAACACGTCGTCGCCGAGGTAGGTGCGCAGCATGTCCAGAATGGCGCCGCCTTTCTGGTAGCTCACCAGGTCAAACATCTCCTCCTTATCGGCATAATGGAAGCGGACCAAGTTTTTCTGGGCGTCGGGGGCGCTGCGCAGGTAGTTGCGCAGGTTGCGGTGATTGTGCGAGTCGCCGGCGTCGGCGCCGTAGCGGTGCTCGGCGTAGAGGCCTTCCGAGAAGTCGGCCATGCTTTCGTTCACCGTGAGGTTGCTCCAGCTTTCAGCCGTCACGTAGTCGCCGAACCACTGGTGGAATAGCTCGTGGGCAATGACCGATTCGTTGCCGTATTCGCGGTCCAGCAGCTGCTTGTCGGTCATCTGCACAAACTCGCCGTGCAGCGTGGCCGAGGTGTTTTCCATGGCCCCGCTCACGTAGTCGCGCACCACCACCTGGGCGTATTTATTCCACGGATACTCCACGCCGAGGCGGTTGGAGAAGAACTCCAGCATGTCGGGCGTGTTGCCGAAAATCTGCTTGGCGAAGGGCGCGTACTTGGGCTCGAGGTAGTAGCTCACCTCCTTGCCGCGCCAGGTTTCCTTGTAGATTTTGAAGTCGCCGACGGCCATCATGAACAGGTAGGGCGCGTGGGGCAGGTCCATCTTCCAGGTGTCGGTGCGCAGGCCCGCGCCGGCGGGCGTCTGGCTCACCAGCGCGCCGTTGCTCAGCGTCACGTACTTGCTGGGTACCGTCAGGCTGATTTCCGAGGTGGTTTTCTGGTTGGGCCGGTCGATGGTCGGAAACCACGCCGAGGAGGCTTCCGTCTCGCCCTGGGTCCAGATCTGCACGGGCTTGCCGGCCACGGCGCTGTCGGGGTTGATGAAGTACAGGCCTTTGGCGTCGCTGATAGCCGCGCTGCCCTGCACCTTCAGCTCGTCGGGCTTGGCCGTGTACTCGATGTAGACGGTGTAGCTGGTGCCGGGCGCCATGGCCTTGCCCAGGTAGATGCGCAGGTTGTTCTGGTCGGTGTAGTCGAACTTCAGCGGCGTCAGCTGCTGGCCGTTCACCAGCGCCACCTGCTTGATGTCCATGCCTTTGGCGTCGAGCCGCAGCGAGTCGGTGGCGTAGGCGTGGGGCTTCAGCGTCACCCATTCCTTGCCGTAGAGGTAGCGCTTGGCGTAGTCGAAGCGCACATCGAGCTTGGTGTGCACCAAGTCGTTGACCTTGGTGGCGGAGGCGCGGTAGATCTGCAGGGTCGGGTTGGCGGACGGCGTGGATGGGGCCTGTTGGGCCAGCGCCGCCGTGGTAGCCAGCACGCAACCGGCAGCAGTAAGCAGGTTTTTCATGAGTATGGAAGGAAGGGAAGGGAAAGCAAGGGCACCGCAATGGCGCGGAGGCTGCAGCTTTTGGGGAAGTTATTGCGCCCCGGACTAGCTGCAACAAACATATAAAACGGTACTATGCAAAACAAGGTACTATGTAAATAAATAATCAATTTAACAGATATTTCTAATCGGCACAGCTGCTTCTGCCGTGCTGAAGGATGGATTCCGGCGCTGTTGCTGCATCACTGAAGGAAAGGTAAACAACAGCCGGAATATGCGGGCAAGGCTACAAAATCCCGGCTTTTAGCAGCCTTGCAGGGGCTTGCTGCGTACACTCCTGCATCCATTCACCTTAGCTTATACCCCCATGGCCCAGACCGCCTCCACCCCCAAGCATACCGACCCCGAAACCAAGCGCGACGAAAAGAAGAACGAGGAAACGGTGAAGGACAAGCCCGACGGCAAAAAGAAAACCACGCAGCAGAAGTAAGCTGCCCCGCATTCCCGGACGCCCGGCTTCCTCCCAGGAAGCCGGGCGTTTTTGTGGCGCACCACTGCCCGTTTCCGGCATTTTATTCGGCCCGCCGCTGTTTTGCGTGTACTTTAGACCCGCATGCCCACTCCCGACCTCGACCCCACGCAGCTCACCCGCGAGCAGGTGCTGCGCGCCCTGCGCCACCTCGACCGCGAAGGCCCGCGCATGCCCCTGAGCACCGTCTACGACCTGGTGTACCGGGGCCGACGCTACGCGCCACGGGCCGTGGCGCAGCTGGCGTTTCGGCTGGCGCTGGGGCAGCCCGAGGCCGCGTGGCCACTGGCTGCCGGCGCGCCCACCAACCGCGTGCTGGAGCGCCTCGACTTCACTATTGCCACCAAGCGCCCCACCCTCGCCAACTCCCCGCTGGATGGCGACGTGGCCGCCCAGCAGGATATGCAGGCGCTGTACGTAGGCCCCGAAGCCACCCCGAAACCACCGAAACCAGCCCCGGCCCCCACCACTGAAACGGAGACGCAGGCCCACGAGCCCGCCCCCGCCTACACGCTGCCCACCGAGCCGTACGGCCGTGAGCAGGCACTGCAGGAGTTGTTTGTTTCGGAAGGCAAGCTGGCCGATGCGCTGGCCGGTTTGCGCCGCCGCCGCAACCTGATTCTGCAGGGTCCGCCCGGCACTGGCAAAACCTTCCTGGCGGGGCGCCTGGCCTGGCTGGAGCTGGGCGCCACCGACGCCACGCGCGTGGAGATGGTGCAGTTTCACCCGAGCTACAGCTACGAGGATTTCGTGCAGGGCTTCCGGCCCGATGCGCAGGGCGTATTCCGGCTGCAGGAAGGCATTTTGCCCGACTTCTGCCGCCGCGCCGCCCAGGATCCGGAGCGGCCCTATTTTCTGCTGATTGACGAGCTGAACCGCGGCAACCTGAGCCGCATCTTCGGGGAGCTGCTGCTGCTGCTGGAGGCCGACAAGCGCGGCCCGGCCCACGCCGTGCGCCTGCCCTACAGCCCGGCGGAAGCCTCGCGCTTCTTCGTGCCCGAAAACGTGTACCTCATCGGCACCATGAACCTGGCCGACCGCAGCCTCGCGCCGCTGGACTATGCCCTGCGGCGGCGGTTTGCCTTCGTGGAGCTGGAGCCGGAGTTTGGGGAACCGCTCCAGCAACTGCTGGCGGCGCAGGGCGTGCCGGCCGCCGTGGTCCAGCGCCTCACGCAACACCTCACGGCCCTCAACCAAACCATCACCGACGACCCCGACCTGGGCCCGGAGTTCCGCATCGGCCACAGCTACTTCTGCCAGCCCCCTGCATCTGCCGCCGAGGCCGAATCCTGGCTCACCCTGATTCTGGAGCAGGAAATCGGGCCGCTGCTTGATGACTACTGGCTGGACCAGCCCGCCAAGGCCGCCGCCCAGAAAAGGAAGCTGCTGGGTTAGGTGAATGGCTGAATTGCTTGATGGTTAAATGGCTGGTTGTGGAGAGTCCGCTGGCCCCGGTCTGCGCGGCACAGCCGCAAGACCGGTGGCCGGCGTATCGCCCCGGTCTCCGACCGGAGGACGCGCAGTGGCCAGTTGAACCCGCGCCGTCCGCACTTACACCGCCACTCACCAGCGCGAACAAGCTAAAGCGTGTTCTACATGATTCCGATTCAGAACCTCTACTACCTGCTTTGCTACGCCTGGAACCGCCTGCCGGAACCGGCCGAGCAACAGACCGTGGAGGCGGCCGCTTTCCACCGGCCGCTGGAGCTTCTGGCGCACCTGCTGCTCACGGGCACCCGGCGGCTGCTCCGGCAGGGCCTGCCCACCGGCTATTCCGAGCAAACGCAGGAGCTGCCCGAACTGCGCGGCCGCCTGTTGCTGGCCTCTACCCTGGCCCGTAACCTGCTGCCCCAGGGCCGCGCCATCTGCACCTACGATGAGCTGAGTGTGGCCACGCCCGCCAACCAACTCCTGCTGGGCACCCTGCAGCAGCTGGCCCGCACCCGAGCGCTGCCGGCCACCCTCCGCCACGAAGTAAAGCGAGTGCTACAACGGTTTCCGCCGGCCGTGGCGCCGCTGCCGCTTTCGGCCGCTACGCTGCGCGCCGTGCGCCGGCTGCGGCCCACCGGGCTGCCTGCTTTCCTGCTGAACGTGTGCGAGTTGATTCACCACAGCGCCCTGCCCACGCCCGAGGCAGCCGGCGCCTCCCGCTTCCACGATTTCCGCCGCGACGAGCGGCTGATGGCGCAGCTGTTCGAGCAGTTTGTGCGCAACTTCTACCGCCTGGAGCAGCGGCAGTTCCGGGTGTCGTCGGAAACCATTCCGTGGCAGGCCCAGGCCGAAACCGCCGAGGCCCTGGCCCTGCTGCCGGCCATGATTACGGATACGTCGCTGGAAAGCCCCGACCGCAAGATCATCCTCGATACCAAGTACTACGCCGCCGCCCTGCGCCCACGCTACCACCAGCAAAAGCTGATTTCGCCCCACCTCTACCAACTCTACGCCTACCTGCAAAACCAGCCCGCACTACCCGGCCAGCAGCTGGAAGGCATCCTGCTGTATCCGGCCGCTGCCCAAACCTTGGATGTGCGCTACACGCTCGGCGGCCACCCCGTGCGCGTGGTCACGCTGGATCTGGCGCAGCCGTGGGAAGGTATTGCGGCGGATTTGCTGGGGTTGCTGCAATTGCCGGATCAGCAATAAAATTGTGGGTTTTATGAACGAATGCAGCCCTGAAACCGCAGTTGCGTCAGTAGATTGCAACAGCTAGTTACCCCGCTTCCTCTGTCCTTCCACTTCCTATCACCAAACCTCTACTCTTTTGAAAAGACGCGAATTTGTGGGCCTCACCGGCCTGGCAACCGGCGCCCTGTTTCTGCCCGCCATTCCGGGCCTGAGCGCCACGCCCGTTGATCCGCTGCGGCTGCTGGAAACCGTAGACCCGGCCATCAAGAAGCGGCTGGCCGATGCGGCCCTGAACGCGGCCAAATCGGCCGGCGCCACCTACGCCGACGTGCGCATCGGGCGCTACCTCAACCAAAGCATCTTCACCCGCGAAAAGCAGGTGCAGAACATTGCCAGCGGGGAAAGCTACGGGGCCGGCATCCGGGTAATTGCCAACGGCACCTGGGGATTTGCCTCCACCAACACCGTGACCGAGGCGGGCATGGCCAAGGCCGCGCAGCTGGCCGTGCAGATTGCCAAGGCCAACGCCAAAGTGCAGAAAGACCAGGTGAAGCTGGCGCCGCAGAACGGCTACGGCGAGGTAAGCTGGAAAACGCCCATCGAGAAGAACTCCTTCGAGGTGCCCGTGAAAGAGAAAGTGGAGCTGCTGCTGGCCGCCAACGCCAAGGCCCTCGACAACGGTGCA
Source organism: Hymenobacter sp. APR13 (assembly GCF_000737515.1). Lineage (NCBI taxonomy): Bacteria > Pseudomonadati > Bacteroidota > Cytophagia > Cytophagales > Hymenobacteraceae > Hymenobacter > Hymenobacter sp. APR13. The sequence continues at coordinate 1,669,997 of NZ_CP006587.1, forward strand.
TCGTTCGTGAATTCGTCGCTGTTCCAGATCAACGAGCAGAAGTACTTCGCCAGCACCGACGGCTCCTACATCGACCAGGACATCCACCGCATCTGGCCCACGTTCAGCGCTACGGCCATTGACCGCAGCACCGGCAAGTTCCGCACCCGCGAGGCCCTGAGCGCGCCGATGGGCCTGGGCTACGAGTACCTCACGCCCAAAGCCGCCGACCGCATCAACGGGCCGGCTGGCACCGGTCTGGTGGGTTACCGCAACTCCTATGACATCCTGGAAGATGCCGCCCTGGCCGCCAAGCAGGCCAAGGAAAAGCTGACGGCTAAATCCGTGACGCCGGGCAAGTACGACCTCGTGCTCGACCCCAACCACCTGGGCCTGACCATTCACGAAAGCATCGGGCACGCCACCGAGCTGGACCGCGTGCTGGGCTACGAGGCCAACTACGCCGGCACCAGCTTCGCCACGCTGGAATGGAAAGCCAAAAACGCGCCCTACGGCTCCAAGCTGGTGAACATTGTGGCCGACAAAACCCAGCCGGGCAGCCTCGGCGCCGTGGGCTACGACGATGAGGGCGTGAAAACCGGCCAGTGGGACATCATCAAGGAAGGCAAGCTGGTGGACTACCAGAAAACCCGCGACCAGGCCCACATCGTCGGGCAAAACCAGTCCGACGGGTGCTGCTACGCGCAGTCGTGGCAGGATGTGCAGTTCCAGCGCATGGCCAACATCAGCCTCAAGCCCGGTTCCTCGCAGATGAGCGTGGACGACATGGTAAAGGGGGTGGACAAAGGCATCTACATTGCCGGCCGCGGCTCGTTCAGCATCGACCAGCAGCGCTACAACTTCCAGTTCGGCGGCACGGTGTTCTACGCCATCGAGAAAGGCAAGATTGCTGGCATGCTCGAAGACGTGGCCTACCAGGCCAACACCCAGGAGTTCTGGAACTCCTGCAACGCTATCTGCGACCAGTCGGACTACCGGCTGTTCGGCTCGTTCTTCGACGGCAAGGGCCAGCCCTCTCAGGTGTCGGCCGTGAGCCACGGCTCTGCCACTACCCGCTTCAACGGCGTCAACGTCATCAATACGGCCCGGAAAGTATAATGCGACTCTCAGCAGAACGTCATTCCGAGCAGCGCGAGGAATCTCGCTAGTGTGGTAGAATTACTACGCTGGCGAGATGCTTCGCTGCGCTCTGCATGACTGTCTGCTGACCCATCCACTCATCCAACATCAGCACATCAACCATATGGCAATTCTTTCCAAAGACGAGGCGCAGGCTATCCTGAAAAAGGTGCTGAGCTTTGCTACCGCCGACGAGTGTGAAGCCACGCTCACCGGCGAAACCGGCGGCAACGTTCGCTCGGCCCGCAACTCCATCAGCACCAGCGGCGCCGTGGATAACGTGAGCTTGGGCGTGGAAGCCCGTTTCGGCAAGCGCAGCGGCGTAGCTACCTGCAACGAGTTCGACGACGCTACCCTGCGCCGCTGCGTGCAGCGCGCCGAGGAAATTGCGCGCCTCGCCCCCGAAAGCTCCGAGTACATGCCTTTCCTGGGTGCTCAGCAGTACGTGGGCGCGCCCAAGTCGTACGCGGCCAGCACGGCCGGCATCACGCCTGACTACCGCGCCCAGCAGGTGGGAGCCAGCATGAAAATCTGCGACGAGAAGAAGCTCTCGTCGGCGGCCTTCCTCAACGACGGCGCCTCCTTCATTGCCAAGCGCAACAGCAAGGGCTTGGAGGCCTACCAGCAGCTCACCAACCTGGAGTTCAGCATCACGGTGCGCACGCCCGACGGCACCGGCTCGGGCTACGCCACCGCCGACTACAACGACTCCGGCAAGTTCGATGCCGCCGCCCTCACCCGCGTAGCTGCCGATAAGGCCGCCATGTCGCGCAATGCCAAGGCTTTGGAGCCCGGCAAATACACCGTGATTCTGGAGCCCGCCGCCCTGGTAGCCAACACCGACGCCTCGCTGCTGCAGGCCCTGATGAGCGCCATGGACGCCCGCAGCGCCGACGAAGGCCGCTCGTTCCTGAGCAAAAAAGGCGGCGGCAACAAGAAGGGTGAAAAGCTCTTCGACGAGCGGGTAACCATCTACTCTGACCCCACCAACCCCGAAATTGCCAGCCTCAGCTTCTCCGGCGACGGCCGCCCGCAGAAGAAAACCACCTGGATTGAGAAGGGCGTGGTGAAGAACCTGTACTCGTCGCGGTTCTGGGCCCAGAAAGCCGGCATTCCCGACCTGCCCCGCCCCGATGGCTGGGTGATGGAAGGCGGCACCCAGAGCGTGCAGGACATGATCAAGGGCACGGCCAAGGGCATCCTCGTGACGCGCCTGTGGTACATCCGCCCCGTCGACCCACAAACGCTGCTCTACACCGGCCTCACCCGCGACGGAACGTTCTACATCGAAAACGGCCGCATCAAGCACCCGGTGAAGAACTTCCGCTTCAACGAGTCGCCGATTATCATGCTTAACAACCTGGAAGCCATCGGCAAGCCGGTGCGCGTGGGCGGCAACCTCGTACCCCCGCTCAAGATCCGCGACTTCACGTTCACCAGCCTGTCGGACGCGGTGTAGGGCCTTGGTTTACTTCCGAAGTAAACGGCTTCCTCCAACCTGGAGGAGCCGTTTATTTCTTGTTTACACCTATCCGCATGAAGCACTTCTTTTACGCAGCTGCTTTTCTATTTCCTTGTGCAGGTGCCGCTCAGCAAACCACCTCTTCTGTTGCAGCGGTTTCTGATACGGCTGTGTACCACGGCACCTTTGTATCCTACCTGCCCGGCACTATACGCTTGCTCGACGGACAGCTTATTCAGGGCTACGTGCCCATCCCTACCACGTACCCCGGCATTGGTGCTGACTTCAGTTATTACCCGGCGCATCCTCAAAGTAAGCCTAAGCCGAAAAAGCAAAATATGCAGGTTTCCCGGGTACACAGCATCACGGCCGGAACCCATTATTTGGAAACCATGCTGCTGCCCGACGGGGAGGAGCTGTACGACCAGGAAATACTGGCTGAGCGGTTTGTAAATGGCCCAGTGGAGATTTTTCTGCAGGCTGAAGCCCAGCGTATCCCGGTGGCTTTGCCTGCGGGCGGCGCTATTTTAGGGGCAGCCATACCGTATACCAACAGCCACTTTTTTGTTCGGCGCAATGGCGTCTTGATGCAGGTATACCGGGGATCTTTCAAGGAAGTAATGAGCCAGTATCTGCACGACTATCCTGAGTTAGCGGCCAAGGTGCGGGCTGGCGAAAAAGACTACCACTACCGCAACCTGATTTCTATTGTCACAGAGTTCAACGTTTACATCAGCCGAGCTTCCGGCACCAGCCGCTAATGGCTGCTGGCACCAACACCACGCTCAGCAACTTGAAAACGACTGGCAAGCCGTTGCACGAGAAAAACAACCTGGCGACTCCATCCGAAATCTGTGAATTCGCTTTCAACAGCTTCTTCAACACCGTGTAATTTGATGAGCGAATGAAGGAGCAAACAGAGGAGTGTTGAGAATTCTCACTCTACCTGAACGCATATTCATCCACTTCTTCGCTCCTTCCTCCCTTCACTTACTGACCATGAAAAGACGTGATTTTGTAGGCCTAACGGGCCTGGCTACCGGCGCTTTGCTGCTGCCTACTATTCCAGGTTTCGGCGAAGGCACGGCCGTGGACCCGTTGCGTCTGCTCGACGCGGCCGACGACCCGGCCATTAAGAAGCGGCTGTCGGATGCGGCGCTGAATGCGGCCAAGTCGGCTGGCGCTACTTACGCCGACGTGCGCATTGGGCGCTACCTCAACCAGGGCGTGTTCACCCGCGAGAAGCAGGTGCAGAACATCGTCAGCTCCGAGAGCTACGGGGCAGGCATCCGGGTAATTGCCAACGGCACCTGGGGCTTCGCCTCCACCAACATCGTGACCGAGGCGGGCATGGCCAAGGCCGCGCAGCTGGCCGTGCAGATTGCCAAAGCCAACTCCAAGGTGCAGAAGCAGCCGGTGCAGCTGGCCCCGCAGCGCGGGTTTGGCGAGGTAAGCTGGAAGGCCCCGATTCAGCAAAACGCCTTTGCCGTGCCCATCAAGGACAAGGTGGATCTGCTGCTGAACGCCAACGCCAAGGCCCTCGACAACGGCGCGTCGTTCGTGAATTCGGTGCTGTTTCAGGTGAACGAGCAGAAGTACTTCGCCAGCACCGACGGCTCCTATATCGACCAGGACGTGCACCGCATCTGGCCCACGTTCGGCGTCACGGCCATCGACCGGGCGTCGGGCAAGTTCCGCTCGCGGCAGTCGTTGAGCGCCCCGATGGGCCTAGGCTACGAGTATCTCACGCCTAAGCCCGAAGACAAGATTGCCGGGCCCGAAGGGTCCGACGTATTCGGCTACCGCAACTCCTACGACATCCTGGAAGACGTGGTGCGCGCCACCAAGCAGGTGAAACAGAAGCTGACCGCCAAGAGCGTGACGCCCGGCAAATACGACCTCGTGCTCGACCCGCACCACCTCGGCCTGACCATCCACGAATCGGTAGGTCACCCGCTGGAGCTGGACCGCGTGCTGGGCTACGAGGCCAACTACGCCGGCACCTCTTTCGCCACGCTGGAGTGGAAGGCCAAAGGCACGCCCTACGGCTCCAAGCAGGTCAACATTGTGGCCGATAAGCTGCAGCCCGGCTCACTCGGCGCGGTAGGTTACGACGACGAGGGTGTGAAAACCAAGGAGTGGGACCTGATCAAGGAAGGCACGCTCGTGGACTACGAGAAAATCCGCGACCAGGCGGCCATCGTGGGCCAGACCGAGTCGGATGGCTGCTGCTACTCGCAGTCGTGGCGCGACGTGCAGTTCCAGCGCATGCCCAACGTCAGCCTGCGCCCCAGCACCACCAAGATGAGCGTGGATGAGATGGTGAGCAAGGTGGACAAGGGCATCTACATTGCCGGCAACGGCTCGTTCAGCATCGACCAACAGCGCTACAACTCCCAGTTCGGCGGGCAGGTGTTTTACGCCATCGAGAAAGGCAAAATCACGGGCATGCTCGAAGACGTGGCTTACCAGACCAACACGCTGGAGTTCTGGAACAGCTGCGCCGGCTCCTGCGACGCCTCCGACTACCGGCTGGCCGGCTTCTTCAACGACGGCAAAGGCCAGCCTTCGCAAAGCTCGGCCGTGAGCCACGGCTCCGCCACCACCCGCTTCAACGGCGTCAACGTCATCAACACCGCCCGCAAGATTTAAGCCTACGGTTCACAGAACGTCATGCTGAGCGAAGTCGAAGCATCTCTATCTCTGGCTAATCAACGCTGTTACAACGAAGCGGTAGAGATGCTTCGGCAAGCTCAGCATGACGGCCTTGTACGTTTCATCCAGTCATAAAAACCGCCCGGAAAATTCCGGGCGGTTTTTTTATTAGCTTTTCCAAATATTACGGCGACGCCAAACAACCCTGCTCCCGGTTGCCGTATCTATTGCCTTACGTGTGTATTCCTTCTCCCCTAACATTTCCGCACTTTGAAAAGACGTGATTTTGTGGGACTCACCGGCCTAGCGGCCGGCGGTCTGCTGCTCCCCAGCCTACCGGGCATGGGCGGTATCTTCGTCGAGCCCGAGCAGCTGCTCGACGCCATCGACCCAGCCCTGAAAAAGCGGCTGGCGGATGCGGCACTGAACGCGGCCAAAGCCGCCGGCGCCAGCTACACCGACGTGCGCATCGGGCGCTACCTCAACCAGTACGTTTTCACGCGCGAGAAGCAGGTGCAGAACATCGTGAGCACCGAGAGCTTTGGGGCAGGTGTGCGGGCGCTGGTGAACGGGGCCTGGGGCTTCGCTTCTACCAACACCGTGACGGAAGCTGGCCTGGCCGAAGCCGCCCGCACGGCCGTGGCCATTGCCAAAGCCAACCAGAAGGTGCAGAAGCAGCCCGTGCAGCTGGCCCCGCAGCGCGGCTACGGCGAGGTGAGCTGGAAGACGCCCATCGAGCGCAACTTCGCCGAGGTGCCCGTGAAGGAGAAGGTAGACCTGCTGCTGGCCGCCAACGGCGCGGCCCTCAGCAACGGCGCCAGCTACGTCAACTCGGCCCTGTTTCAGGTGAACGAGCAGAAGTACTTCGCCAGCACCGACGGCTCCTACATCGACCAGGACATCCACCGCATCTGGCCTACGTTCGATGTGACGGTGGTAGACCGCACGACCGGCAAGTTCCGCTCGCGCGGCGCTATGGCCTCGCCGATGGGCCTCGGCTACGAGTACCTCACGCCCCGCGCCGCCGACAAGATGGCCGGCCCGCAGGGCACCAGCGTCATCGGCTACAAGCAGCGCTACGACATGCTGGAAGACGCCGCCCTGGCCGCCAAGCAGGCCAAGGAAAAGCTCACCTGCAAATCCGTAACGCCCGGCAAGTACGACCTCGTGCTGGACCCTTCGCACCTGGGCCTGACCATCCACGAAAGCGTGGGTCACCCGCTGGAACTGGACCGCGTGCTGGGCTACGAGGCCAACTACGCCGGCACCTCCTTCGCCACGCTGGAATGGAAGGCCAAGAACCTGCCTTACGGCTCCAAACAGGTCAACATTGTGGCCGACAAGCTGCAGCCCGGCTCACTCGGCGCCGTGGGCTACGACGACGAAGGCGTGAAGACCAAGGAGTGGGATTTGATCAAGGAAGGCAAGCTGGTGAACTACCAGAAGATCCGCGACCAGGCGGCCATCGTGGGCCAGACCGAGTCCGACGGCTGCTGCTACGCCGACTCCTGGAGCAGCGTGCAGTTTCAGCGCATGCCCAACGTGAGCTTGCGCCCCGGCACCGAAAAGCTGAGCGTGGACGAGATGATCAGCAAGGTGGACAAGGGCATCTACATTGCCGGCGAGGGTTCCTACTCCATTGACCAGCAGCGCTACAACTTCCAGTTCGGCGGCAAGGTGTTCTACGCCATCGAGAAAGGCAAAATCACGGGCATGCTCGAAGACGTGGCCTATCAAGCCAACACCCAGGAGTTCTGGAACTCCTGCGCCGGCTCCTGCGACGCCTCCGACTACCGTTTCCTGGGCACCTTCTTCGACGGCAAGGGCCAGCCCAGCCAGGTGTCGGCCGTGAGCCACGGCTCCAGCACCACCCGCTTCAACGGCGTCAACGTCATCAACACCGCCCGGAAAATCTAGCGGCGAGGACCTCACCCCAACCCCTCTCCAAAGGGAGAGGGGAACTAGCTCTAAAAAGATAGTCCAGCTAGAACACTAGAGCTAGAGCCCCTCTCCCTTTGGAGAGGGGTTGGGGTGAGGCAACTACAGCTAGGGCTACTTCCCATCCAAACGACATCAAACTACATGGCAATTCTTTCCCAAGACGAAGCCCAGGCCATCCTGAAAAAGGTGCTGAGCTTTTCCACCGCCGACGAGTGCGCGGCCCAGCTTGATGGGCGCACTACCGGCAACATCCGCTACGCCCGCAACAACGTCAGCACGGCCGGCTCGTCCAGCAACGTGAGTCTGGCTGTGGAGGCGCGCTTCGGCAAGCGCAGCGGCGTGGCCACCTGCAACCAGTTCGACGACGCCACCCTGCGCCGCTGCGTGCAGCGGGCCGAGGAAATTGCGCGCCTCGCCCCCGAAGACCCCGAGTACATGCCCATGCTGGGGGCCCAGCAATACCTGACGCCCACCACCTACGCCGCCAGCACGGCCGGCATCACGCCCGACTTCCGGGCCCAGGTGGCCCAGGACAGCATTGCGCTCTGCGAAGCCCGCAAGCTCACGGCCGCCGGCTACCTCGAAGACGGCCCCAGCTTCACGGCCATCCGCAACAACAAGGGCCTCGAAGGCTACCAGCAGCTCACCAACCTCGACTTCTCCGTAACGGTGCGCACGCCCGACGGCACCGGCTCGGGCTACGCCGTGGCCGACTACACCGACGTGACCAAGTTCGACGCCAAGGCCCTCACCAAGCGCGCCGCCGACAAGGCCTCGGGCTCGGTGAATGCCAAGGCCATTGAGCCGGGCAAGTACACGGTGATTCTGGAGCCGGCCGCACTGGTGTCGGACGAGGGCATGCTGAACCGCCTGATTTACGCGCTGGGCGCCCGTGAGGCCGATGAGGGCCGCTCGTTCCTGAGCAAAAAGGGAGGCGGCAATAAGCTCGGCGAAAAGATGTTCGACCCGCGCGTGACCATCTACTCCGACCCGCTGAACGCCACCGCCCCCGGCCGCGTGTTCGACGGCGACGGGCTGCCCGTGAAGCGCATGAACTGGGTGGAGAAAGGCGTGGTGAAAAACCTGTTTTACTCGCGCTTCTGGGCCGAGAAAAACAAGAAGCAGGCCACGGCTTTCCCGAGCGGCTTCGTGATGGAAGGCGGCACCCAAAGCGTGGAAGACCTCATCAAAGGCACCGCCAAGGGCATCCTCGTCACGCGCCTATGGTACATCCGCGACGTGGACCCGCAGACGCTGCTCGTCACGGGCCTGACACGCGACGGAACGTTCTATATCGAGAACGGCAAAATCAAGCACCCCATCAAAAACATGCGCTTCAACGAAAGCCCGGTGATTATGCTCAACAACATCGAGGCCATCGGCAAGGCCCAGCGGCTGGGCGGCAACATGGTGCCCCCGCTGAAAATCCGCGACTTCACGTTCACCAGCCTCTCCGACGCGGTGTAGGGTGATGTCGATACGTCAGGCATGACAGTACTTTGTATCTTCGGCCTCTTTGTGTTGCCTGGCAGCGCGGAGAGGCCGTTTTTGTAGTGTCTTATTTTATTCCTTCTGTCTGATGAAGCATTTTCTACCCGGCGTATTTTTATGGATGGCCACCACCGCAGGCCACGCCCAGCAAAGCCCGGCCGTGGCGCCGGCCGACACCGCCCGGCAGCTAGCCGATACCAGCAACCGGAGCGGCTACGCGCTGGGCGAGGTAACGACGCCGGAGAGCCGGTTGGTGAAAGCCTACTTCCCTAAAAGTGTGAATGGCTTCGCCCGGAGCATTTCCTTCTACTACGAGCACCCGGAAGCGCGGCCAGTGCCGAAAGTGCACACCATCAGCGTCGACAAAATCCGGAGCATGATGGTGCACGAGCAGTACTCCGAAACGCTTGTTATAGGTGGCAAAAGCCTGCACCTCCTGGCGGCCCGACTGGTAGACGGCCCGGTGGAGCTGTTCAATTTTGCTGAGGCCAGGGCTGTACCGCTGCCCATTCCAATACCGGGCGCGGCGCTGATTCCGGTGTTGAGCATCCCGTACACCAACAACCGCTGGTTTCTACGGCGCGGCGGCGAACTGGTGGAAGTAAAGCGCAGCCACTTCATGGAACAGCTCAGCCAGTACCTGAGCACGCAGCCCACACTTGCCGACAGAGTGCGCAACAACACAGAAGGCTACCGCTACCAAGATATGGTGCGCATCATCGGTGAGTACAACCAGCAGCAGACCGCCGCCGGCAACACCGGCAACTAACCACTCCACCCGCCACACGCAAAGTCAGCCTCCACCACAAAGTGCGTCCCATCCACCACGAAGTGCGAGCCATCCACAAAATCCGTGAAATCCGCTTAAATCCGCGCTAATCCGTGATCCTAGTGGCCGAACTTCAAGCCCACTGACACCTGAATCACGCGGTTTTTCAGGCGCGGGTCGTTGGCGCCGTTCAGGTCGGCCACGTCGTTCACGTCGTTGAGGCCGGCCGTGTAGCGGGCCCCCAGAATAAACGACCCGACTTCGAGGCCGGCTCCGGCGGCCAGACTGAAATCGGTCTTTTTGTAGTTGTTGGCGGCGTCGCGGTCTACTGGGCCGTATCCGTCGGCGGCGCTGATGAGCAGCGTGCCGTCTTCGCGGGCGCCTAGCAGCAGGCCGAATTGCGGGCCGCCCTCCACGTACACCGGCCCCACTTTCACGTGAGCCAGCAGCGGTACGTTAAGGTAGTGCAGCTTGGTGTCGTAATTGGCCAGCGTGGAGCGGAACTCGGAGCCCTGCAGCGAGTACAGCACCTCGGGCTGGATGGACAGCGGCCCCAGCACCGGAATACGCGCGAAGACGCCTACGTGGTAGCTGGTTTTGTAGCGCGTGTCCATCCCGATGTTTTCGCCGTTGAGAATGGCGCCATTGACGCCGGCTTTGATGCCGACCTGAGCGTGGGCCGTGGCCGCCGCCGCCAGCAGCGGGAGCAGTAGCAAGAAGGTGTGTGTTTTCATAGCGCGCAGTAGCTTGTTGTTGCAGAATACTTTAACGCATCCAGCCGCCGGTACGCATATATCCCGGCGCATAACTTTTCGCCGCTGGCCTCTCAGGTAACACCTCGGCAGTATTTTGCTGCCCAAGCCACCTTACGGCCACTGCTGCGTCTGTAGCTGTTGGCTGCCGCAAAACCTGCTACTTCATCACTCCATCACCTCATCACCCCAAAATAAATGCCCGCTCCCTTCACCTTCGTGCGCCTGCAATACCGCTCCGGCGACTGGAACGGCGTAGACGAGCGGATGCCCACCAACCTACTCCACTCCATGATTCAGTACACCAAAGTGCCGGTGGTGCAGAAGGAGAAAGTAGTGGCCCTCGACTCGGCGGAGCTATTCCGCTACCCGTTCTGCTACCTATCGGGGCACCGGCTGGTGCAGTTTTCGGCCGCGGAGAAAAAGAACTTCATCCAGTACGTGCGCAACGGCGGCTTCGTGTTCGTGGATGACTGCAACCACGACATCGACGGGCTGTTTGCGCGCAGCTTTGAGGAGCAGATGCGGCAGTGCTTCGGGGCGGGGGCGCTGAAGAAAATACCCAAGACCCACGCCATCTACTCGCAGTTTTTCCAGTTTCCGGATGGCCCGCCACCCACCTCGTTCGAGCTCAACGGCTGGGGCGACGACCTGGTGCACGACTACCTGAAAGGCATCGAAATCAACGGCCGCCTGGGCGTGCTCTACTCCAACAAAGACTACGGCTGCGAGTGGGACTACGACTTCCGCAACAAGCGGTTCCTGGCCGAAGACAACACCAAGTTCGGGGTGAACATTCTGCTGTATGCCCTCACGGCGTAGTGGCGCCCTAAAACTGCACGCCCAGCCCGATGCGGGCATCCAGGGCGGTGCGGGTGCGGGTCCAGCGGTACTCGTAGGTATTTTCCACGGCGGCCTCGTTGTTGAAGGTGGTGCTGGTGGGCATCCAGTGCATGGCCCCCACCGCCACGTCCAGAATCAGGCGCCGGCCGTGGGCGTTAGGGCGGGTGCCGGCCTGCCAGCCGCCGTACACGCCAGCCCCGGCGGCACGCACCATGGCGTAGGGCTTGCCGGCCAGAATCCGCTCATCCTGAAACCCAATCTTGCGGTACGACACCGTAGGAGCCACGTAGAAACCCGCCAGCGCCGACACCCGGCGGCTGGGCACGGCGTAGTAGCGCAGCTGCAGCCCGCCGCCGCCCCGGCGCTGCTCGGAGTTGCCGCCGTTCAGCAGCACCTCCAGGCCCGCGCTGGTGCGCTTGCCCAGCTGCCGCTCGTAGCTGAGCAACAAGGGCAGCGCCCAGGGCTTCGGGGTGAACAAGTCATAGTTGACCGCGTTTTCGAACACCATGTTGGCCAGATCCACGCGCAGCACGTTGCGGCCCGCGGTGGCAGGAGTGGCTGCTGGCGCCGGGGTGCCGGCGTCGGCGGCCCGGCCCGGGGCATCTGCCGGCTGCTCGTATCTTGGCGACGTGGCACGGTTGGAGTCGTTGCTGGCGAAGACACTAGCCACAGGGCCGGTGGCGCCCGCTGGGCCGGCCAGCAGCTGCCGCAGCTGTTGCGCGCTGATGGCACTGGGGTTGGCCGTTTCCTGGTGCCGGTGCTGGGCGGCAGCAGCAAAGGCCATTCCCGATGCAGCCAACAGCAGCAAAGCGCGTTTGTAGAAGAGCGTCCGGCAACCAGTAAACGTGTTCATAATGCAGTGAATGTGGCGAGGTGGATAAGGATGAATCAAAAGTGCACGAAGGGTGGCCGGTGGGCAAACCATTCGGGCCGTTCCTCCGACTTTACCTTTCCATCAGCTTCCTGCCTTATGGCCGTTTAGAAGCCGAAAAACCAACCTTGCATCAGACTTTATAAGCCTTCCTCTACCTTCTGTTTTTCTCTGTGATTTCAACTGAAACTGCTGTTCATGCCCTGCTGGCGAAGCTGCCGCCGCTGCGCCAGGAAATTGCCAAGGTGATTGTGGGCCAAGAGGCCGTGCTGGATGAGGTGCTGGTGGCGCTGCTGGCCGGCGGCCACGCCCTGCTGGAAGGCGTGCCGGGCCTGGCCAAAACCCTGCTCGTGCGCACCCTGGCCCAGGCCACCGACTTGCCCTTCCGCCGCATCCAGTTCACGCCCGACCTGATGCCAACCGACATCCTCGGCACCGAGATTCTGGAGGAAGACCACGGCACCGGCCACCGCTCATTCAAGTTCAACGAAGGCCCCATTTTCGCCAGCCTAGTGCTGGCTGACGAAATCAACCGGACGCCACCCAAAACGCAGGCGGCGCTGCTGGAAGCCATGCAGGAAGGCCACGTGACCTACGCCGGCCAGGAGCACGCGCTGCCCAAGCCGTTCTTTCTGCTGGCCACCCAGAACCCCATCGAGCAAAGCGGCACCTACCCGCTGCCCGAGGCCCAGCTCGACCGGTTTCTGTTGTATATCCGCATCGGCTACCCCACCGAGCAGGAGGAGCTGGCGGTGCTGAGCGGCACCACCGGCACGGCGCGTCCAGAGGTGAAGTCGGTGCTGGCGGGCGAGGATGTGCGGCAGCTGCAGCAGCTGGTGCGGCAGGTGAGCTTGAGCCCCGAGCTGCTGAGCTTCGTGAACCGGCTGGTTCGGGCTACGCGCCCGGCCACTTCGGAGGTACAGTTCATCCGCGACTACGGCCGCTGGGGCGCCGGTCCGCGCGCCGGGCAGGCGCTCATTCTATGCGCCAAGGCCCGCGCCCTGCTGCAGGGCCGCTTCGCCGCTACCCTCGACGACATCCGGGCGCTGGCCCCGGCCGTGCTGCGCCACCGCGTGCTGCTCAACTTCAACGCCGAAGCCGAAAACCTAACCTCCGACGACGCCGTGGCCGCGCTGCTGAAGGCGGTGGCGGTGTAGGGCTTGGGGCGGTCTAAAAGCACGTCATGCTGAGCTTGCCGAAGCATCTCTACCGCTTCGTTGCAATAGTAAATCAACGAAGCGTAGAGATGCTTCGGCAAGCTCAGCATGACGTTCACTCCTTGCACTTAACCACATGCTTTCCCCCGAACTCCTTCACGCCTTACACAACCTGCCGCTGGCGGCCAAGCGGGCGGCTGAAGGCTTTCTGCATGGCGCGCACCTGAGCCGGCGCAAGGGCGCGGGCATGGAGTTCAGCCAGTACCGCCCCTACCAGCCCGGCGACGACCTGCGCCGCCTCGACTGGCGCCTGGCCGCCCGCTCCGACCGTTATTACCTGCGCGAGTCGGACGTAGATACCAGCCTGACCGTGCACCTCGTGCTGGATGCCACCGCCAGCATGAACCACCCCGACGACAACGGCCTCACCAAGCTCGACTACGCCCGGCTGCTGCTGGGCGCGCTGGCCTACCTGGCCCAGCAGCAGGGCGACGCCGTAGGCCTCACGATTCTGCACCCGGCCGGCCTGCGCCACCTGCCGCCCCGCGCCGACGCCCGCCAGCTGCCGCGCCTCTACCACGCCCTGGAAACCGCCGAAGCGGCGGGCACCTTCCCCACTCAGGAAACCCTGGCGCCCCTCACGGCCCGCCGCCAGCGCGCCCTAGTGGTGTGCGCCACCGATATGTATGAGCAGGATGCCGAAATGGAGCGCCTGCTCACGCGCCTGCGTGCCGCCTCGGGCGAGGTGCTGCTGCTGCATCTGATGGCTGGCAACGAGCTCAACTTCAGCTTCCGCGGCGCCGTGACGTTCGAGGACCTGGAAACCGGCCAGCGCCTGCAGCTCAACGCCGACCAGCAGCGCGCCACTTGGCAGCCGCAGCTGCAACAGTGGCTGCGCGCCACCGCCCAGCAGGCCCGCCGCCACGGCTTCGACTACCACCAACTCAGCACCGCCGAACCCCTCACCCAAGCCATCCGCGAGTTCCTGCGCCGCCGGGTTTCTATGGGGTAGCAGGTTGGCAGAGTAATGAAGCAGTGAAGCCAAAAGAACGTCATGCAGAGGCGCAGCCGAAGCATCTCGCGTGCTGACGTTGCAATAGTAATCCTACATCAGCACGCGAAATGCTTCGTCTGCGCCTCTGCATGACGTTCCTTTATTACGCCACAACTTCACTCACCCACCACACGCAGCCCGCAGCTCAAATTCACGACCTTTCCTCCGCCACTTCACCGCCGTTCGTTTTGCCCACGATTCTTCTTTCTGATGCTGCTGCCGGCTGGCTGGCGCTGCTGGCGCTGGCGGTTCCGGTGGCTATTCACTTATGGAACCGGCGGCCGGGGCGCACGGTGCCTATGGGCAGTGTGCGCTGGCTGCAGGCCGCCGCCAACCGCCGCCTGCGCAACCTGCGGCTGGAGCAGCTGGCGCTGCTGCTGCTGCGGGCCGCCATCGTGGGGCTGGTAGCGCTGGCCCTGGCTGGGCCCCAATGGCAGCAGCAACGCCCGGCCCGTCCGGTGCGGGGCCTGGTACTGCTGGCTCCGGAAGTACTGCATCCCGAAGTGCTGCCCAGCCTGCGTCCGACCCTCGACTCGCTGCGCCGCCGCGGCTACGAGCTGCGGCAGTTCGCGCCCAACTTCCGCCCGATTTCCGCCGCCGCCTGGCAGCAGCCCGATTCACTGGCGCTACTCCGGCCAACAACCGGCGCCGCCCCCGACGACTACTGGCTGCGCGCCCGCCAGGCCGCCGACTCGTTTCCGGGCCGGCCGCTGCGGGTGCTGAGCGGCGCGGCGTTGCCACACTTCCGCGGCGCCCGCCCCACCCTGCCGGCGCGCCTCAGCTGGCAAACCGTCACACTACCCGATTCCAGCACGTGGCTGGCGCAGGCCGGGCAGTTTTCGCCTGATTCGCTACGCCTGCTCGTGGGCAGCAGCCAGGAAGAAGGCACAACGTTCCGGATGGTGCGCCTGGCCCGGCCGCGCAGCAACGGGCCGCTGGCGGTGGCCGGGCTGGCCGGCCTGCGCTACCAGGCCGGTAATCCGGCCAGACTGCAGCAGGACGGCCAGCCCGAGGTGGTGGTGCAAACCGAGCCGCTGCGGGTGGTGCTGTATGCAGATAGCCGCCACGCCGTCGCCGCCCGCTACCTGCGCGCCGCGCTGCAGGCCGTGACTCCGGGCCTGGCCCGGCCGCTGGAAATCCGCACCGTGACGCCTGCCGCCGATTTATCCGCCTCGCCTGACTGGCTACTTTGGCTGAGTGACGACCCAGTTCCGGCCGCGTGGCTGGCACGGGCACGGCAGGGCGGCCACCTCTGGCAAGAAACCGCCGCCGCTGGTGTGCCCGTCGCCACCCACCTCCACTTGGCCGGCCTCCTGCCCGATGCCGCCGCCCCCGTGGAGGTGCTCCGGCTGGATACCAGCCGCGTTCCGGCCAGTCAGGTCGTCGTCTGGCAGACGGGGGCCGGCCAGCCGGTGCTGCTGCGCGAGCCGGCCGGCCGCGGCAGCCGCTACCTACTGCGCACCCACCTGCAGCCCGCCGCCACCAGCCTCCCCGAAACCGCCGCCCTGCCCACCCTGCTGCTGCACCTGCTCCGCACCGAATCCGCCGATGCGCCGCTGTTTGCCGCCCGCCCCGCCCCTGGCGAGCGCCGCCGGCTGGATGCCCGGCAGCTGGGTGCAGCGCCGTGGCAGCCAGTTAGCCGTCTGCCCGCCCAGGGCCGGCGGCAGCTGCCGCCGCCGGTGCTGGTGGATGTGCGGGCCTGGGTGGTGCTGGCGGCCCTGCTGTTGTTTGCCCTGGAAAGAGGCCTGGCCTACCGTCGGTCCGTTGTTTCGCCTACCCTTGCTACCGCCTGATGCCGACCACCACCGATACCTTTTCCGGCCCGGCGCTGCTGGCCGGCATTGCCCGCCGCCAGGCCCGCCGCGCCAGCGGGGCCGTGCTGCTACTGGCGGCGGCGACCGGACTAGCCGGGTGGGCCTGGTGTCGGCACTGGCCCACCGCCGCGCCGGTGCTAATCGGCTTACTGGTGGCGCTGCTGGTTGTGGTGGCGCTGCTGCTCTACCGCCTGCACCAGCCCCGCCTGCCGGTCCTGGCCCGCCGCCTCGACCGCCTCTATCCTTCGCTGGAAGACAGCACCGGCCTGCTGCTGCCCAACCCGGCGCGCCCCCTCAACCTGCTGGAGCAGCTGCAGCAGCAGCGCATCAATGAGCGGCTGGCGGAGCTGCAGCAGGCCCAGCCGCAGCTGCTGCCGTTCGCCTGGAAGCCGGTAGCAGGCGGCGTGGGGGCGTTGCTGCTGCTGGCGGCCGGCAGCTGGCTTTATCATCCTCCCCAGCCTAAACCAGACCCGCTGCTGGCTGTGCGCTTTCCGGCGGTGGAAACGGCGGCCGCTAAACCGGGCCAGTCGGCGCCGCCCCGGCTGCTGGGCACCCGCATCCGGGTGCAGCCGCCGGCCTACACGCGCCGGGCTGCTTATGCTCCCACCGGCCTGAGCTTCAGCTGTCCAGCCGGCTCGCGGGTGCGCTGGACGGTGCAGGTGAGTGCGGCCGGTAGTGCGCCGCCCGTGCTGGAAATGGGCAAACTGCGGCGGCCGTTTCGGGCCGTGGCGGGCCAGCCCACGCAGTTTGTGGTGGAGCTGCCGGCCACGACGTCGGGGCTGTATCACCTGCGTTTCGCGGGGCAGAACTCCGAGGAATACGCCCTCGACGTGCAGCCCGACCGCGCCCCCACCCTCCAGCTCCAGACGCCCAAGCCCTACACCCTCATCGAGTTCGGCCAGCGCCCGCAGGTGGCGGTGCGCGTGGCTCTGCGCGACGACTACGGCCTGAGCGAGGCCCAATTGGTGGCCACCGTGGCCCAGGGCCAGGGCGAGGCCGTGAAGTTCAGGGAGGTAGTCACCAACCTCAGCGCCGCCCTGCGCGGCCAGCCCCGGCAGGCCACGCTGGCCTCGGTGCTGAACCTGCCGGCGCTGGGCCTCACCTACGGCGACGAAGTGTACTTCTACGTCCAGACCCGCGACAATTTCCGCCAGCTCACCCGCTCCGACACCTACCTCGTGCAGTGGGAAGACACCACCGTGCAGGACGGCCTCACCGACATTTCCCTCAGCGTGAACGTGGTGCCGGCCTACTTCCGCAGCCAGCGCCAGATCATCATCGACACCGAGAAGCTGCTGGCTGAAAAGCCCAGGCTGACGGCCACCGACTTCGCGGAGCGCGGCAACAACCTGGGCTTCGACCAAAAGGTGCTGCGCCTGCGCTACGGCAAGTTTCTGGGCGAAGAATTCGAGGGCAGCATCGGCGAAACCGCCGGCCCTTCCGCCGCCGATAAAGACGACGACGACCATAAACAAGGCGAAACCGACCACGCCACCGAAAACCCCGCCGAGCACGCCGGCCACGACGACCACGGCCACGCCGACCACTCGCCGGCCGGCGAGGCCAGCGCTGCCAGCGGCGCCGCGGCCCTCATGGATGCCTACGTGCACAAGCACGACGACTCCGAAACCGCCGACTTTCTGGAACCCGAGGTGAAAGCCAAGCTGCGCGGGGTACTCAGCCAGATGTGGGAAGCCGAGCTGCGGCTGCGGCTGGCCAAGCCCGCCGAGGCTCTGCCCTACGAGTACCGCGCCCTGCGCCTGCTCAAGCAGGTGCAGCAGCAAACCCGCGCCTACGTGCGCAACGCCGGCTACAACCCGCCCGCCCTGCCAGAAGCCACCCTGCGCCTGTCCGGTGAGTTGGGCAACGCCGCCGCGCCCCGCCACACCCGTCAGCTGCAGGCCCCGGCCACCCAGCCCGAAATTAGGGCGGCGGTGCGGCTGCTGGCGGCCCTGCGCGCCGGCCAGCCCGCCACATCTGCTGATGCCGTGCTGCTGGACCGCGCCGGGCAGGCCGTAGCCCAGGCCGCGCTGCAGCGACCCGGCGCCTACCTGGCCGCCGTGCGGGCCCTGCGCCAGCTGGCTGCCGATGCCCGCGCCGCCCGCCCCACCTGCGCCCCCTGCTTCGCGCCCGCCGAAAAAGCCCTGGCCGCCCTGCTCCCGGCGCCGCCGGCCGCACCCACCCGCTCGCCCCGCCCCGACCGCCTGGGCCAACGCTACCTGCAAGCGCTATGATGTTTTACGTTTTGTTGAGCGCCTGCCTGCTGGCGGGCTTGGGCGTGGCCCTGGCCGCTTTCTACCGCCCCGATCGGCGCCGCCGGCTGCTGCGTGTGCTGGCCGGGCTGGTGGCCGTAGCCGCGCTCTGGCTGCTTGCCTTCCCGCCCCGGCACACCGTATCGGTGGCGCGTTCCGAAGCCATTCTGCTCACCCCTGGCTACCAGCCCGACACGCTACGGACCCTGCTGCGCCGCCTGGGACCGGCTACACGTGTTTGGTTTTATGCGCCTGATTCCGGTGCGGCCGTTCCAACCGTGGCCGTGGCCGTGGCCCGACTGGGCGCGCTGGCCGAGCAGCGGCCGGCGCTGCGCTACCTGCACCTGCTGGGCGCCGGGCTGCCAGCCGCCGTAGTGCCAGAGCTGGATTCCATTCGACTGCTTTGGCACACGCCGCCTGCCCCGGCCGGCTTTCAGGCCGCCGCCTGGAACCGACGTTTGGAGCTGGGCCAGCCGCTGGTGGTGGAAGGCCGCTACCGCGCCGCCGCCCCCGGCCCGGTGTGGGTGCGGCTGCAAGCTGCCGGCGCCACCCACGACTCGGTGCAACTCCCGGGCGGCAGTGGCAGGTTTCAACTGCGCTACACGCCCAAGGCTGCCGGCCGGTTGGTAGCCACGGTTTCGGCCGGGCCGCTGCGCCGCCTGCTGACTGCTGAGCCGGTGCCCGCTGAAGTACTGCCGACTCGTCCGCTGCGGGTGCTGCTGCTGGCGGCCACGCCTTCGTTTGAGTTGAAGTTCCTGCGCAACCACTTGGCCGCGCGGCAGCACGCCGTGGCCTGGCGCACCGGCATCAGCCGCGGCCTCACCCAAACCGAGTTCAGCAACCAGCCCGCCACCGACCTCAGCCGCCTGACGCCGGCGCTGCTGGCCCGCTACGATGTAGTAGTGGCCGACGCGGCCGCTTTGGGCGGCCTTGCCGGCCCCGAGGCGCAGGCCGTACACACGGCCCAGCGCACGGCGGGCCTGGGCCTGGTAGTGCTGGCCGAAACCACCACGCCCCCACGCAGTCTGGGCGGTGCCACCACCATGCGCGTGCTGCCCCAGCCCGCCACCGACCGGCCGCAGCGCCTAGCGTGGCCGGCCACCAAAGCCGTGGTGCCCGCTACCCTGCAGCTAAGTGCCCCAGCCCGGCTGCTGGTGGGCATTGCCAATCCGGCCCGGGCGGTGGTGGCGGCCCAGCGCCTGGGGGTGGGCACGGTGGTGGTTTCGGTGCTGCCTGAAACGTATCCGTGGGTGCTGCAGAACGAAACCGCCACGTACGCCGCCTATTGGAGCCGGCTGCTTTCTGCGGCCGCCCGGCCGGAAACCGCCGCCACCGAGTGGATGGCGCTGGAGCCCTGGCCGCGCGCCGGGCTGCCGGTAGCGCTGCAGCTGGCCGGCGGCGCTGCATCCGCTACCCGGCCAGCGCTGGTATCGAATGCCGCTGGTGGGCCGCTGGGCCGGCTGGCGCTACGCCAGGATGCCTTGCTGCCGGAGTGGAGCACTGCCACCTATTGGCCAACCCAATCCGGCTGGCAGCAGTTGCAGCGGCCCGGCCTGCCGGCGCAATGGTTGTATATTTTCGGAGCACAGGACTGGCAGGCGGCAGAGCAGTTACGCCGTGCGTCTGCCCTACTCCAACCAGCAGGTATTGCTGCTGCATCAACCCCGGCACAGCAGCAGATAGCGTGGCCCGCCGGCTGGTTTGTAGCGCTGTTTGTGCTGGCTGCCGGCTTTTTGTGGCTGGAGGAAAAACTCTAATCGGCCAGTATAGAGCCCTTAACGATTCACCCTCTCTTTACTTCCGGTGGGAGCAGTTTGACAGTTGCTAATACCGGATATCAGGATGACCACCAAGCTTGGCATCCTCACCGTCTCCTACCAAATAATCGCCTATCATAAACACAGAATTGGCTACGGGCGCTTCTTCAGCCGGCGTGGTAGGCACTTCTGAGCTTACTGGCTCTGTGGCGGCTAGTTCACTCGCAAAGGCGTTTAGCGGAGTGGTAATACGATTCGAAGCACGCGGCACGGCGAGGGTACGTTAGATAAACTATGTGGCGGCGGCAACAACTCAGCAAGCCAACGCGCAAAGTTTGCATTTTAAATACCAAATACTTAAATATTTTTAGATTATTTCTAGCTGTGCAACCAAAAAGCAAAAAGCCCGGCTTCCACGAAGGAAGCCGGGCTTCTGCAGGAGTCTGACCTAAGTCAGCTCCTTGTCAATTACTTCTGCTCGGTGGTGGTGGTCGTCGTGGTCGACGAAGCCTCCGTGGTGGTAGCAGGAGCCTCGGTGGTAGCCGGAGCAGCCATAGCCGTGGTGTCGGTAGCCATAGCCGTCGAGTCCATAGCAGGAGCCGTGGTTTCTACGGTGCCGGTTTCGGTGGTGGTGGTAGCTTCGGTGGTGGCAGGCTTAGACTCGCAAGAAGCCAGAGCTACGGCGCAGAACAGAGCGGATACCTTCAGGAGGTTGTTCATCGTTGTGGTAAGTTTGGAAAATTTGTCTGAAAACCCCGTTCATCCGGAAAAAGCCAGAAGGTAACCCACCCTTGAAATTTATTTTCGTAGGGGGTTACCCCACTGCTTCCAGGGTATTAACTGCTAAAGTGAATGGCGAAGGCCACTGCTTCTTATACTGACGACGAGTTCGTGGCGGCCATCCGCCGCGGCGACGACCGCGCCCTGGCGCAGCTCTACCGGCTGCATCTGCCCATGGTGTCGCACTATGTGCTGCAGAACAGCGGCACCGAGGACGACGCCCGGGACGTGTACCAGGAAGGCGTAATGGTGTTTTACGAGAAGGTGCGCGACAACTCCCTGGAGTTGAGCTGCCAGATCAAAACCTACCTCTACGCCGTGTGCCGCCGCCTCTGGCTGAAACGCCTCGCCGAGAAAACCCGCTTCGGCACCCGCCTCGACGACCACGAGCCTTTCCTGGAAACAGGGGCCGAGGCCGACCTGGAGGAAGCCGAGGAGCGGGACCGGCGCTTCACCACCATGAACGAAGCCATGGAACGCCTCGGCGAACCGTGCCGCTCGTTGCTGGAAGGCTTTTATCTGCTCGACAAATCGATGCAGCAACTCACGGCGGACTTCGGCTACACCAACGCCGACAATGCCAAAAACCAGAAGTACAAGTGCCTAGTGCGGCTGAAAAAGCTCTTTTTCACGCAGTACCAGGAAAGTGAGACATGATTACTACGAAGCTTGTTGAAGAAATACAGCTGCCCACCGGCAGCCACCCTTTTTCTTTCTCAGGCTTTACCAGAAAATGGCGGACCTCACCCACCCGCTTAGCCCTATGATGACGGAAGCTGACTATTACGCTTTATTTGAGGCCTACCAGCGTGGCGAGCTGGCGGCGCCGGCGCGCACCGACCTGGAGCGCCGCCTGTCCGCCGACCCCGTGCTGGCCGAGCGCTACGCCGATTTCACCTCCCTGACCGGCACGCTGCACAGCTACGGCCAGCGCTTGAGCGTGCGCCGCAAGCTGCGCGCCATTCAGGCCGAGCTGGACGCTGAGCAGGCTGTGAAACTGACCGACGCTGAAGACGGCGAGGTGCTGGAAACCGGCAACCCACTGATGCCGCAGCTGCACATTTCGCGCACCGAGCAGCAGCTGCGCCGGTTCTGGCAGGGCCACCGCGCCACCATGATGGTGGCCGCCTCGGTGGCCGTGCTGGCCGTGTTCACCACGCTGCTGGGCATTGAGTGGTGGCGCGCCTCGCAGAAACCGTCGCTGTATGGCTACACGGTGCTGCGCAAAGAGGTGGAGCGCATCCGCCGCACCCAGTTGGCCATGAACCGCGCCATCCGGGGCCAGGCGCCGGCACCGGAGGCCGTGAACCCTGGCAAGTTCAGCGGCACGGGCTTCGCCCTCACCGCCGATGGCTACCTGGTGACCAGCTACCACGTGATTCAGGGCGCCGACTCGCTGCTGATTGAGGGCCGCGACCGGCGCAGCTACCGCGCCGAGCCGGTCTTCACCGACGTGGCCCACGACCTAGCCATCCTGCGCATCAACGACAAGCAGTTTACGGGCTTCGGCCGCCTGCCCTACTCCTTCAAGCGCGGCACCGCCGACCTGGGCGAGAAGGTGTATACGCTGGGCTATCCGCGCGAGGACCTGGTGTTCAACGACGGCTCGCTGAGTGCCCGCTCGGGCTTCGAAGGCGACTCGGCCTTCTACCAGATCAGCATTCCGGTGAACCCCGGCAACTCGGGCGGCCCGCTGCTGGATGATCGGGGCAACCTGATCGGCATTATCAGCGGCCGCCAGATGGATGCGCAGAGCGCGGCCTTCGCTACCAAGTCGTCGTATCTGATGCGGCTGGTAGACTCGCTGAGCGCGGCCGCTACGCCGGCGCAACCCTACAACCTGCCCCGCACCAATCAGTTGGCCGGCACCTCGCGGCCCCAGCAGATCCGCAAGCTTCAGGACTACGTGTTTGTGGTGAAAGTCTACGAATAGCCCCGGCACCTTCCGTTTTTTTGCAAGCCCCGCCCTCATCCGGCGGGGCTTTTTTTGTGGATTTGTGGGCGGCACCCAAAAGCCAGGAACCGGGCTGCGGGCGCAGGGCCGGGGGTTTGGGGCGGGCGGGCGGCACTCTTTCAAGAAAGGCATGGCACCCTGAAAAGAATCGTCTATTAAACTTTCACTATTTTAATAAGTCGATAGTACACAGCCTTGTAATGTGCCGGATTAACCTCTTCCTTTCAAGGCGTTTACCAGCTGCTGCCTCTTCCACCTCAACTACCTGCCAATGGACCGTAGAGCTTTCCTCCGCAAACCCGCTTCTGCCCTGGTAGCCCCGGCCGCCGCCGTGCCGGAGCCGCCCGCCCCCGGTACCGACCCGCCCGCCGGCTCCGGCGACGAAACCGTGAGCCGCTACGCCAACACCAGCCTGCCCACCGCGCCCCGCTCTACGGCCGGCCTGAACCCCTACACGGGCCCGTGGGGCTACGCCCAGGCCGCGCACCTACTACGCCGCTCGCTGTTCGGCCCCACCCGCGCCGAAATCCTGACGGCGGCCGGCCGGAGCCTGCCGCAGGTGCTCACCACGCTGCTCACGGCTCCGGCCGCGCCCGCGCCGCCGCTCAACGTGTCGGCCACCGATACGAGCGTGCCGCTGGGCCAGACCTGGGTGACGCAGGCCTTCGATCAGAACTTTGAGGGCGTGCGGCGCTCCTCGCTGCGGGCCTGGTGGCTGGGGCAGCTGCTGGGCCAGGGGCCGTCGTTGGTGGAGAAGATGACGCTGTTCTGGCACAACCACTTTGTGGTGGAGCTCGGCGACATCAACGACGCCCGCTATGGCTACCAGTACTGCGCGCTACTGCGCCGCCACGCGCTGGGCAATATTCAGCGCCTGGCCGAAGACGTGACGGTGAACCCGGCCATGCTGCGCTACCTCAACGGCAACCAGAGCACCGCCACGGCCCCCAACGAAAACTACGGTCGCGAGCTGCTGGAGCTGTTTACGGTAGGCAAGGGCCCGCTCATCGGGACCGGCAACTACACCACCTACACCGAGGCCGACGTGCAGGCCGCCGCGCGCGTGCTCACGGGCTGGCGCGACAACGCCACCACCCAGGCCGGCTACTTCACGGCCTCGCGCCACGACACCACCACCAAAACCTTCAGCAGCGCCTTCCAGAACGCCACCATCAGCAACCAGACCGACCAGGAGTATAAGGCCCTGATTGCGCTGGTGTTCCGGCAGCAGGAAACGGCGCGCTTCCTGTGCCGCAAGCTCTACCGCTGGTTTGTGTACTACGTGATTGACGCCACCACCGAAACCCAGGTGATTGAGCCCATGGCCCAGCTGCTGCTGCAAAGCAACTACGAGGTGGCGCCGGTGCTGCGGGCCTTGCTCGGGAGCGAGCATTTCTTCGACAACGTGAACATGGGCTGCGTGATTAAGAGCCCGCTGGATTTCACGGTGGGCACGGCCCGGCAGCTGCAGGTGGCCTTTCCGGCGGCCACCAACGTCACAGCCCAGTACGCCATGTGGAACTACCTCAACGGCGTCACGAACGTGCAGCAGCAGCTGCTCGGCGACCCGCCGAACGTGGCGGGCTGGCCGGCCTACTGGCAGACGCCGCAGTACTACGAAATGTGGATCAACGCCGTGACGCTGCCCCGCCGCAACCAGCTCACCGACCTGCTCATCAGCAACAACGGCTACACCACCAGCGGCGCCACCATCAAAATCGACCCGATTGCGCTGGTGCTGGCCCTGCCCGCCGCCACCGCCGCCGACTGCAACCTGCTGATTGCGGAGCTGGCCCGGCTGCTGACGCCCATCCAGCTCACGCCCACGCAGCTCACCTACCTCAACGACACGCTGCTGCCGGGTTTGCCCGATTTCGAGTGGACGATAGAGTGGAACGAGTACCTAGCCGCGCCCACCAACGCCGCCAAGCGCGCCGCCGTGCAAACCAAGCTGCAGTCGTTGCTGCGCACCCTCATGGGCCTGGCCGAATATCATCTGTCTTAATGGCTTAATGGCTGCATGGCTTATTGGCCGACTGCTCACTCAGGCAGCGGCCATCTGGCTGTCAGCAATTCAACAATCAGCCATTTAACCATTAACACGAAGTATGAAACGCAGACATTTCCTCCAGACTACCGCGGCCGCCACCGTGCTACCCACACTGCTGGGCGGCCTGCCGATTGGGGCGTACGGCTTTTCGCCGGAGCTGTTTGAGCTGACCGGCGGCGAAACCCAGACCGACCGGGTGCTGGTGCTGATTCAGCTGAACGGCGGCAACGACGGGCTGAACATGATCATCCCGACCGACCAGTACTCGGCCCTGATGAACGCCCGCGCCGACATTGCCATTCCGCAAAACCAGGTGCTGCCGCTGCGCGCCGCCACGGGCATTCACCCGGCCATGGCGGGCGTGAAAAACCTGTTCGACGACGGCAAGATTGGCGTGGTGCAGAGCGTGGGCTACCCCAACCCCAACTACTCGCACTTCCGCGCCACCGACATCTGGACGTCGGCCTCCGACTCCAACGTCACCATCACCTCGGGCTGGGCCGGGCGCTACCTCAACTCGGAGTATGCCAACTACCCCACCGGCTACCCCAGCGCCCAGAATCCCGATCCGCTGGCCATCAGCATCGGCTCGGTGGTGAGCAACTGCGTGCAGGGCCCCAGCGTGAACATGGGCATGGCCATTGCCAGCACCACCTCGTTCTACCAGCTGCTGTCGGGCGGGGTTGATACGGCGCCCAACACGCCCGCCGGCCACGAGCTGACTTTTATCCGGCAGGTGATTTCCCAGACCCAGATCTACACCACCGCCATTCAGGCGGCGGCAGCGCGGGCCCGCAACCTCTCGCCGCTCTACCCCGCGGCCGGCCAGAACTCCCTCGCCGACCAGCTCAAGATTGTGGCCCAACTGGTGGCCGGTGGCCTGCAGACGCGGGTGTACGTCTGCAACCTCGGCGGCTTCGACACGCACGCGGCGCAGGTGCCCATTACGGGCAGCACCACCACGGGCACGCACGCCACGCTGCTGGGCCGGATTTCGCAGGCCTTGGAAGCCTTCCAGGACGATTTGCGCCGCCTCGCGGTGCAGGACCGGGTGGTGGGCATGACGTTCTCGGAGTTCGGGCGCCGCATCAAAGCCAATTCCAGCAAGGGCACCGACCACGGCGCGGCGGCCCCGCTCATCGTGTTCGGCACCAGCGTCAACCCCGTCATCCACGGCAATAACCCCGTGCTGCCCGCCAATGCCGGCGTCAACGACCAGGTGCCGATGCAGTTCGACTTCCGGGCCATCTATGCCAATGTGCTCAAGGACTGGTTCCGGGTGCCGCAGGCCACGCTCAACGCCCTGCTGCCGTCCAGCCTCGGGCAGTTCCCGAACGTGCCGGTTATCCGGCCCGGTATCGTGAACGGCACCAGCACGGCGGCCGCCACCAACGTGGCGGGCTTCAGCGTGTTTCCGAACCCCGTGCGCGACCACGCCACGGTGGAGTTTGAGAGTGAAGGCGGCCACGTGCAGGTGGTGGTGCTCGACGCGCTGGGCCGCGAAGTGGCGCGCCTCCTCGACCGGGACCAGCCCCGCGGCCGCCGCCAGCTTCCGTTTGCCACGGGCCTGGCCGCCGGATCCTACCACTGCCAGGTGCGCGAAGGCGCCCGCGTCAGCTCGCGGCTGGTTGTGGTGGAGGGATGAGGGATGAGGGATGGAGGATTAGGGATGAAGGATGAGGGAGCGTAGCAATGGCGGCGTACTGTCAGGTGGCAGCTGCTCTGCGGTCGGGCCAGTCTGCCAGGGCCCTACTCCCTTATCCACGATCCTTCATCCTTCATCCCTAATCCCCAAAAAAACCGGCGGCGGGTTTTCGCGTATAGGGGCTCCGGGGCCGCGCCACCGGCTTTGTGTTTCACTGTTCTCTCCCTTTACGCTATATGGCCACTCAACTCTCGAACGTAGAAAAGGAAATCGAAAAGATCCTGCCCGAAGACGTTATCAATGCCCTGCAAAGCGGCTACAAAGTATTCCAGGGCGAGTCCGACCAGCTCGACGACCTCATCAAGCACAGCGGAGTGCTGCTCAAGAAAGCCTCGCAACGCTTCACCACCACCCAGCTCATTTTGGGCATTGCCGGCGTAGCCGTTATTGCCATCATCGCCGCCAAGAAGGCCGCCGACGCTATCAGCGACGACAGCGAGACCAGCTACGACAGCCATAAGAAGGACGCGGCACACACCAGCGCCAAACCTGCTTAGCGCAACCGACGCCCAACTGAAAGCCTTCTGTTTCTGCGGAAACAGAAGGCTTTTTTGTGTTAGGCTCGGACCTGTTTCTGGATATTTCGCGTTTCCTGAAAGCCCAATTTTCCGGTTCCAAGCAACGGTTTACCAGTTTTGCTATCCTTGGCAACACTGCCTGGCCGGCCGCCTGAGGCGCCACCTTTCTTCTCTTTGGACTTTCTTTGTCTATGAAAAACCTGTTGCGCCTGGCGCATTCTCTGCTTGTTGTTGCTCTGCTGTCGGTGCCGCTCACGGCGCGGGCGCAGGAGCCGCTTACATACACCATTTCCATCGACCCGGCCGCCAACAGCAACGAGTTTCAGGTGCAGCTGGCCTTGCCGAAGCTAGGCAAAGAACAGGGCATCTATCAGTTTGCGGCCACGGCGCCTGGCACGTATCAGGTGATGGACATCGGCCGCTTTGTGCGCAAGTTTGAGGCCTTCGACAAGAAGGGCCGGTTGCTACCGTCCAAGCAGCTTTCCACCAACCAGTGGCAACTGCTGAAGCCCGAAAAGACGCGCGAAATCCGCTACACCATTGCCGAAACCTGGGACACGCCCGTGACCGAGCACAGCATCTACCGCATGTGCGGCTCGTCATTGGAAACCGACCACGCGCTGCTCAATGGCCAGACCGTGCTGGGCTACCCCCAGGGCTGGCAGGCCCGGCCGTTGCGCATCAAGCTCAACTACCCCGCCGCCTGGAAAATCGGGACGGCCCTCACGGCCGATGCCCAGGGCTACTACGCCGCCAAAAACTACGATCAGGCCGTGGACTCGCCGTTTCTGCTGGGCCGCCTTACGCAGGCCAGCACCCTGCTCGGCCCCACCAAAATCGACCTGTTCTGCTACTCCCGCACCGACCAGGTGCAGGCCGAGCCGCTGCTCAAGGAGATGCAGCAGATGCTGACGGCCGCCCAGCAGTTTCTGGTGCAGCTGCCGGTGCAGCGCTACACCTTCCTCTACCACTTCGATGACCGCAGCACCGGCGCCTGGGAGCATTCCTACAGCTCGGAGTACGTGCTGCGCGAAGAGCCGCTCACGCCGGAGTCGGCGGCGGGCATCACCAGCATTGCCGCCCACGAGTTTTTCCACGTCGTGACGCCGCTCAACATCCACTCCGAAATCATCCAGCAGTTCAACTTCGTGCAGCCCACCGGCTCCGAGCATTTGTGGCTGTATGAAGGCACCACCGAGTGGGCGGCCGGCATGATGCAGCTGCGCGGCGGCCTGATGCCGCTGGAAAAGTACCTGGAGGAAATGAGCGGCAAGATTGCCTACGACCGCCAGCGCACCGACACCACCTACTCGCTGAGCAAGCTGGGCCTGAACTCCTTTTCCGACGAAGGCCAGCGCCAGTACGGCAACATCTACCAGCGCGGCGCCCTCACGGCGGCCCTGCTCGATCTGCGCCTGCTGCAGCTGTCGGGCGGTAAGCGCGGGCTGCGCGAAGTCATTCTGGAGCTCACCAAGCGCTACGGCCCCGACAAGCCCTTCTCGGAAAAAACGTTCTTCCAGGACTTCACCCAGCTCACCTACCCCGAAATCGGCGACTTTTTTGCGCGCTACGTGCAGCAGGCCCAGCCCCTGCCGCTGGCCGAGTACTACGCCACCGTGGGCGTGCGCTACGAGCCGTTGCAGCGCACCGGCCGCCGCCTGGCCACGCTCGGCACCGGCTTCCGCCCCGATGCGGAGGGCCACCTTCTGTTTCAGCAGGTGAGCCCGGCCCTGCAGGCCTGCGGCTTAGCCAACGGCGACGAGTTTGTGGCTTATCAAGGTGAGCCCGTAAAACTCACCAACGCCCGCGCCGTCTTCCAGCGCATCGAAGCCAGCCCTGTCGGCCAGGAAAGCGAGCTGACCATCCGGCACGCAGGCGCCGAGAAGAAAATCCGCTGCCGCCTGCAGGCCAAAGATGAGGTGAAACGCTACCAGCTCACGGTGATGCCCAACCCCACGCCCGCCCAACTCACGCAGCGCCAGGCGTGGCTGAAAAATCAGTAAGCGCCGTTGGCCCGTAGCGCGAACTGTGTAATTAGCGCCCTCGCGCCGTTCGAGGCATAGTCGTTCGAGGGCGCGAACTACACAGTTTGCGCTACTGTGCCGGGCTTGTTTCCGACGGCTACGTGCGCAACAGCGGGCAGCCGGCCGGCTGCACACCTGCCAACTCCCGCAAAGGCCCGGTCCGCAGTTCTGCGGGCCGGGCCTTTGTGCGTCCGACTTACTACAACACTGCGCTTTTCATGATTTTATAATATGATCATTCCACTAAAATGATAGCACTATAAATAATTATCCTCCACCGCTTAATGAAAAACCGCAAGCCTACCTCCTGGCTAAAAACCGTTAATAAGCACGTTTTAAGGGCCAAAACGTTGCCTACGCAGGCCCAGGGGACGACCTCACAGCAAAATCCGCGCTTACTAACCTTTTTGAACATACCCAAGTATTACATACTTTAGATACTATTCCGCTCCACTACCTGCTACCACCTGTTGCAACGTCTTCTTGCGTCCACTCCAACCAGACAGTTGTATGAAACACTTTGCTGCCTCCTTCCTGCTGCTCGTGGCCAGCCTGTCCGCCACCAATTCCTTCGCGCAGGAAACCGACGCACCACAGGCGCAGGACCTAACAGCCCGGTTTGCCCCGGCGCCTTTGCCAGAGCCTATTGCTCCCGAAGCCGCCCCGGCTGCTGCGGCCCCGGCGTTGGTAGACCTAACCGGCTATGTACTGGACGAGCAGAAACGGCCGCTGCGTGGCGCCACCATCCTGCTGAAAGGCACCACCACCGCCGTTAGCACCGATGCCAACGGCCACTATGTGCTGCAGGTGCCGGCCGGCATTAATACCATCCGCTACGACTACATGGGCCGCGAAGGCCAGGAGCTGTCGGCCAGCAACTTCCTGCCCGTTACGGTGGTGCTGGTCCCGTCAGGCGGCAAAGGCCGCAGCCGGAAGTAGGCGCGGCGGCCACCTAGGTGTTGGTGCGCGCTCAGCCCGATGTAACTGGGTGTTTGCATCTGGGCACGTCGATTATACTGCCTGATATAACGGGCAGAAAAAGAGGCTCTGTTTGCCATCTGATGGAGTAGGCCAAGCAGGAGCTCTTACCGCCCTGCCAGCGCCTCCCACCGGGGCCACCACGCCGGCTGTTCCGGTAGCCGCAGCTTCTCGCCCTCAAACTGCAGCAGCCCGTGCTCTTGGCCGCGCAGTTCGCGGAAGGAGCTGGCTACCCGCACGCGGTAGTCTTGGTCGATGCGGAGCAGGTGGCGGTCGAAGGCGCGGTGCAGGGTGGGCGTGAGGGCCAGGCCGTTGCCGATGGTATCATCGTGCGACAGGGCCCAGGGCACGATGTGGCAGGCGTCGAGGAGCGGGGCCACGGCGCTGGTGCCGGTGCTGATGAGCTGCAGGCCCGAAATGGCACAGGTGTAGTTGTAGGCCCGCAGCACTTCGCGCTTGAATACGGCGCTACGCACGGCCGTTTCCACTTCGTCGGCGAGGTTGAGGTGGGTTTGGTAGAGGGCGGCGGGCTCCTCCAGCATCTGCCGGCCCAGGGTGTGCAGCGTTTCGGGGCCGGCGTGGGGGCGGTAGCGGAAGCGCGTCTGCGGGAAGTACCGCTCCAGCAGCGCCTCCCGGAACAGCTGGCGCGTGGCGGCCTCCTGCAGCAGCTCCCACAGCGGCGCATCGAGGACGGCACAGGCCACGGCGGCCCGCAGGTGCCCCAGGCTGCGCGGCGAGCCGGACGTAGTGAGCAGCAGCGGCAGGCCGGAATGGGTGTGCAGGTGCCAGAATCCTTCCCCGGTGAGGTGATAGAACGGCAGCGCGAAGTTGTTGGCCCGAAACCGCCCCGACACGCTCAGGTCGTGGCAGTTGCTCTGAAAGGCAGCCAGCAACTCAGGCGTGATGACTATTTGGTTGTCGAGGATCAGCCCATCTTCGATGCCTTCGAGCATGGCCAGCAGCAGGGCCGGCTTATACGGGGCTTCCTCCCCGGCCAGGCGGCTGGTGCGAAGCTTGCGGAAACGGGTAAGATACTGCGCCAGCGGGGTAGTCATGCGGGGCGCAAGGTAGATAACTGCTCGCAGTAGCACCGGGCAGTTGTAAGCTGTACTTTCACTTCAGATGAAAGCTGTTGTCCTCGCCCTGCTGCTATTGCCTTTTGTTGCCATAGCCCAAACCCACCCAGCCCCGAAAATTCCTGCTGTTGGCCGCACCTTAGCCGCCTTCGTGCCTACCCGCTACGACACGCTACCGGGTGGCCGCGCTACCGGCGACCTGAACCACGACGGCCGGCCCGATGTAGCGCTGGTACTCAGCCCAAAGGCCGAAAGCCTGGATGACTACGACGATGAAACCATGCCCGGCCGGGTGCTGCTGATCCTGTTCGGCACGGCTCAGGGCTATAAACTGGTCGCTCAGGCTAACCGGGTTATGCTTTCCAAACACGGCGGAGGCCAGTATGGCGACCCATTTGCTGGCCTGAGCATTCGTACAAGGTGTGCTAACGGTGAACCACTATGGTGGTAGCAGCTGGCGCTGGAGTGTGGTAAGCAAGTTCCGCTATCAGCAGGGCGACTTTTTTCTGATTGGCGAATCGATGTTCCTGACCCGTACCAGTGGCGACTGTGAAAGCCTCGACGGCTCCCCGGGCGGCGACTACCAGGATACCAACTTCGTGACGGGCGAGTACGAAATCCGCAAAATCTCGGAAACCTGCCAGGTACTGTTGCACCGCAAGGGCTGCCGGACGCCCGTGGCCCTGCGCCGCCTGACCGACTATGCCCCCGAACCGCAGCCTGCCTGCCGCCAGGCCAGGAGCTACGGTAGCGTTTGTGCCCGGCAGCGGCTACCTTCCGGCTTCCCTGCCGCCAACCTAACCGTTCCTGCTTATGCCCGACGCTACCCTCCACGAAAGTATTCTGCTGGTGCTGGGGCTGCTGTTTGCCATGCTGCTACTCGTGATGCTGGGCCAGAAGCTGCGCATCTCCTACCCTATTTTCCTGGTGCTGGCCGGGCTGGTACTGGGCTTCGTGCCGGGGCTGCCGCGCATCGTCATCAGCCCCGACCTCATCTTCCTGATTTTCCTGCCGCCGCTGCTTTACCAGGCGGCCTGGGAAACGTCGTGGAAGGATTTCTGGCGCTGGAAACGTCCCATTGCGCTGCTGGCCTTCGGGCTGGTATTCTTCACCTCCACCCTGGTAGCCTACGTGAGCCGGGCCATGATTCCGGGCTTCACGCTGCCGCTGGGGTTTCTGCTGGGCGGCATCATCTCCCCACCCGATGCCGTGGCCGCTACCTCCGTGCTCCGGGGCGTGCAGGTGCCGCGCCGCATCACCAGCATTCTGGAGGGTGAAAGCCTGATCAACGACGCCAGCAGCTTGATTGTGTTCCGGTTTGCCTTGGCTACGGTGCTGTCGGGCACGTTTGTGTGGCAGCAGGCAGCGTCCAGCTTTTTGCTGGTGAGCGTGATGGGCCTGGCCGTGGGTTTGGTGGTGGCGCACGGCTTCTACCTCATTCATAAGTACCTGCCCACCACGCCCAGCATCAACACGGTGCTCACGTTTATTGCGCCCTACGGCATGTATTTGCTGGCCGAGGAATTCCACTTTTCGGGCGTGCTGGCCGTGGTAAGCGGCGGGCTGCTGCTCTCCTTCCGCTCCCACCGTGTGTTCGATGCCGACACCCGCCTGCAGGCCACCAGCGTGTGGGCCAGCGTGGGCTTTGCCCTCAACGGACTGGTATTTATCCTCATCGGGCTGGAGCTGCCGGTGGTGGTGGAAGGTCTGGGCACCTACTCGCTGGGGCAGGCCATTGGCTACGGCCTCATCATCAGCGTCCTGGTTATCGTTATCCGGCTGGTGTGGATGTTTCCGGCGGCCTTTGTGCCGCGCTGGCTTTTCCGCAGCATCCGCACGCAGGAGGCCAGCCCCGGCTGGCAGGGGCCGCTGATTATCGGCTGGGCCGGCATGCGCGGGGTGGTGTCGTTGGCCTCGGCGCTGTCGGTGCCGCTGCTGCTGAGCAACGGGCAGGAGTTTCCGCAACGCAACCTGATGCTGTTCATCACCTTCGTGGTGATTCTCGTGACGCTGGTATTTCAGGGCCTCACTTTGCCGCTGCTCATCCGCTTTACCGGCGTGGAAAACCTGGAGGAGCGCATGCCCACCGACGCCCAGGAAGCCGGTATCCGGCTGCGCCTGCGCCACGTAGCCCTGGCCCACCTGGCCCAACACTACCCCGACGATATCCGGGAAAACGAGCTAATCAGCGCTTTGCAGCACCGCATGCAGGCCGAGGCCCAGCGCACCGGCAACCTACTCGAAGCCCTCGACTACGACGACACCAAGCGCCAGGCCCTGAAACGCTACCACCACGTGCTGCTGGACGTGCTGCAGGTACAGCGCGAAGAGCTGTTCGTGCTGCGCCGCGAAGATGTATTCGAGGAAGAAATGCTCCGCCACCAGGAAGCCCAACTCGACCTCGACGAAGCCAAAATCAGCCACATGCCGCATTAAGGCTGGATAAAGAACAGTGTAGAGACGCAATATTTTGCGTCTCGTAGTTGCTGACGTTGTTTATAGTACACTTTACCGCGTCGTTCAACGACGAGACGCAAAATATTGCGTCTCTACACCCTCCTCCCCCAAAACCAAAACATCCTCTCCCGGCCGAAGCCAGAAGAGGATGTTTGTAAATCAGGCTCCAGGGCCGATTAGTTCAAGCTGCGGTAGCGGACGCGCTTGGGCTCCACGTCGCCGAGGCGCTTGCGCTTGGCTTCTTCGTAGTCAGAGAAGTTGCCCTCAAACCACACCACCTGCGAGTCGCCCTCGAAGGCCAGGATGTGGGTGGCGAGGCGGTCCAGGAACCACCGGTCGTGGCTGATGATAACGGCGCAACCGGCGAAATTCTCCAGCGCGTCTTCCAGGGCCCGGATGGCATTGATGTCCAGGTCGTTGGTGGGCTCATCGAGCAGCAGCAGGTTGGCGCCCTGCTTGAGCGTGGTGGCCAGGTGCACCCGGTTCCGCTCCCCGCCCGAGAGGCTACCTACCTTCTTTTCCTGGTCGCCGCCGCGGAAGTTGAAGTTGCTGACGTAGGCCCGCGAGTTGATGGGGCGGCCGGCCAGCATCATGGTTTCGGTGCCGCCCGAAATGGTTTCGAACACCGATTTGCTGCCGTCCAGCGTGTCGTGCTGCTGGTCGACGTAGGCGTACTGCACGGTGGGGCCCACCACGAACGTACCGGCATCGGGCTGCAGTTGCTCCGTGATGAGGCGGAACAGCGTGGTTTTGCCCGCGCCGTTCGGCCCGATGATGCCCACGATGCCACCCTGCGGCAGCTGGAAGTTCAGGCCATCGAACAGCAGCTTGTCCCCGAAGGCCTTGCGCAGCCCCTCGGCCTCAATCACCTGGGAGCCCAGGCGCGGCCCGTCGGGGATGAACAGCTCCAGCTTCTGCTCCTTCTCCTTGGAGTCTTCGTTCACCATCTTGTCGTAGCCGGCGAGGCGGGCCTTGCTCTTGGCCTGGCGCGCTTTCGGGGCCATGCGCACCCATTCCAGCTCGCGCTGCAGGGTTTTCTGGCGCTTGCTCTCGGTTTTCTCTTCCTGCGCCAGGCGGTTGGATTTCTGCTCCAGCCACGACGAATAGTTGCCCTTCCACGGAATACCCTCGCCGCGGTCCAGCTCCAGAATCCAGCCGGCCACGTTGTCGAGGAAGTACCGGTCGTGGGTTACGGCAATGACGGTGCCTTTGTACTGCTGCAAATGCTGCTCCAGCCACAGCACGCTCTCGGCATCGAGGTGGTTGGTGGGTTCGTCGAGCAGCAGCACGTCGGGCTCCTGCAGCAGCAGGCGGCACAGGGCCACGCGGCGCTTCTCCCCGCCCGAGAGGTTGCCGATGATGGCGTCGGCGTCGGGGGTGCGCAGGGCGTCCATGGCGCGCTCCAGCTTGCTGTCGAGGTTCCAGGCGTCGAGCTGGTCGAGGCGCTCCTGCACGGTACCCTGGCGCTCCAGCAGCTTGTCGAAGTCGGGGTCTTCGCCGCCGAAGGCTTCGTTGATTTCTTCGAATTCCTTGAGCAGCGCCACCGTTTCGGCCACGCCCTCCTGCACTACCTCCAGCACGGTCTTGGTGGGGTCGAGCTGGGGCTCCTGCTCCAGGTAGCCCACCGAGTAGCCCGGCGACCATACCACGTCGCCCTGAATCTGCTTGTCAACGCCGGCAATGACCTTCAGCAGGGAAGATTTACCGGAGCCGTTCAGACCCAGCACACCAATTTTGGCGCCGTAGAAGAACGAGAGGTAGATGTTTTTGAGAACCTGTTTCTGGGGCGGGTACACCTTGGTGACCCCGGCCATCGAAAAGATAATAGTAGGCTGGTCGCTCATAGAGAAGAAGTGTGTAGCGGTGGCACTGAAACCCGGCAGGCTGACGCATTGGCTGAAAAATGCTATTTTCAAGCGTTGAGCCGTTTGCTCCGGCCCCGTAGCCCAACCTTCTGATTTAGGGCTACGTTCGGCCAGATGGGCCGCAATTGCCCGCCGGAGTCGCCAAAGGTAGGCAGGGGCCACGGAGTTTGCTACGCCACCCGCCGGGGCCGATTGTTGCAACATGCCGTAAACTTGCCCATCTTTCCACCCTGAGTGTTGCCCCTGCGCCTTTTCATCACACCACCTATTCGCTTCCGCGTTATCAAATTATGGAACAACAAGACCACTTGCTGGCCGATGCCCGCCTCTATGGCTATGTCGAAGGCGACCAGGTGTGGCTTCGGCCGTTTATGGATCTGCCCGCCCGCCAGGTAGGCCAGGTCAAAGAATCGCCCGATGCTTCTCTACTGTATTTTGCCAACCGTTTCCGCCTGTTCCGGGCCAAAGTAGATGACCTGCTACAGAAGATCGAGGAATCGGAAAACAAGGGCTCCTTCCTGATGAAGGCCCTGCACCTGAAAGACCAGGTGGCCAGCTACGACGGCCTCGGCGACTTCGCGAGCCTGCACCGCCGCCTCACCGAAGCCGAGGAAGCCGTGAAGGTGACCGTGGCCCGCAACCGCGAAAAAAACCTGGCCACCAAAATCAGCCTCATCGAGCAGGCTGAGGAGCTGCGCAACACTCTCGACTGGGCCACCGCCGGCGAGCAGATCCATGAGCTGCGCCAGGCCTGGATCAAGACCGGCCCCGTAGATAAGCAGCTCACCGACGAGTTGGAAACCCGCTTCCGGCTGGCTGTAGACGAGTTTTTCCAGCGGCGCAAGGCCTTCCAGAGCGAGAAGAAGGCCATGACCAACCACGCCGCCGACCAGTACAAAGTGCTGATCCGGCAGAGCGAGGCGCTGCAGTATTCCGACGATTTCGAGAACACCACGGCCAAGCTCAAGCAGCTGCAGCAGGCCTGGAAGGAAGTGGGCGGCTCCTTGCCGCGCAAGCAGGCCAACGACCTCTGGACGCAGTTCCGGGCGGCGCACAACCTGTTTTTCGAGCGCCTGAAGGTGCACATCGACAGCAAGCGCACCGACGCCAAGGAGCACTTCATGGACGACAACCTGACCCGCAAGCGCGCCCTCGTGACGGAGGCCACCGCCCTGCTGGGCCGGCCCATGCACGAGGCCGTAGCGCGGGCCAAAGAGCTGCAGGCGGCCTGGAAAACGGTGGGCCCGGTGCGCGGCGAAGAGTCGGACCGCGTGTGGGAGCAGTTTATTCTGGCCTGCGACAAGGTGTTTGAGATGAGCGCCCTGGAGCACTTCATCCGCAAGCGCCCCGAAAACGCCGCTGCCGCCCCCGAGGAGCAGATAACCCTGCGCGTGCAGGCCCTGCGCGACTTCATCAAGTACGACCAGCAGGAAAAGGAAACCCTGCAGGACAACCTCGACAAGCTGAGCGCTACGCCCGCCAACGATGCCTTCCGGCAGATGCTGCAGGGAAAAATCCGGGCTTTCGACCGGAAAATCAGAACTAAAAACGAGCTGATTACGCTATTGCGGCAACGATTGGTTGCGTAGCACAACCTTAGCGGTTAACTTACGTTGGCTGCCGAAAGCTGACAACAGGATTCACCACGCGCCAAGCCACGTTGTCAGCTTATCCGTCCCGGCCGGGTTTTTGATAGCCGGAGTTTTTCATTCGACCACCTTTTTTAAGTAGCCCACACCACTATGTATTGGACGCTGGAACTCGCTTCGTACCTTGAAGACGCTCCCTGGCCTGCCACCAAGGATGAACTGATTGACTATTCCATCCGCTCAGGTGCGCCAATGGAGGTAGTTGAAAACCTGCAGGCCCTGGAGGATGATGGCCAGCCTTACGAAAACATCGAGGAAGTTTGGCCGGACTATCCGACCAAAGAAGACTTCATGTTCAACGAAGACGAATACTAGCAGTAGTATTGAGGATGCAGTACTGAGTAGTTGGTATTGGCATAAGCCCGTTTTTCAGGCGGTACTGCCTAACTACTCATGTCTCAGTACTCAATACTTTCTGTCGAAAATCTGGTTGCGGGGTATGAACAGCGTGTTCTGCTCCGCAACCTTTTTTTGTGCGTGCCTGAGCCGGCCTTTGTCGCCATCGTCGGGCACAACGGCTGCGGCAAAACCACTTTGTTCCGGGCCCTTACCGGCCAGATTCCTTACCAGGGCACCATTGCGGTAGGCGGCCACGACCTGCGCATGCTCCGCCGCCCCGCCGCCGACGGCCACCTGGCCTACCTGCCCCAGCGCACCACCGTGGGTTTCCCGATTCGGGTGCGGGAGCTGGTGGTGATGGGCCGCTACCGCCACCACGGCCTGCTCAGCGCCTACTCCCCTGCCGATTATCAGCTGACCGAAGCCGCGCTGGCCCGCGTCGGCGGCGCCCACCTCGCCGAGCGCGACTTCACGCTACTTTCCGGCGGCGAACAGCAGCTGGTGTGGCTGGCGCAGCTCAGTTTGCAGGATGCGCCCCTTTACCTGCTCGACGAGCCCACCCAGCAGCTTGACGTCTACTACCGCCGCCGCGTGTTCGATTTGCTGACGAGCTGGGTACAGGAGCAGCAGCGCACCGTGCTCTGCATCACCCACGACCTCGACAACCTGCTGGCGCTGCCCGGCGGCTACCTGCTCAACCTATCGTCCCCAGCGCCTACCCTGCAGCCGCTCACGCCGGCTACCGTGCAGGCCGCCCGCGCGTTTCTGGAGAGCGAGGCATCGTTGGCGGTGAGGTAGCGCTTAGAAGCTATTTGAACAAGTATATTGGCAGGCAGCACGATGTAGAGACGCAATATTTTGCGTCTCGTCGTTGAACGGAAGGTCGTTTAACCAACTCCAGCAACGACGAGACGCAAAATATTGCGTCTCTACATTATTCGCCAAAGCCTCTTAGGCCTTGCGCTGCCCCGGCCGGCTGCGCAGCATGTGCCCGATGGAGCGCAGAAACGGCCACGGCGTCACGGAGTTCATCACCTGCAGATTGGCTAGGGCCGAGGTGCGCTCGTCCAGGAAGTCGAAGATGCGTTCCACGGAGTTGTGGCGGAATAGCTCGGTGAAGATGTCGCGGGTGGTTTCGCCGCGCCGCTGCATGATATCCAGCAGCAGCGCATCAAACATCCCAAACTGCCACCGGTCGCCGGTGAGGTTGCGTGGGGGCTGGCCGGTGGCCGCCAGCGCCGCCACCAGCCGCGCTGAGTGCTCCTGGATGCGCTTGAAGGCGTAGCCGGTGCTGGGCTTGGCCCGCCCGGCGCGCGTGCCCAGGTTGATGATGTTCGGCCCCGCCGCCGCAGGCATCGGATGGTCGGTCATCGGGATGGCGCCAATCTCCACGGCCTCAATCCGGAAATCCGTTACGCCCATCTGCTCCAGATAGGTGCGCATGGCGTGCTCGTACTCGGCCTGGGGCAGCACCTGCGCTGAGAACAGCGTGTACTCCACCAGCGCCCGCCGTTTGCTGAAGGGCAGCACGTAGATGAAGCGCGCCTCGTGGTGCTGCTCCCCCCGAAAATCCATGAACTCCACTGTCGCCGGATCGAACACGTCGTGCGGGGTTTCCACTTCCCAGCCCACAAAGTGCTGCAGCAGGTAGCGGTGCTTCTGCGGCTGCGGCGTTAGCTGCGGCGGGCGGCTGTCGAAGGCGTAGCGGGCGGTGTGGGTGCCGGCAGAGCCAGTGGCCTGCACGCCCTGGGGCGTGTTGGCCAGCGTGTCCACGGTGGCCTGCATTAGCGTGAATTGCTCCGGCCGGGCCAGCAGCGCCGCCCGCACGAACCGGTAGAAATCCAGCCCCCGAATCATCTTGTAGCGGTGGCGCTTCAACGGAAACACCTGCTCGAAACCGGGGCTGCGGAACGCCAGCTGCGTCCACTCGTGCGCCACAATGCCGTCGAACAGCATCGGCCCATCGGTCCAGAACGACCAGGTCCGGTCGTTCTGGTCTTTGGCTTCGGGCTCCAGCAGCAGCACCCGCTTGCCCGCCAGGCGCGGCTCCTGGCTGATGTGGTAGGCCAGGCTTAGGCCCGCCGCCCCGCCGCCCACAATCAGGTAGTCGAAGTCACGGGTTGACACGGATTCGTCGGATTTCACAGGGGCAGACACGGAAGAAGCAGGCTATGGGTGCGGGATGCGGGCACTAAAGAACAACGAAAAAGCCGCTTCGTTGGAAGCGGCTTCTCCTTACGTGCATCCGGCCTGGTCATAGGACTGCCCAAAACGAATCCGGGCAATCCGATAAATCCGTGATTTAGAAGTTCGGCGACAGCAGGTACTTGCTGTAGAAGTCGTCGATGATTTTCACGGCCGACTCGGCGTCGTCTACCAATTGCACCAGGTTCATGTCCTCGGGCGAGATGTTGTGCTCGTCTTCCAGCATCACCTGCTGAATCCAGTCGAACATGCCCTGCCAGTACTTGGTACCCACCAGCACGATGGGGAAACGGCCGATTTTCTTGGTCTGAATCAGGGTAATGGCCTCAAACAGCTCATCCAGCGTCCCAAAACCGCCCGGCATACCGATGAAGCCCTGGGCGTATTTCACAAACATCACCTTCCGCACAAAGAAGTAGTCGAAGTTGATGATTTTGTCGGGGTCGATGTAGATGTTGTTGAACTGCTCGAAAGGCAGCTCAATGTTCAGGCCCACCGAACGGCCGCCTTCCGAGTGGGCGCCCTTATTGCCGGCCTCCATGATGCCGGGGCCGCCACCCGTGATAACGCCGTAGCCGTGGCGCACCAGCTTGGCCGCAATTTCCTCGGCCATTTTGTAGTACGGGTTGTCGGCCTTAGTGCGGGCCGAACCGAAGATGGATACGCAGGGGCCGATTTTGGACATCTTCTCGAAGCCCTCCACGAACTCGGCCATCACCTTGAAGATCTGCCAGGAGTCGGCAATCTTGATTTCGTTCCAGTCCTTGTCGACGAAGGCGCGACGGATGCGCTGCTCGTCGTCTACCTGCACCGTCCGCTCGCCGTGGGTCTGCTCGCGAATATCACTGATTGTCTTAACCTTATTGTCGTTTACGTTGGGCTGCATGATAGTCTGCCCGCTCCCGGCGTTCAGCACTTCATCGGCCACTTTGGTGCGGCTGGTCTTCTTAAGCTTGGTCATAATCTGGTACGCTACTTACCATTGGCGGCCGGCAACGCGCCGGGGGCCAAAAAGGAGAAATGGGGGAATTTGAAAAAAAGAAAGCCGCCCCGCGAGAACGGGGCGACCAAAAGTACGGACGGGCAAGTTAACGATTTGTTAACACTAAATAGCTATATCATTACGAAATGGCGACAGGTCCGGGCGGCAGCAGCTTTCGCCCGGCGCGCTACTTGCTCCGGATGGCAATCACGGGGTCGAGGTTGGCGGCCAGCACGGCCGGAATGATGCCGGCCAGCATGCCAATCACCACCGACACGGTGAGGCCCAGCGTGATGTTCCAGGCCGAGAGCGTAAGTGGCATGGCATCCTGCGGCACCAGCGTAATCAGCCAGACCAAGAAGATGCCGGTGGCGCCGCCCAGCAAACACAGGAACACGGCCTCAAACAGGAACTGGAACAGAATGAAGTAGTTTTTGGCCCCCAGCGACTTCTGGATGCCGATGATGTTGGTGCGCTCCTTCACCGACACAAACATGATGTTGGCAATGCCGAAGCCGCCCACCACCATGGCAAAGCCCCCAATCACCCAACCGGCCAGCCCGATGACGGAAAAGAGCTTGCCCACCATGTTGGCAATCATTTCGGGGCGGTTGAGGGCGAAGTTGTCTTCTTCGCGGGGCTTGAGGGTGCGGATGTTGCGCAGCAGGCCCTTCATTTCGTACTCCAGGTCGAGCAGGCCGGTGTCTTCCTCGCGGCCCTTCACAGCAATGGTGGGCGTCACGCCCGTAAAGCCGTTGGTACTCAGCGCAAACATCTTGGTGAACGACCCGAACGGGATGATGCAGTTG
Organism: Hymenobacter sp. APR13; assembly: GCF_000737515.1. Taxonomy (NCBI): domain Bacteria; kingdom Pseudomonadati; phylum Bacteroidota; class Cytophagia; order Cytophagales; family Hymenobacteraceae; genus Hymenobacter; species Hymenobacter sp. APR13. Next base: position 1,711,325 of record NZ_CP006587.1, read on the forward strand.
GTGTCGTTGCTGGGCGTGTCGATGATCTTCTTGCCTTCCTTCTTCACCACCCCGATGATGGTGAACGACAGCCCTTTGGCCTTGAACTGCTTGCCCAGCGCTGAGCCGTTCGGAAACAGGTTGGTGGCAATATCGGCCCCCACGATGGCCACGTTGCGGGCGGCATCAATCTCCTGCTGCGTGAAGTAGCGGCCCTCCGCAATCGGCAGATCCGACACGGTGCGGTACTCAAACGAGACGCCCATCAGCGCGCAGCCTTCCATGCTGTTGGAGCCCATGCGCAGGGTGTTGCCGCCGGTGGCGGCGTATAGGGCCACGCCCCGCTGGTTGTCGGAGAGCATGCGCTGCAGCTCGCGGAACTCGCGCACGGTGGGTGCCGGCCGCTGGAAGTATCGCCACCACGGGTAGTCAGGCTGGTCGAAGGTCCAGGGCATCTTCATCACGTAAATCACCTTGTCGCCGACGAAGCTCATGCTCTGGCGCACGTTGGCTTCCAGCGAATCGACGACGGTGAGCACGGCAATGATGGCGAAAATGCCCACCGTGACGCCCAGCAGCGAAAGTATCGTGCGCAGGAGGTTCGCTTTGAGGGCTTGCCACGCGAAGCGGAAGCTTTCCAGAGTCAGGCGCAGGGCTTTCATAGACGAGAACGGGAGGTGGTAGTGTAAGCAAAGAACGTCATGCAGAGCCGGAGGCGAAGCATCTCGCCGGTGTGGTAACTGATTTTACTACACGGGCGAGATGCTTCGCCTCCGGCTCTGCATGACGTTCTTACGGGTCTGAATTACCTTTTCGCCCGAAAAGTACCGATTAATCCGGCAAATCTATGTACTTTCGCCGGCTCAAATTTTCGTTAGCTTCCCCAGCTATTGCCCTTCCTGACCCTATGAAGCTCACCGAATTCAAATTCGAACTACCCGAGGCCCTGCTTGCCCAGCACCCGGCCAAGAACCGTGACGAATCGCGCCTAATGGTGCTGCACCGCAGCACGGGCAAGATCGAGCACCGTGTGTTCAAGGATATCATTGAGTATTTCGGCGAAGGCGACGTATTCGTGGTCAACGACACCAAGGTGTTCCCGGCCCGGCTCTACGGCAACAAGGAGAAGACCGGCGCCAAGATTGAAGTATTCCTGCTGCGCGAGTTGAACAAGGAAATTCACCTCTGGGACGTGCTGGTAGACCCGGCCCGCAAAATCCGCGTCGGCAACAAGCTGTACTTCGATGAGGAAGGCGAAGTGGTAGCCGAAGTAATCGACAACACCACCTCCCGCGGCCGCACTATCAAGTTCCTGTTTGATGGTACCGACGAGGAGTTCTACAAGGCCCTGCACAACCTCGGCGAAACGCCGCTGCCCCGCGAGAGCATCACCCGCGAAGCCGAGCCCGCCGACAAGGAGCGTTACCAGACCATCTACGCCAAGAACACTGGCGCCGTGGCCGCGCCTTCGGCCGGCCTGCACTTCACCCGCGAGGTACTGAAGCGCCTGGAAATCAAAGGCGTAGAAGTAGCGCCCGTGACGCTGCACGTGGGCCTGGGCACCTTCCGCCCCGTAGACGTGGAAGACCTGACCAAGCACAAAATGGACTCCGAGAACTTCATCGTGCCCGGCTCGACGGCCGTGGTGGTGAACAAGGCGCTGGATGCCAAGAAGCGCGTGTGCGCCGTAGGCACCACCTCCATGCGCGCCATGGAGTCGTCGGTGTCGGCTAACCTGCGCCTGAAGGCCAACGAGGGCTGGACAGACCGGTTTATCTTCCCGCCGTACGATTTCAAAATCGCCAACTGCCTGCTCACCAACTTCCACACCCCGGAAAGCACGCTGATGATGATGGCCTCGGCCTTCGCCGGCCACGAGCTGCTGATTGAGGCGTACAAGCTGGCTATCAAAGAGAAATATAAGTTCTTCAGCTACGGCGACGCCATGCTGATTCTGTAGATTACTGCTGCAGACAGCAGCGCCCGGCCACTCGGTTGCTGCGCTACAAACAAACGCCCGACCGCTCAATGCGGCCGGGCGTTTACTTTTACAGCCAAACTGATTCATTCTTTCTTAGCCCGTGGCTTTCGCTTCCTCTTCCCCTCATCACCGTTTCGCCATTCTGGTAGCTGGCGGCAGCGGCTCGCGCATGGGCACCGAGCAGCCCAAGCAGTTTCTGCCGCTACTGGGCGAGCCGGTGCTGCTGCACACGTTGCGCCGCTTTGCCGATGCTGCGCTGGGTGTGCGCCGGCTGATTGTGGTGCTGCCCGCCGAGCAGGTGGCCACCTGGCAGGCGCTGTGCGCGGAGCACGCGCACGTGCCGCCGCACGAGCTGACCACCGGCGGCGCTACGCGCTGGGCGTCGGTGAAGCGCGGCCTGGCCCTACTGGACAACGAAGCCACCGGCACCGTAGCCGTGCACGACGGCGTGCGGCCCCTCACGCCCAACCGGGTGATAGAAGCCACTTTTGAGGCGGCCTACAACCACGGCGCGGCCGTGGCGGCCGTGGTGCCCAAGGACTCGGTGCGCAACCTGAGTCAGCAGGGCTCCTACGCCCTGAACCGGGCCCGCCTGCGCTTGGTGCAGACGCCGCAGTGCTTTGAGCTGGGGCTGCTGCGCCGCGCCTACCAGTTGCCCGAGCTGAGCACGTTCACCGACGACGCCAGCGTAGTGGAAGACCTGCACGCCATCCACATCGTGGAAGGCGACTACCGCAACCTCAAAATCACGACGCCGGAGGATATGCTGCTGGCCGAGGTGCTGCTCCGCACGCAGTAGGCATAGGACGCTTACTTCAGCCTACAACGAAATGGCCGCCCTGCAGATGCAGAGCGGTCATTTCGTTGTAGGCTGAAACCGGATTCTAGCGTCCGCCCAGGCGGATGGTGCGGGTGCGGCCGTTGCTGGTCACGGACGCAATATTGTCGCAGGCCTGGGTGCCGGTGGGGTCGTAGTTGAGGAGCAGGCTCTTGCCACGCGAATTCTCGATGTTGACGGTGCCGGCCGTGAAGAACCGGGCGCAGCCGGGCGTGAACACCTTGAGCAGCGGTTGCTGAATGGTGGCCGAGTACTGCACGCGGTTGCGGTTGGTGCCGCTGGCGCTGCCCGTCACCGAGTACTGGTCGTCGAGGATGGTGCGGGTGGCCTGGCCGGCGAGGCGGGTGTAGACGCGCTGCGAGGTCCAGGAGTGCGTGCCGTCGGCTTTGATGACGCTGGCGTTCTGCACGTCGAGCGAGTAGGAACCGTCGCCGAGGTTGCGGATGACGCGGGTGCCGGTGTGCTGGTTGTCGTTGCGGAAGTAGTCAACCAGCGTGATGGTGACGGTGGAGCCCTGCTGGCGGAACGGGCCAGTGAAGACGGCTACAATTTTGCCACGGTGCGCCACGCCGTTGGGGCTGATGCAGTTGGTGGTACCGAAGTCGAGGGTGAGGGTGCGGGTGGCGGGGTTCCAGGTGCGGGTGGCGCAGCCGGAGAGCACGCGGGCCAGGTCGGCAGGCTCGGCCACGGCGCCGTTTGGCAGGCTGGCATCGGCGGGGGCGGCGGCTTCTACTAGGTCATTGAGGCTGCCGGTTTCGTCTTCGGCGGCGCCGGAGTCTTCGGCCGACACCACGCTTTCGGGGGCGGATGGGTCGTTGTCTTTAGAGCAGGAAGCTGTGCCGAGCAGGAGGACGCTACCCATGAGGGCAGCCAGGCGGAAAGAGCGGAAGGAGGATTTCATGGGAACGAAGGGCTTGAAAAAATGACCTTGAAAGAAGCTGGCATGCGGCGAAATTCCCGGGGTTTCGTTGCTTGGAAGCACAACGCGCTATATAGTTTAACGGCATTGCGGAACTTTTTTTCACCGGCTTCATTCAGGGCAATTCCCAACCACGGACGCAGCCGGCCGTATAGCCAACCGGGCCGCTTTCAAGCCTGTCAAACTTCTGAGCATATGCGCCTTTCCTCTGTTCATTTTGCCGCAGTCCTCCTGGTCGCGCTAAGCGCCTGCAATACCGAAAGCCGCAAGGACCCGGTGGCGGAGGCCAAATTTCAGAATGAGAAGCGCATCGGCGACGCCAACGTGACCGAGAAGCAGGAGCGCGATGCCCTATTTCTGGTGACAGCCGCCAGCCGCTCGATGCTGGATATGGAAATCAGCCAGATTGCTCAACGCAAAGCGGCTTCTCCCGACGTGAAATACCTGGCGCAAATGATAGTAGGCCAGCACGGCACCATGCAGGCCGCCCTCAACCAGTTGGCCAATCAGAAAAGCATTGTGTTGCCTAAAGGACTAGGAGCCGACCAAGCCAAGACCGTAGGCGAACTAACGGCCCTCAACGGCGCGGCCTTTGACCGCAAATACGTGGAGGTGCTGGAAGACGTGCATAAAGCCAGCATCGATGATTTCGATGACATGAGCGAGGACGCCTACGACGGCGACATCCGGACATTTGCCACTACCTACCTGCCAACCCTCAAAACCCACCGCGACGCCGCCGAAAAGCTGTCCGACCAACTCCCTAAATAAATTCCCGTTCTCTTGTATCTCTAACCAATTCACCTGATTATGAAAACGCGCTTTTTTTCTTTTGCCCTTTTAGCCGCCGCTCTGTCCTTCAGCAGCTGTGGCGAAAAACGCACCGATGGTACTGCCGGCGAGGCCGTATCGAACATGGATGAGGCTGCTGCCAATGGCGGAGTTGAGGCCGATGCCACCGTTATTGACAACGAGGCCGGCCCGACCGTAATGGCTGATGCTGATTCGGCAATGGCCGCCGACTCGGCGTCAATGCCGAAGCCATAAATGCACTTGTAGGCCATTAGGCTACTGCAAAGGCCCGGTTCTGCGCTCCTGCAGACCGGGCCTTTGTTTTTCAACCAGCTGAGCAGTAGCAACCTTGCCTGAAAACGTGTCGTTTACCTTCTGCCTATACCTCCTGCAACTTTCCTAGATAGAATGTAGGCTCGTTCTTCTCCCACCCAAAACCCTTTCCCATGAAACGTATTCTTTTAAATATTGCTGCTGCTACCGTATTACTCTCAGCTGTAGCTTGTTCCAATGAGCGCCACGCCGATGAAATGGTGAATGGCGAATCGGTGGCAGGCGCCGACACGATGGGCGTGGCGTCGGAACCTTCCATGAAAAACGATTCGGCCGGTACCAACATGGCCGCTGGCGCTATGGCCGACCCAAATGGCCCCATGGCTCCGCACAAAGACGATCCGGAATTCATGATGTCGGCAGCCCACTCCGACCAAAATGAGATTCAACTCAGCAAGCTGGCGCTGGAAAAAGGAGCTACCGGTATGGCCAAAACGCACGCCGAGATGATGATAGCCGACCATACCAAATCGACGGCCGACCTGAAATCCATTGCAGCCAAGAAAAACGTGAAGCTGCCAACTGACATGGACGCTGAACATAAAACCATTGCAGCCAACATGCAGAAGCTGTCGGGCAAGGAGCTGGAAAAAGCCTTTATGGACCAGATGATAACCGACCATCAGAAAACGTTGAACACCATGGCAGCCCACCGTGCCATGACGCAGGATGCCGACTTGCAGGGCTTCATTGATAAAACGACGCCCGTAGTCACCAACCACCTGCAAATGTCGAAAGACCACGCTGGTATGATGTAGCGGAAGCTACGGCCACGGCCCATGTTGGGCAACAACTGATTGAAAGCTGCCACTCCACTAGAGCGGCAGCTTTTTTTGTGTATTTGCCAGACACTTCCACTACTTTAGGCACCCCTACTCTCTCCCTTCAAGCTATATGGACGGCAACGAAAAGGCCCAGCACAACCGCGACGCATTTCAGCTGGAACGCGTGATTCTGTTCACCGACGCGGTGTTTGCCATTGCCATTACGCTGCTGGCCATTGAAATAAAAGTGCCGGAGCTGCACCACCGCACCGAGCACGCCGCCGTGCAGGGCCTGCTCGAACTGACGGCCAAGTTCATCGGGTTCTTCCTGAGCTTTTTCATCATTGCGGTGTATTGGCTGGCTCACCACCGCATTTTCCGGTTTGTGCTGCACACCACGCCCAGGCTGCTGTGGCTGAACATCCTGTTCCTGCTCAGCATCGTGCTCATGCCCTTCACCACGGCTTTCCAGAGCGAGTACGGCATGCTGAGCACGCCGTGGGTACTATACGCGCTCAATATCATCTTCACGGGCCTGATGCAGACGATGCTGCAGCGTTACCTGCGCAACCCGGCCAGCCACCTGGTAGCCCCTCACGAGCAGCAGCACCCCGACCTCGACCCCGTGCGGCCGCTGTTGTCGCCGGCAGTGTTCCTGTTCTCGGCGCTAATAGCGTTGCTGCCGGCGGTACATCCGTCGCTGTTGCGGCTGCTGCCGCTGCTGCTGTTTCCGGTGTTTATGCTGTATCAGCGCCGCTACCGGCGGCTGATGCAGGCCTATGAGGCGGCACACTCGCCACGGCCACACCACACCTGAAAACGCCAAACGGCCGGCCCCCACGCAGGAGCCGGCCGTTTTTCTGGTAGGCAGTAGCGGCGCTACGCCTCGGCGTACTTGCTGAGCTTGAGCTCCTCGGCCAGGAAGCGGCCGGTGTGGCCTTTGCCGGCTTTGGCTACCTGCTCGGGCGTGCCCTGGGCCACAATGGTGCCGCCGGCCCCGCCACCTTCCGGCCCGATGTCGATGAGATGGTCGGCTACCTTGATCAGGTCGAGGTTGTGCTCGATGATGAGGACGGTATTGCCTTTGTCGGCGAGCTTGTGCAACACCACGGAGAGGTGGTTGATGTCCTCGAAGTGCAGGCCGGTGGTGGGCTCGTCGAGGATGTAGAACGTCTTGCCAGTGTCCTTTTTGCTGAGCTCGGTGGCCAGCTTGACGCGCTGGGCCTCGCCGCCCGAAAGCGTAGTGGCCTGCTGGCCCAAGGTAAGATAGCCTAGGCCTACTTCGTTCAGGGTCTGAATTTTGCGCAGAATACGGGGCTGAAACTCGAAGAACTCCACGGCCTTTTCCACGGTCATATCCAGCACGTCGGTGATGCTCTTGCCCTTGAAGCGGACTTCCAGCGTTTCGCGGTTGTAGCGGCGGCCTTTGCAGGTTTCACAGGGCACGTGCACGTCGGGCAGGAAGTTCATTTCGATGGTGCGCATGCCGGCCCCCTCGCAGGTTTCGCAGCGGCCGCCCTTCACGTTGAAGGAGAAGCGCCCCGGCCCGTACCCGCGGATTTTGGCCTCGGGCAGGTTGGCAAACAGCTGGCGGATTTCGGTGAACACGCCGGTGTAGGTAGCCGGGTTGGAGCGCGGCGTGCGCCCAATCGGCGACTGGTCCACCTCAATCACCTTATCAATGAACTCCAGACCCTCAATCTTATCATAGGCCAGCGGCTCGCGCTTGGCGTTGAAGAAGTGCTGGTTGAGGATGGGGTACAGCGTATCGTGAATGAGCGAGGACTTGCCCGAGCCCGACACGCCCGTGACGGCAATGAGCTTGCCCAGCGGGAACTTGGCCGTCACGTTCTTGAGGTTGTGGCCTTTGGCGCCGCGTAACACCAACTCGTTGCCTTCGCCGACCCGCTTTTTCTTGCGCAGCTCGATGTGCTTCTGCCCGCTGAGGTACTGCGAGGTGAGCGAGCCGCTGGTGAAGATTTCGGAAGGCGTGCCCTGGGCCACAATCTGGCCGCCGTGGATGCCCGCGCCGGGGCCGATGTCGAGCACGTGGTCGGCGTGCAGAATCATGTCCTTGTCGTGCTCCACCACAATCACCGAGTTGCCCAGGTCGCGCAGGTGCTGCAGGGCCTTGATGAGCCGCTCGTTGTCGCGCTGGTGCAGGCCGATGCTGGGCTCGTCCATGATGTAGAGCACACCCACCAACTGGGTACCAATCTGGGTGGCCAGACGGATGCGCTGGCTTTCGCCGCCCGAGAGCGTGCGCACCGAGCGGTGCAGGTTCAGGTAATCGAGGCCCACTTCCAGCAGGAAGCCGATGCGCTTGCGGATTTCCTTCAGCAGCTCGCGCGCAATCAGGTTCTGGCGCTCCGAGAGACGGTCTTCCAGCCCTTCAAACCAGGCGGCCAGCTCGCTCAGGTCCATCACCGAAAGCTGCCCGATGTGGTGGTCGGCAATCTTGAAGTGCAGGCTTTCCTTCTTGAGGCGGAATCCGTGGCACTCGGGGCACTCCTTGGCCTGGGTGTACTGCTGAATCCACTCCCGGATGTTGTCGGATTCCGACTCCATCTGGCGGCGCAGAAACGGGATGATGCCCTCGAAGGGCTCGGTGTAGTTGGCCTTTTTGGGGTCGGCGTCCTCGTCTTCGGGCACGCCGTAGAGCAGCCGCTCCACCAGCTCGGCGGGCAGCTTCTCGATGGGCGTACTGAGGCTGGCTTTGTTTTTCTTGAGAATCAGACCCAGCTGCTGGAAAATCCAGATGTCCCGGTATTCGCCCAAGGGCGCAATACCGCCGCGGCTGATGCTGAGCTTCTTGTCGGGCATCACCGTTTCCTCGGTGATTTCCTGCACCTCGCCCAGGCCGTTGCAGGTGGGGCAGGCGCCGTAGGGCGAGTTGAAGCTGAACGTGTTGGGTGCCGGGTCGTCGTAGGCAATGCCGGTGGCCGGGTCCATCAGGAAGCGGGAGAAGAACTGGGTGTTGTCCTTCTTCTTGTCGGCATCCAGCACCAGCATGGTGCCTTTGCCCTGCGTAAGAGCGTTCTGCACCGAGCCGCTGAGGCGGAACCGGTCTTCCTCTTTCACCACCAGCCGGTCGATGACGATTTCGATGTCGTGGATTTTGTAGCGGTCCACCTGCATTTTGGGCGTGAGGTCGAGCAGCTCGCCATCCACGCGCACCTTGGTGAAGCCCAGCTTGGCCACCTGCTGGAACAGCTCCCGGTAGTGGCCTTTGCGGCCCTTCACCACGGGCGCCAGCACCACCATTTTGCGGCCGTCGTACTCCTTCAGGATGTAGTTGATGATCTGGTCGTCGCTCTGCCGGATCATCTTCTGGCCCGTGGCGTAGCTGAACGCCTCGGCGGTGCGGGCGTAGAGCAGGCGCAGGAAGTCGTAAATCTCGGTGATGGTGCCCACCGTGGAGCGGGGGTTGCGCGAGGTGGTTTTCTGCTCGATGCTGATAACCGGCGACAAACCCTCAATCTTGTCCACGTCGGGCCGCTCCAGCCCGCCCATGAAGCTGCGGGCGTAGGCCGAAAATGTCTCCATGTAGCGGCGCTGACCCTCGGCGTAGATAGTATCAAACGCCAACGACGACTTACCCGAGCCCGAAATACCGGTAAACACCACCAGCCGCCCGCGCGGAATCTTCACGGACACATTCTTGAGGTTGTGCTCCCGGGCTCCGTACACCTCGATGTAAGGCGCTTCCAGGTCGGCGGGGCCTAGGAGCTGGCCCTGGATGCGGGCCTGGTTTTCCAGCACGGCCTCGCTCACCTGCTCCTGGCGCGGCACGGCCTGCACGGCGGCGGTGCTGTGCTCGGTGGCGTTGTCGGCCACGGCGGCGGCGGCCGACTTGGGCGCTTTGGTTGCTTTCGGGGCCTTGGCGGGCTTGGGAGCCGGCTGGGCTTCTGGCTCCACCGGGGCAGCCGCAGCGGACTTCGTTGCTTTGGCCGGACGGGGAGCTTTGGCTACCGCCGGTTTGGAGGCAGCGGGGGAAGAAACAGAAGCGGCGGTTGATTTTTTGGCCATGCAGCAGCGGAGCGGATAAGTCTGCAAAAGTACGGAAAACACGCCCGGCAGGCTACCCGCAATAGTTTATTTGCCAGCAGTTTTAGCGCTGCTGGTTGGGAAGGGGCCGTCCGGACGAAGTAGGGCAGACGGTGTGTAACACCGAGGGTAGAGGAAATGTCCCGCCGGAAGCTAAAGTTCTTGTCGGGGCGGCCAGCCGCCGGTTCGCACCGGACGGATTTGGCGTTGTTCTTGCGTAAGCATCGGTACACTCCTTTTTTGCACTGCTTTATGAAACGCTTCCTGAAATCAGGTCTGGTTCTGTTGGGACTGGGCCTGTTGCTGCACAGCCCGGCGGCCCGGGCGCAGGGTGGGTACGGCTATGGCCCCGGCATTCCGGCCTGGGCACCGGCCGTGGGGCCCGAGGTGCAGTACTACTACATCCCGGAAATCGACGGCTACTACGACCTCTACAGCCGCTCCTACCTGTTTTTCGACCCTTACTATAATTCGTGGGTGAGCGCGCCGGTGCTGCCCCAGCGCTACGCCAGCTACGACCCGCGCTTCTTCCATCCCGTCGTGATTCAGTACGTGGGCCGGCAGCCCTGGGGCTACCTGCGCGACCACCGCGCCTACTGCGACCGGTGGGGTGTGCGCCCTGGCCGCTACTACGGCAGCCGCTGGCCCGGCCGCGGCTACGTAGCCAACCCTTACGGTGGCTACCGCAACGGCTACAACGGCAACGGATATAATGGCAGCGGCTATTATAATGGTCGCTCGCAGTATCAGCAGCAGGGCCCCGCAGCCTACAGCCGCCGCGACAACGACAGCCGCAACGGCTACAACGACCGGGACAACCGTAACCAGCAGGATAATCGGGGTGGCTATGGACAGCAGGGCCCGCCCGCCCAGCCGGCTCCCAGCAACGGCCGGGGCAGCCGCGGCCGGGTATTCTAGCTTTCCAACCTGCCGCTCATTGTCTCCGTTAAGGGCATACCCTCAACTGTTCGCCTTTCCTCACCACTTCCTTCCTACCTATGAACTTCCTTCCTAAACTTGCGCTATCGGGCCTGCTGGCGCTTTCGCTACAAGGTGTTGCGCATAGCACGCAGGCCCAGGTGAATATCAACATCAACCCGCCGTCCTGGGGCCCGGCCGCGCCGGCCGGCACGCAGTATTACTACGTGCCTGAGTACGGCGGCTACTACGACCTGCGCGACCAGCAATACGTGGTGCAACGCGAAGGCCGCTGGACCCGCGTCCGCAGCCTCAATGGGTACAACCCTAGCAGCTTCCACCCGGTAGTCATCAACTACGTAGGAAGTCAGCCCTGGACGCTCATTGGCCGCCATCGCCAGCAGTATCCGGCCAGCCTACCGCCTGGCCAGGTGAAACGCCTTGAAAACGGTAAAGGCCTGCCTCCGGGCCAGGCCAAGAAGCTCGGCTACGGCCACCCCGGCAACGGGAATGGCAAAGGCCACGGCAAGGGCAAGCACTAGCGGCCCTGTTTCCGCAACTAACGGCAAAAACGCCGGCCTCATAAGGGCCGGCGTTTTTTTGGATTATGGCATCCGGTAAAACTGTATTTTCGGCCGCTCTTTTCCCTGTTCACGCCGCCCTGTATGGTTTTTAGCAGTACGCTCTTCCTGTTTTACTTTCTGCCGGGCTTCCTGCTGCTCTATTTCCTGGCCCCGCACCGGCTCAAGAATGCCGTGGCCCTGCTCGCCAGCCTCGGCTTCTACGCCTGGGGCGGGCTGCCCTTCCTGGCCCTGTTCCTGGCTTCGGTGGTCGTCAATTTCGTGCTCATCCGCTTCATGGACCGCGCTACCGTGCCCTGGCACAAGCGCCTCTACCTCACGCTCAGCATCGTGCTCAACGTGGCCATGCTGTTCTATTTCAAGTACGCCAACTTCTTCCTCGAAAACGCCAGCGCCGTCAACACGGCCCTCGGCGGGGCGGCCCTCACCTGGCAGAAGGTCGTGCTGCCCATCGGCATCTCCTTCTTCACCTTCGAGAAGCTCACCTACACCATCGACGTCTACCGCGGCGTCAACCGCCCGCTGCGCTCGTTCTGGGATTTCCTGCTCTACATCATGCTCTTTCCCAAGATGATTGCCGGCCCCATCGTGCGCTTCCACGAAATTGCCGGCCAGCTCACCGACCGCCGCGCCTTCGACACGGTCGACCACAAGCTGGCCGGTTTGTTCCGCTTCGGCATCGGCCTGGCCAAGAAAGTGCTCATTGCCAACGTGCTCGGCGCTGAGGCTGACCGCCTCTTCGCCCTGCCCCCGGCCGAGCTTTCGGCCCCGCTGGCCTGGCTCGGGGCCGTGGCCTACACGTTCCAGATCTACTTCGACTTCTCCGGCTACTCCGACATGGCCATCGGCCTGGGCCGGATCATGGGCTTCCAGTTTCCCGAGAACTTCAACAATTCGTACGTGTCGCGCTCCATCACCGAGTTCTGGCAGCGCTGGCACATCACGCTGGGCCGCTGGATGCGCGACTACCTCTACATTCCGCTCGGCGGCAACCGGGTGAGCCCGAGCCGGCTGTATGTGAACCTGTGGACCGTATTCATCCTCTCGGGCTTCTGGCACGGGGCGGCGTGGAACTTCATCGTGTGGGGCGCCTTCCACGGGCTGTTTCTGGTGCTGGACCGGCTGTTTCTGCTGCGCGTGTACCAGCGCATCGGCGCCTTGAGCATCGTGCCGACTTTCCTGGTGACGGTGGTGGGCTGGGTGATGTTCCGGGCCGAGAGTTTGGGGGCGGCGCTGGCCTACCTGCAGCGCATGTTCGGGGGCGGGCTCTCGCCGCTGCCCTACTTCACCACCGAGTTCTGGGCCGTGCTGGCGCTGGCGGCGGGCTGCTCGTTTGTGGCGGCACTGCCGCGGGTGGAGCGCTGGCAGGTGGGCCTGCTGGCGGGCGAGCGGCTGGCGCTGCCGCGGGCCGTGGGCCTGAGCGTGGCCACGGCCGTGCTGCTGGTGCTGAGCGCGGGGGCCCTGCTGGGCAGCTCGTTCAATCCGTTCATTTATTTCCGCTTCTAGGCTGTGGCTGCTTCTTTCTCTGCTTCTTCTGCTACTCAAGCCACTGCACCGCCGTCCGCGCCCCGGTCGGGGCCCAAGCGCCTGCTGTTCGGCCTGTTGCTGCTCCTGCTGCTCGCCCCGGCCCTGCAGGCTAAATTTCACTGGGTGAAGGTGGCCCCGCTTGATGGCTTCTTTGATGAGAACAAGCATCCCGATTTTGCGTGGGAGGACTTGCGAAACGGCACCTACCAGCCGCGGCTGGAAGCGTACCTAGAGGAAAACCTGGGCTTTCGGAGCTGGTTTCTGCGCCTGCATAATCAGCTGGTATACTCGCTGTTCAACCAGACCACCATTTCCACAGTAGTGGCCGGCAAAGACGACGTGCTGTTTCAGCCGCTCAGCATCGATGTATACCAGGGGCTGGGGTACGCGCCGGCAGAGATGGACAACCGGGTGCGCTGGCTCCGGACGGTGCAGGACTCGCTGCGGGCGCACGGCACGCAGTTTCTGCTGGTGATGGCGCCCGGCAAGGCCCGCATTCTGCCCCATCTGCTACCTGAGCACTATGCCAAGCGGCCGGTGAAGCCTAGCAACTACGATGCGGTGCTGCAGGCCACCCGCAAGTACGGCGTAAATGTGCTCGATGCCGCCGCCCTAATGCTGCGCTGGCAGGATACCACCAAGTACCCGTTGTTTCCACGCGGCGGCACCCACTGGAGCGGCTACGCCACGGCCCTGATGGCCGATACCATGTTCCGGCAGGTAGAGCGCCTGACGCAACTGGACTTGCCGGATTTCGCCTCCCGCGGCCGCACCATCGTCACCAGCCCCGACTCTATCCGGTTCACCGACGATGATATTCAGAAGATCCTGAACCGCATGTGGGAAGTGGCGCCGTACCCGATGGCGTATCCGAACGTACAGTTTGCCGCCGACTCGGCCACCAAAAAGAAAGCCAACGCCCTGATCATCGGCGACAGTTTCGCACAGAGCTTCTACAACTTCTACCCCTACTACCAGCGCCTGTTTACGCCGGAGGCCCGCTACTGGGCCGGCAACGAGTATGTGTTCTGGCCGGAAAAAGCCCCCGGCTCCCACACCGTGAAGGATCTGGACCTGAAACAGGAACTGCAGGGGCGCGACATCGTCATCATTATCTGCACCGAGCAGAACCTGGGACAGCTGGGCTTCGGCTTTATCAACAGCGCCTACCGCATGTATCGGCCACGCACGGCGGCCGATGAAGCCGCCATCAATCAGCTGGCTCAGGAATTGGAGAAGAAGGCATCGTGGGAAGAAATTTCCAACGACCCTAACTTCGCCCGCACCGTCCATTATAAGGCTGAGGCCATCTACGACGAGACGCACTAGGCGGTAGCCACCCGGCTGAAGACCCGCCATGGCCTGCGCCGCGAGTTGCTGTTGCAGCCCAGCCATGGAAACGCCGCTTTGGCGTTTCCATGGCTGGGCTGCCTGTTTTATGCAACTATTCCTTCTGTGCCGCCGCCAGCAACTTGGGCCAGTTCTGCTTGCGGCGTGCGGTGGTGGGCGTGGGCATCTGGCCCGCGGCCATCAAGGCTTCGATGCAGATCATGTCGTCGTCGCGGTTCATGGCGGCGGCGGCTACTATGCGGTTCTGGTGGGCGTAGAGGGCCAGGAAGTTGTGGCGGCGCACGTCGCCGTGGAAGATGATTTCGTCCCATGCTTCGGCGTGGCCCACGTAGCGCAGGCTCTTGCCGAACTGCTGGGTCCAGAAGAACGGCACCGCGGCGAAGGGTTTGGCTTGGCCCAGCATGTTGCGGGCAGCGGCGGCGCCCTGCTGCTGCGCCACGCGCCAGTGCTCTACGCGGTGCTGCCCCAAGCCAGCGGCCAGCGGGAAGCGCGCAATGTCGCCGGCGGCGTACACGTGCTCGGCGGCTAGTAGCTGGGCATCCACGCGCAGGCCACCGTCTTTTTCCAGCTCGAAGGTGTGGGCCAGAAACTCGGTGGCAGGCCGCACGCCCACGCCCAGCACCACCACATCGGCGGGCAGAAGCTGGCCTGCTTTAAGCTGCACGCCCACCACGCGGCCCTGCTCGCCTACCAGCTCAGCCACCGCGGCTTCGGGCTTGAAGCGCACCCCGTGCCGCCGATGCAGATTGCGGAACATGGCTCCGATTTTCGGGCCCAGCACCCGCTCAAAAGGCTCCTTTTCCTGCGCTACCACCGTCACATGCCGGCCTTCGGCGGCCAGGCTGGCGGCGGCTTCCATCCCGATAAACCCAGCACCGATGATAACGATGCGCGCGTCCGGACCGGCGGCTTTCCGGATGGCGTCGGCATCGGTGGGGGTGCGCAGGGGCAGCACGTTGGCGAGGTCGTGGCCGGGCAGGGCAGGCAGCAGGCTGGGGGTGCCGCCGGGAGCCAGCAGCAGCTTGTCGTAGTGCAGGGGGCCACGGCCGCTCAGCTTCAACTCGCGGGTGCGCAGGTGCAGGCCGGTGGCCCGGGTGTCGGTCAGCACTTCGATATCGTGCTGCTCGTAGAAATCGGGCTGGCGCAACGGCAGGGCCTTTTTATCGGCTTTGCCAGCCAGGTAGGGTTTGCTGAGCTTGGTGCGGTCGTAGGGCAGGGCGGCCTCGGCCGTCACCAGCATAATGCGCCCGCCGAAGCCTTCCTGCCGGAGCGTCTGGGCCGCAAACTGGCCGGCTGCGCCGCCGCCCACTACCACAAACGTGCGGTCGTCGGGCGCGGCGGCGCTGGGGGCCTGGGGCTGGCCGCCCACCAGGGCCGTAGGCGTGGCATCGGGGCTGGCGGCGGAGGCGGGCGGATTGCGGGGCACCTGCACCCACACCCGGCCTTCGTGCACGCGCACCGGGAAGGCGGGCAGGGCATCCAGCGCCGGCGGCTCGCAGAGGGCGCCATCCGCCACGCGGAAGCAGGCGTGGTGCCAGGGACATACCAGCTGCTCGCCCACCAGGCGGCCCTTTTCCAGCGGCGCGCCGTAGTGCGGGCAATGCGCGGCCAGCGCGTGGTAGCGGCCGGCGCGGCGAATCAGCAGCACGTCGGTGCCGTGGGCGGAGTAGGTGCGCATTTCGCCGTCCTGCAGGGCGTCGGCGGGGGCGAGGTTGGTCTCGGTGGGCATAGCGGTGGCAGAACTGGGGACGTGGGTTGCTTAGCCAACGCGGAACAGCGCAACCGGGTTGAGTGGCCGTTGCGTATGCAGACTTCCCACCATCCTCACCACTGCCATGCCCGCCGCCTACAAACCCATCAGCTGCAGCTTCTACGACGAGCTGGAAGCCCGCGCCACCACCGGCCAGCCCTGCACCCTCACTTACCGCACCGAGCCCGACACGCCCCCCAGCACCTACCACGGCACCATCCAGGACCTCTACATCCAGGACAAAGTGGAATACCTGCGCCTCGCCGACGGCTTCGAACTGCGCCTAGACAACCTGCTGGCCGTGGACGATAAGGAGCTGCGGAATTACTGTTAGATTACCAAATGCTTAAAAAACTCTTCTGCATTGCCATTGCCCTAACACCCTGCGTTGGCTATGCATGTTCTTGTAAAAAAAGCAGTGTTAGTCACGCCTTTAAGGACGCTGATTTAATTTTCAACGGAAAGTTAATTGATAAAAAAACGTACACATATCCGGATACAATAGCCCAACGCGAGGGAGTATATATTACAAAACCTCGTCAGCTTGTAAGGTCATTATTTAGAATAACTAATCTTTACAAAGGAGCTTTAAAACAAGATACTATCACCATTACAACATCAGGTTTAGAGTACGACTGTGGATATAGTTTTCACGCAAGCTCCTCCTACCTGATATATGCCCACAGTACAGAATACCTGCCCAATAACACAAAAGTGCGTCCCTACCTTTCTGCCAGCGTGTGCTCCAGAACAAAACCTGACAGCTTTTTTTCTTTTTATGAGAAGCTGCTACTGAGAATATTTTAAATACACAACGGCCGCCCCACTTGCGTGAGGCGGCCGTTGCCGTCATAATCGTCCACAAAATCCGTGTAATCCGAAAAATCCGGCTGAATCCGTGATTCTTAAAACTCCGCCGATTTCGGGAAGCGGGGGAAGGGTATGACGTCGCGGATGTTGGCCATGCCGGTTACGAACAGGATGAGGCGCTCGAAGCCCAGGCCGAAGCCGGCGTGCGGGGCGCTGCCGTAGCGGCGCGTATCGAGGTACCACCAGAGGTCTTCCTCGGGCACGTGCATTTCCTGCATGCGCGTACGCAGCTTCTGCAGGTCTTCCTCGCGCTGCGAGCCGCCGATGATTTCGCCGATGCCGGGAAACAGCACGTCCATGGCGCGCACGGTGCGGCCGTCGTCGTCGAGCTTCATGTAGAAAGCCTTGATATCCTTGGGGTAGTTGGTCAGGATAACCGGCTTCTTGAAGTGCTTTTCCACGAGGTAGCGCTCATGCTCGCTCTGCAGGTCGGTGCCCCAGTCCACCGGAAACTCGAACTTCTGCTTGGCCGATTTCAGGATTTCCACGGCCTCGGTGTAGGTGAGGCGCTTGAAGTCGTTGTCGACCACAAACTGCAGGCGGGCCAGCAGCTCCTTGTCGTACTGGTCGTTGAGGAACTGCAGGTCGTCGGGGCAATGGGCCAGGGCGTAGCGCACGAGGCTCTTGAGGAAGTCCTCGGCCAGGTCCATGTTGTCGTGCAGGTCGTTGAAGGCCACTTCGGGCTCAATCATCCAGAACTCGGCCAGGTGGCGGGCCGTGTTGGAGTTTTCGGCCCGGAACGTGGGGCCGAACGTGTAGATTTTGCCCAGCGCCATGGCCGCCAGCTCGCCTTCCAGCTGCCCCGACACGGTGAGGTTGGTGGCTTTGCCGAAAAAGTCCTGCTTGTAGTCTACGTGGCCGGCATCATCCAGCGGCGGGTTCTGCTCGGGCAGCGTGGTTACGCGGAACATCTGGCCGGCGCCTTCGGCATCGGAACCGGTGATGATGGGCGTGTGGACGTAGAAGTAGCCGTGGTCGTTGAAGTACTGGTGCACCGCAAACGCCATGGCGTGCCGGATGCGCAGCACCGCCCCAAACGTGTTGGTGCGGGGACGCAGGTGGGCAATTTCGCGCAGGAATTCCAGGGTGTGGCCCTTCTTCTGCAGCGGATATTCGGCGGTATCGGCCGAGCCGTAGACCGTAATTTCGGTGGCCTGGATTTCCACCGTCTGTCCTTTGCCCTGCGAGGCTACCAGCTGGCCGCGCACGGCAATGGCGGCGCCGTTTTCCACGCCGTCGGCCTTCAGCTTTTCCTCCGGAAACTGCTCGGCGTTGGCCACCACCTGGATGGAATTGAAGCCGGAGCCGTCATTCACGGCAATGAACTGCACGTATTTGTTGCCGCGGCGGGTGCGGACCCAGCCTTTCACCAGCACTTCGCGGTCCAGGTCGGTGCTGCGGAGCAGGTCCTGCACGCTGGTCTTTCGGAGGTCGGACATGAGGTAGTCGGTTCTCGGAGGTTTGGAAATAGATAAGAAAGCAAAGGTAGCGGATTTGGCAGCCCGTTTATATCCTTCTGGCTGTCGTCCTGCGCGAAACGCGGGTGCCGGCCACGGCCAGGGCGCCCCGAAACGGTTTCGCGCAGGCCTGCTACCAGCTGGCGCTGCGCCCGGAATGCCGGCCGCAAGCCAACATTTTCCCCGGAACGCAAGTACAGAAAGGCCTATCTTTGGCTACCATACCCCGTTTTCTATCTGAACAGGGTGCACGCGCTTTTCAGAGTATGCAACGACTGGACATGAAGCAGCTTCTCTCGCAGAAGCTGAGCCCGCAACAGATACAATTCATTAAGCTGCTGCAAATCCCGACGGTGGAGCTGGAAGCCCGCATCAAGGAGGAGCTGGAAGCCAACCCCGCTTTGGAAGAAGGCGACGAGGCCGACGACGACTTCGAGGACCAGGAAACCGGCGACGATAGCAGCGACGACACCGACGACTTCGACGACCCGGACGCCGAGTTCGACAACCCCGACAACACGCTGGAGGAGGACTTCGACCAAGGCAGCGAGGAGCAGCCCGAAATCGAGCTGCCCGCCAAAGACGAGCCCGTGGAGCAAAAGGAGTCGGACAGCGCCGACGACCTCGACCTGAGCGACTACCTCAACGACGACGAAATAGCGGGCTACAAAATGCAGGGCGACGGCCCCGGCGACGACGACGACGACCGGGAAATGCCCCTGGCCGACACCAGCGGCTCGCTCATCGACAGCCTGCTCGACCAGCTGGGCTTCGCCAGCCTCGACGAGAAACAGGAAGCCATTGGTCGCCAGCTCATTGGCTCCATCGACGGCGACGGCTACATCCGTCGCGACCTGTCGGCCATTGCCAACGACCTGGCCTTTGCCCAGAATATTGAGGCTACCGAGGCTGAGGTGGAAAGCGTGCTGCACGTGGTGCAGAGCTTCGACCCGGCCGGCATCGGGGCCCGCGACCTGCAGGAGTGCCTGCTGCTGCAGCTGGAGCGCCGCCCGCAGGACGAGGCCACCGAGCACGCCGAGCAGATCCTCAACGAAACCTTCGACGAATTCACCAAGAAGCACTACCCCCGCATTCAGCAGCGCCTCGACCTCGAAGACGACGAGCTGAAGGAAGCCATTGCCTTGATTCTCAAGCTAAACCCCAAGCCCGGCGGCACCGGCCCGGTGGGCATGGGCAAGGTACAGTACATCATCCCCGACTTCATCCTGACCAACGACAACGGCAGCTTCAACCTCACACTCAACTCGCGCAACGCCCCCGACCTGCGCGTAAGCCCGGCCTACACGGAGATGTTCCGGGCCTACGACAAGGGTGCCAAGAAGGACAAGAAGCTCAAGGAAGCCGTGACGTTCGTGAAGCAGAAGCTGGACTCGGCCAAGTGGTTTATTGATGCCATCCGGCAGCGCCAGAACACGCTGCTGCGCACCATGGACGCCATTGTACGCTACCAGCGCGAGTTCTTCGCCGAGGGCGACGAGAGCAAGCTGCGCCCGATGATTCTCAAGGACATAGCCCAGGAAATCAGCATGGACATCAGCACCGTAAGCCGGGTGGCCAACTCGAAATCGGTGCAGACGGAGTTCGGCATCTACCCGCTCAAGTACTTCTTCTCCGAAGGCATTGCCACCGACTCGGGCGAGGACGCCAGCTCGCGCGAGGTGAAGCACATCCTGAAGGAAATCATTGAGGGCGAGAAGAAAGACCGGCCCCTGAGCGACGACAAGCTGGAAAAGATGCTCAACGCCCGCGGCTACAACATTGCCCGCCGCACTGTGGCCAAGTACCGCGAGCAGCTCAACATCCCGGTGGCCCGCCTGCGCAAGGAGCTGTAGGGCATCGACTTAAGAGAAACGTCATGCAGAGGCGTAGCCGAAGCATCTCGCCAGTGTGGTAACCTCCTTGATTACTACGCTAGCGAGATGCTTCGGCTGCGCCTCTGCATGACGTGCTTTGTTTATGACGTTCTTTCTGCATAACGTTCTTTGTGCTTCACCCCTTTGCCTCCTGCTTCCTTGACCCGCACACTCGCCACGCTCCTATCGGCCGTTCTGCATCCGCTGCTGGTGCCCAGCTATCTGGTGGCCGTGCTGGCGTATGGGTTTCCGCCGGCCTTGCTGCCGCTGGAGGCGCGCTGGCAGGCGCTGCTGCTGGTGTGGGGGCTTACGTTCTGGCTGCCGGGGCTGGCGGTGTGGCTGCTGGTGCGTAGTGGCCGCGTGAGCTCCGTGGAGCTGTATGAGCGGCGCCAGCGCCCCCTGCCGCTGCTGCTGGCCGCCACCGCCTTTGCCGCGGCCACTGCCCTAGTGGCCTCGGTGCCGGCCTTTCGGGCGCCGCTGTTGCCGCTGGTGCTGGGCGGCATCACGGCGGCCGTGCTCCTGACGCTCCTTATTACGTTGTGGTGGAAAATCTCGGCGCACGGCGTGGGACTGGGCGGAGCCGTGGGGCTGCTGGCGCTGCTGGTGGCGCGCCCTGGCTTCTACCCCACCGATGAGCGCGCGGCGTGGTGGCTAGCGGCGGCGGTGCTGGCGGCGGCGGCGGTGTACTGGGCCCGGCTGCGGCTGCAGGCCCACACGCCCGCCCAGCTATGGGCCGGGCTGGGTCTGGGCGCGGCGCTGGTATTGGCTGCCGGCCTGGGCTGAGGCCCGGCATTGTTCGTCGGGTTTAGAAGCTGGTTGACCTGCTGAGAATACAGATTGGTCCAAATGAGAGCCTAGAGACAAATCCGGGAAGTGCTACCATTAGTATGTAGCTACATCAATCAACCTTTCTGCTATGTCCTTCTTTCGTACTCTCGCTCTGGCCGCTTTCCCTCTCTTCTTGGTAGGTCTCTTGTTTCTGGAGTTGGTAGGCCCGGTGGCGCCAGCTACGCTACGTGCTGTCCGTCCGGCCCATACTTCCCTGGTGCAACGGTCTTCGCCGGTGGCTCCGGTTGCTACAAGCCGTCTGGTGGCTTCCTGATACCGGCTGATGCCGAGGCGGCGGCGCGGAAAGCCAGGCCGGCCCCACGCGCTCAAGCCTCACACCCGGATCAGGTACCGGTAAAAACTGTCGCGGTACGACTTGCCAATAGGCAGGCGGATGCCCTTCGTGAGGTTTACTGTGTTTTCCTCGATGCTGATCAAGTGGTCTACGTTGACAATGTAGGAACGATGGATCCGCTGAAACTGCCCCATTGGCAACTGCGCTGCCAGCAGTTTCAGGTTGCTGCTGACCAGTAGCTTCTGCCGCTCCGTCACCACGCTGGCGTAATCGTCTACGGCCTCTATGCAGACAATGTCGGCCATGTCCAAGCGTAGCAGCCGCGACCCACTTTTCACGAATAGGGCGGATGTGTAGCGGGGCATTTGCTCGGGCACAGTGCCCAGAGTGGCTGCCAGCAGCTGTTCGCGCACACGCTGCACGGCTTGCCGTAGCAATACCAGACTGACCGGATACTGCAAAGAAAGGACTGCCGGCAGTTCAAGGGCCTGCGTGGCATGGTGCTCTTGGCTGACCAGTACTATTAGTTCCGACTGGCTACGCAACAATGTCAGCGTATCCAGCACGTTCAGGCCGTCAATGTCGGCTGCTACGAACAAAATATCGGCTTGGCCGCCTTGTCGGAAGAAAGTAAGGGCCTCTTCGGCAGTAGCGCAGGAGGCGACCAGCGTCAGGTCGTCGAGTTGCTGAAGGAGATGTGTGAGGGCAATGCGCTGGTGTTCGTCGCCATCCAGCAAAGCACACGTGAGGGGGGAGGCAGGGTACACAGGTCGGATAAGGGGTAGCCAAATACTCACAGCGCCACGCAATCCATTGCCTTGTGCTTCAAGGATTTCATGCCTGTACTGTTGAGTCTCCGCCCGATACGGTGCCTGACAAAGTGGGTTCAGCCTAACTCGGTGAATCCCCTATATTCACCGGTCAACACGTCTTCCTTATCGTTCTGCGCGCTCAAGCGCTATGTAGCGGAGCCTCACTGGCCATTTGTTGCATCTGCTGGCGTATCAATTCCTGCACCGCTGGCAGGTCGTAGTCGGCTTCCTGCCGGATGTGCTCCATCAGGCCCCGCATGATGCGCTCCTGGCGCTGCCCATTGGCCAGGGCTTCGGCGTAAGGCGTATCGGGTGAGAACGTTACCTGCGAATAAAGTGGCAGCCACTGGTCGGGGTACTGGGCCGAGATGCGGCTTTCAATCTTTTTCTGGAGCAGAAACCGCGGGTCGGCCACCCGGTCGCGCATCTCCTCGAAGTTGTAGATGGCCAGGTCGGCCATGGCGTCGGCATTGGGCTTGCGCTGCTGCTGAAACTGCTGGAAGATGGTGTGCCAGTCGGGACCGTGCTGGTCGAGCAATTCGCTGAGCACGCGGCAGTCCTCAAACCCGGCGTTCATGCCCTGCCCGTAGAACGGCACGATGGCGTGCGAGGCGTCGCCGATAAGCACTACCTCATCCTGGTACGACCAGGGGTAGCAGCGTACCGTCACGAGCGAGCCGGTGGGGTTCTGGAAGAAGTCGTCGGTGAGCTCCGGCATCAGCGGCAGCGCATCGGCAAACACTTCCCCGAAGAAAGCTTCCACCTGGGCCGGGGTCTGGAGCGCAGCAAAGGAGTGCGGGCCCTCGTACGGGAAGAATAGCGTACAGGTGAAAGAGCCGTCGAGGTTGGGCAGCGCAATCATCATGTACTGGCCGCGGGGCCAGATGTGGAGGGCGTTCTTTTCCAGTTGCCAGCTGCCGCCGGGGCCGGGCGCGATGTTGAGCTCCTTATAGCCGTAATCGAGGTAGCTCTGCGAGTAGTTGTAGCGGTCGGTTTTCTGCAGGGCCCCGCGCACGGCGGAGTACGCCCCGTCGGTGCCGAACAGGCGCTGGTAAGGCTGCACGTACTCCTCGTTGGTAGCGGTGTCGCGCAGGTGTAGCTCCTGGTCGCGCAGGTCTACGTGCAGGCATTGCTGGTCGAAGCGTAGCGTCACGCCCGGCTCGGCCTCGGCCAGGTCCAGCAGCACTTGGTTCAGCCCTGCCCTCGACACCGAGTAGATGGCCTGTTGGTTGTGGCCGTAGGGCTGGTGCGTGAGTTGGCCACGCAGGTCGTGCATCACGCGCCGGTACATCGGAATGGCTACCTGCCGCACTTGCTCGCCTACGCCTACACCTTCCAGCGCCCGCCAGCCCCGGTCGGAAAGCGCCAGATTGATGGATCGGCCCTCCGCCGCCCCTACTCGGCGCGGGTCGGGGCGGCGCTCCAGCACCTGCACCGTATGCCCGCGCCGCGCCAGATACAGCGCCAACAACGAGCCTACCAGGCCGCCTCCCATCAATGTGAGCGACTCAGAACCAGTGGAAACAGGGCGAACAGACGCAGACATAGGGCAGACAGGCTGGTGGTGGAACAACTACGAAGCTACAGCTTACCGGCGGATTCTCTGCCGGCCTTGCGCTGGGCTTCGCCTGAAACCCAGTGCGGTTCGACGGGCACCAACCCTATTTCGACGGAAAGCCCAAACCCTGGAGCCTACGCTCAGTAAATTTGAATTATTAAATGAAATTTTATAACATCAACCCTCTATGACACCTCTCGCTGCCTGCCCTGCTTGCCTGCGGTTCCCGATGCTGCCCGTGTCTACCGATCCGGCCACTTGGTGGTCATACCTACGGTCGGCCATGCAGCCAGCCGGGCCGGACGAGGTGCCGGAGCCCCAACCTGCTGCCGAGGTGCCAACTGACACCTCCGCTTCGGTTGCCTCCGACACGTTACGCATCGGCGACTACACTGTCGGTGAGGAGAATTGCCCGGAGCTATACGGGCACCCTGACATCCGTTACTAACCTTGCTGCCGCCTTCGGGCGGCTTTTTTTGCCTTGTAAAATCATCGATTCTGCTCCACTGAGTAGGACTGCGTTCCAGCGAAGCCATAGCATATAAAATTATACGTGTTTAATATTTGTTAAATACCATTATTTGCTTAACAATAAAGATTTGATCTTCAAACGCTTGTGGTATTTTTTGTTAGGCATAACAACTATAATTTTGCGGGATATTCTCTTTTCAACTTTCTCAAATTTCGCTCCTTTTGCGTCTAAATTCCCTATGAAAAAACCTTACTATCTGCTTCTCACTCTGCTGTTTCTGCTGCTGCAGGTAGCCCCGTTGCTGGCGCAGGATGCCGCCGTTACGGTGAGTGGCATTGTGCAGACCGACACGGGCGAGCCGCTGCCTGGCGCCACAGTTTTCGTGAAGGGCACCTTCATCGGCAGCAGCACCGACCGTGAAGGTCGGTTCCAGCTGCGGGCCGATTTCTCCGAGCCGCCGGTGGTACTGTCGGTGTCGTTTGTGGGCTACGAGACGCGCGAAGTGTCTTTGCCCCAGCCCGACAACGCCGTGCAGGTGACCCTGAAAGTGAATGCCACG
The DNA here is from genome assembly GCF_000737515.1 of Hymenobacter sp. APR13. Lineage (NCBI taxonomy): Bacteria > Pseudomonadati > Bacteroidota > Cytophagia > Cytophagales > Hymenobacteraceae > Hymenobacter > Hymenobacter sp. APR13. The sequence goes on from NZ_CP006587.1 coordinate 1,735,829, forward strand.
CTCACCAGCGAGGTAATTGCCTCGGCCTCGCGAGTGCAGGAAGGCATCCTGCAGGCGCCCGTGACGGTGGAGAAGCTCAACACCCAGCAGGTGGAGCGCATCCCGACGGCCGACCTGCAGGTGGGCCTCAACCACTACAAAGGCATCGACGTGAACAGCAGCAGCCTGCTGATGAACTCGCTGAGCACCCGCGGCTTCAACTCGGCCAAGTCAGAGCGTCTGATTCAGCTCACCGACTACTTTGATACCCAGTCGCCGAGTTTGAACGTGAACACCGGCAACCTGACCGGCTTGCCCGAGCTGGACGTGGAAAGCATTGAAATCATTCACGGGCCGGCCTCGGCGCTGTATGGCGCCAACGCCTTCAACGGCGTACTGCTACTCAACTCCAAAGACCCCTTCGTGACGGAGGGCCTGAGCGTGCGCGTGCGCGGCGGGCAGCGCAGCTTCTTCGACGGGCAGGTGCGCTACGCCCAGAAGCTGGGCGAGAAGTTCGCCTTCAAGGTGGTAGGCTCGTACCTGACGGCCGACGACTGGCTGGCCAGCAACTATGCCGCCACCAGCACGCTGGTAGAGCGCCGCAACAACGCCGAAGGCTCCAGCCTGGGCTACGACGCCGTGAACCGCTACGGTGAGCTGGGGGGCTTCACGTTCACCAACAACCCCCAGGACCCCTCCTACTCCACCACGCCCGCCACGCTGCGCGGCAAGACGGTGTTCATGCCCGGCTTCACGGAGCAGGACCTGATTGGGGGCGACGACAAGGCCAAATCGGTGAAAATCCACCCTTCGCTGTCGTACCTGCTCACGAGCAGCGTGAAGCTGACGGCCGGCTTCAACTACAGCCGCGGCACGGCCAGCTACCAGAGCAGCAGCCGCTACCGCTTCAAGGATTTCGGTACCAACCAGTTTCACGGCGAAATCAAGGGCAACCGCTGGTTTTTGCGGGGCCAGTCGGTGCAGGACTTCGGGGCGCAGTCGTATGACCTGAGCTTCCTGGGTTCGTTTATCCAGACTTCGTCCACCAACAACGCAAACCGGCCGACTGAAACCTACGCCAGCCGTTTCTACGAAACGTACGTGGGCACCTTCCGGGCTACCGGCTCGCTGGAGCGCGCCCAGACGGCCGCTAACGCCACCCAGCTGCTGCCCGGCGACCCGCGCTTCCAGCAGCTGCGCAGCCAGATCATCAGCGACGCGACGCCGGGCCGCGGCGCGCGCCTCAACCCCAGCTCGCTGCTGAACGAAGGCAACGCCCAGTACAACCTGCCGCTGGCCGAAGGCACCGACCTGATTGTGGGCGCCGCCTACCGCAAGTTCCGCCTGGGCTCCAACGGCAACCTCTTCGCCGACGACGATGCCCGCATCCAGAACCGCGAAATGGGCGGCTACGCCCAGCTCACGCAGAAGCTGCTGGACGAGCGCCTGAAACTGGCCGTGGCCGGCCGCGTGGATGCCTTCAAGAACTTCGACGCCGCCTTCTCGCCCCGCGCCTCGGTGGTGTACTCGGCTGGTGCCAGCAAGCAGCACAACTTCCGCGCCTCCTACGGCCGCGCCTTCCGCTCGCCCACCCAGTTCGACCAGTACATCCGCCTCGACGTGGGCCAGGTGCTGCTGCTGGGCAACGTAGACAATGGCTTCCAGGGCTACAGCCTGACCAATGCCGCCGGCCAGCCGTTTGGCGCACCGGGCGCGGCCCTCACGTCGTTTGAGTACACGGCCGAAGCCCTGAAGCTGGAGCGCCTGAGCACTTACGAAGCCGGCTACAAAGGCTCCCTGGGCGAGAAGCTGGCCCTGGATGTGAACTACTACCAGAGCTACTATAACGACTTCATCGGGGCGCAGCGCTTCATCGGCAACCGCGACGGCAGCCGCCCCACGGCCACGCAGCTCACCCAGGAGCTGACCCGCCCGCAGCAAAACCCGGCCGGCACGCCCTTCCAGGAGCGTACGTCCCAGACCCGTATTCTGCAGGCCTGGACCAACGCCCGCCAGGAAGTGCGCACCCGCGGTGCCGCCGTGGGCGCCAGCTACAGCGTAGCCCAGCCCCTGACCCTGACGGCCAACTACTCACTGAACGTGCTGGACAAGAGCAACCTGCCCGAGGGTTTCCAGTCGTTCTTCAACACGCCCAAGCACAAGTACAACGTGGGCGCCAACGGCCTCGTGAACAGCCGCCTGAGCTACGCGGTGAACTACCGCTGGGCGCAGGGCCACCTCTACGAGCTGCCCTTCGCCGTGGGTGAGCTGGCCGACTACAGCAGCGTGGACGCCTACGTGGGCTACACTATTCCGCAGTTCTACACCACGCTGCAGGCCGGCGGCTCCAACCTGCTGGACGCCACCAACACCCAGGTATATGGCGGCCCGAACATCGGTCGTCTCGTGTTTGTGGGCGTGCAGGTGGATATCAAGTAGCAGCCGTAGGCTTCGGCCATGCAGTACGGCTACTTGTCCAGAACAGGGAGCCCCCATAAAAAAGACAGGAGGCCGGGTACTATTTACCCGGCCTCCTGTCTTTTTTATGCGCGGCCGGATGAATTTTACACGAGGTCGGATAACATTTATCCGGCCTCGTGTAAAATTCATCCGGCCGCGCGTGAATTTCATGGGAGGCCGGATAAGTTTTACGCGGCCTCCTGTAAAATTCACGCGAGGCCGCATAAACCAGACGCGGGGCCGGATGAAGTTCATCGGGCCCCGCGTGCTGGTTTACACGCTGTAGGGTGCGGGGCTTGCCCCCGCCCGTCGTTGCCCGGAATCGTTGTAGCGGTGCCAACAATTCCGGGCAACGGCGGGCGGGGGCAAGCCCCGCACCCTACCTGGCGGCTTTTCTGGCCGCGCTTTGCTCGAAGCGGGTTTTTGAGCGTGTCGCGGGCGTCCTGGGCGCCGGATATGCCCTGTTTGGCGGCCTGCTGCACCGAGCTGTAGAAAGCCAGCGCCGTGACGTAGGCCTCGCTGCCCAGCTTGATGTTGGTACTGGCCAGGTTGGAGGCCAGCGGCTCCAGACGCCGCGCCACGCGCTGCAGCTGCTGCCAGGCCGCCAGATCCAGGCGCAGACCCGGAATATCCACGTAGCCGGGCGCGAACTGCGGCTGCTGCTCGGCCAAATCCAGGGCCTTCTCAATAAAGGGCAGCGAGGCGTCGGAGGCTTTGGGCAGGCGCTTGATTTCGGTGCCGGTGAGCGTGATGAGCACCGGCGCCAGCGCCGCGTCCAGCGCATCCAGCGCGTCGTTGATTTTCTTCAGGTCGGCGTCGGAGAGCTTGATTTGCAGGTTGTCGGAGGAAGGCATACTGTGGGGAAAGGGAATAAGTGAAAGAAAAACGAGTAGTAGAAAAAGCGGTTAGCGCCGTTCTAGGCGCATATCAAAGCGTCCTTCAGTGACCTGCACAGCGCTTCCGTTGGCGGCTCGACCAGTGAAGTTGAATGTACCCGAGACAATACGCGCCGTGGTATCGAAGCGTGTGATATTCAACTGACCTATAGCGGTGGGGCCGGTCAGATAGGTAATATCTGGGGCGCTTTGGGTATCTATATAGCTACCGTATGACGGGTTAGCAGAAGTAAGCATGGGATTAGCTGGTTGATTTAGTTCAATCAAACCAGGGCTTGAAATATCAGGCACATATATGTAAATGGCCGAGGCATCTCCATCTGTTTGTCTATCGAAGAACATCGTCAACCTAATCCGCCCGTTGCCCACACGCCAGTACACGTTAAATGGGTCACCAGCTCCTAGCTTCGGTGCTTCATAGGGCTTCCAGGCTTTGCCATTAACGAGGCAGCCCATGGTGTTTTTGCCTTCCTGCGTGGCTTTAGGCAGAGCGTCTACTTCCTCTTTTTTACAAGAGGCGCTGAGGAAAACGAGTAGAAGAGTGAGTAAGGTGAATGCTGGCTTCATGGCGAAAAGGGAAAATGAGTTCAACGAAAAAGCCCCAACTACACGGCGTCATCAAGCCGCCAACGTGGCAGCAGGATAACGAGTGAAACAGGGGCAAACGGTGTGTGAAGCAGGGGCGGCACCGCCCGGCGCGGTAGAGGATAGATGCGGGCGGCGGCAGTAGAAGCAGGTAGCGGTAACTATCGGTAGGGATAAGGCTTTTTAGCGCTACGTGATGCTCTCTTGACAAAAAGAATATCTACCTATCTGACTTTATAACTTCAAGGATTCTGCAACAGATAGAGAAGCATCTGCAGCTTATGGGCAAACAGCATCGATTTGTGAGGTTTAATTCCCTGACTTTACGCGCTTCCACTACCCGACCTTACCCGCCCACAATCAACCGAAACGTGAGGTTGAGGCGGGGGCCGGCGAAACGGGCGGTTTTGGGCACGGCGTGCAGCCAATGCTGCTGGGTGGCGCCACGCATCAGCAGCAAGCTACCACTGGGCAAATCCAAGGAAACGGGGGCGTGGGGCGTGCGGGCCGGGTCGCGGGGGCGCAGGCGGAAGCGGCGGGTGCTGCCGAGGCTGAGCGAGGCAATGACGGGCGCAGGCCCTAGTTCGGGCTCGTTGTCGGCGTGCCAGCCCATGCTGTCCTGGCCGGAGCGGTAGAGGTTGAGCAGGACGCTGTTGAAGCGGGCGCCGCTGGCGGCTTCTAGCTGCTGGCGGAGCTGCTGCAGCGCGGGCGTCCAGGGCTGAGGCTCCAGCGCGAGGCCGGAGTAGCGGTAGCGGGCCGTGGGGTCGCCGTGCCAGGCCGTGAGGCGGGGCTGCAGCACTTCCTTGCCGAACAGCTTAATGGGCTCGTGCCGCCAGGCAATGGTGTCGGTCAGCTCCCGGAGCAGGGCCCCGGCGGCGGCGGGCGTCAGGAACGCCTCGTCGAGCAGCACGTCGGCGTCGGGTAGGTGCAGGGAAACCAGCGGCACGGGCGGGGCGGTTAGCGGGCCGTTACTGGCGCTTCATAATCTGCTCCATCTGCTGCTTCACGTCCGGAGGCTGGTTTTTCAGGATGTAGGGCATCAGCAGCTGCAGGCCCCAGACGAGGGCGAAGCAGATAATCATGGGCGGCACCAGGCTGCGGCTGCGGTACGTGGCCGTCTGCACGTAGCGGGGCCAGAACCAAAGCAGGTAGGCCAGCACGGCCGGCACGTTGAACAGCACGATGGCCAGGTACGGGTTCAGCCCTTGCAGCATGGCCCAGGCCATGACGTTGGACACCACCAGCAGATACACCACCATAAACAGCAGCAGCCCCAGCACCGCGCGCTTGCGCCCCAGCCGAAACAGGTTCATGGCCATTAGCACGCCCCCGCCAATCATCATCGACATGGGCAGCATGGAAAACAGCACAATGGTACCTGGCGAGTACAGCGCCGGCTCTTCGGCCGCAACCGGCTGGCCGGCCGCCGTGGCCGGGCGGCTGCCTGGCACCGGCGCGGCGGTGGCTTCGCGGGATTTTTTTCTTTTCCTGCTTTTCCACAATCGGGCCGTATTCGGCCCGGATTTCGGCGGCTTCGGGCTGGGGCAGACCGCGCCGGTCCAGCTCTTCGAGAGCGGCCAGCACGGCATCTTCCCGGTACTCAGCGCGGTTGCGCACGTACAGGAGCAGCTCAGACAGGTTTTTGCGGGGCATTTTCTCCGCGTACTCTTCAGACATGGTACTGGGGGTCAACTAGGAAACCATCGAAGGTCGGTGGTATTACGCAGAACAGCACGGCCGGGGAAATGATGCCCTAAATATTACACGAGCGAGTAGCTGAGTAAGGGAGTAACTGAGTAGTCAGTAGCGCGAACTTTGCAGTTCGCGCCTCCGCGCCGTCCAAAAGATTCCAAGCGGCGCGGCGACGCGAACTACAAAGTTCGCGCTACTGCGCTGTCCACACAAAACCGGCTAAGAGGCGCGAACTACAAAGTCCACGCTACTACTCAGCTACTCCTTTACTCAGTTACTCTCCACTCCGCCAGGGCGGCGCCTACGCGCTGCACGTCCTGGAAGGAGTTGTAGAGCGGCACTGGGGCCAGTCGGATGACGTTGGGCTCGCGCCAGTCGCCGATGATGCCTTTGCCCATCAGGTAGTCGAATAGCTGGCGGCCATCCTTTTGCACCAGGATGGACAGCTGGCAGCCGCGGGCGGCAGGGTCCTGGGGGGTGATGATTTCCAGCGTGCCGGCCGGCAGCGCCAGCCCCCGGATCAGGAACTCCAGATAGGCCGTGAGCTGCTCGCTTTTGCGGCGCAGGGCGGCCATACCGCCGGCAGCTTCGTGGATGTTGAGGGCGGCTTCGTGGGCGGCCAGCGTGAGCACGGCGCCGTTGGAGAGCTGCCAGCCGGCCGCGCCCCGCATGGGCCGGAAACCCTTTTTCATCTTGAATCGCTCCTTCTCCTCATAGCCCCACCAGCCGGCCAGGCGCAGCAGCTCGGGCTGGTCGGCGAACCGCTCGTGCACAAACGCGCCCGACACGCCGCCGGGGCCCGAGTTGAGGTACTTGTAGGAGCACCAGCAGGCAAAATCCACGTCCCAGTCGTGCAGCTGCAGCGGAATGTTGCCGGCGGCGTGGGCCAAGTCGAACCCCACGCGGGCGCCCACGGCGTGGCCGGCCTGCGTGATGGCCGCCATGTCGTATACCTGCCCGGTGTAGTAGTTGATGCCGCCCATGATGATGGTGCACAGCGAATCACCGAGCTCGGCAATCCTGGCCACGATGTCCTCGGTGCGCAGCGTATGCTCGCCGGGGCGCGGCACCAGCTCCACAATGGCGTCGTCGGGGCGGAAGCCGCGCATCTGCACCTGCGTTTCGAGGGCGTATTGGTCGGACGGGAAAGCGCCGCCTTCCATGAGCACCTTATAGCGGGTGGGCGTGGGCTGGTAGAACGACACCAGCAGCAGGTGCAGGTTGGTGGTGAGGTTGTTCATCACCGTCACTTCCAGCGGCTTGGCGCCCACAATGTGGGCCGTGGCCTGCTCCAGGCGCTCGTGGTAGGTCATCCAGGGCGTGTCGCCGCGGAAGTGGCCTTCCACGGCCAGCTCCTGCCAGTTCTGCATCTGGCGCTCCACGGCGGCGCGGGCGGTTTTGGGCTGCAAACCCAGGGAGTTGCCGCACAGGTAGATGCTGTCCTGCCCATCGGGGCCGGGCGGGATATGAAACTGGTGGCGGAAGTCGCGCAGCGGGTCCTGCGCATCAAGTTGGGCGGCGAATTCGGCGGTGGGTTCGAAGGAGGTCATCAAGGCAAAGATACGGTGCCCGCCGCCTATCGGCCCGCCAGAATTTGGGCCACCTGCGCCTTGGGCAGCCCCAGCCAATCCAGCGCGTTTTGGCCCAGCATTTGGGCCTTCAGGTCGGCTGAGAAAGGCATACTCGCAATCAGCTCGCCCGGCACCAGCTCGCCCAGCGGAAACGGGTAGTCGGTGCCGAGCGTGATTTTGTCGGGCCCCAGGGTTTTCACCAGGTAGTCCAGCATCAGCGGGTCGTGCACCAGCGAGTCCACCCAGAAGCGGCCCAGGTAGTCGCGCGGATTCACGGGGTTATCGACGGCGCACAGGTCGGGGCGCACCTTGAAGCCGTGCTCGATGCGCCCGATGGTGCTGGCGAAGGTGCCGCCGCCGTGGGCCACGGCCACCCGCAGCTTCGGCAGGCGCTCCAGCACGCCCCCAAACACCAAAGAGCAAAGTGCCAGAGTGCTTTCGGCGGGCATACCCACCAGCCAGGGCAGCCAGTATTTCGGCATTTTCTGCTGCGCCATCATGTCCCAGGGGTGCACAAACACGCAGGCGCCCAGTTGCTCCGCCGCCTGAAACACCTCGAACAGCTCGGGCGCGTCCAGGTTCCAGTCGTTGACGTGCGAGCCAATCTGGATGCCGGCCAGCCCGATGCGCATGCACCGCTCCAGCTCGCGCACGGCCAGGTCGGGGGCCTGCATCGGCACGGTGCCAAGGCCCACGAAGCGCGTGGGGTAGCGCTGCACCACGCCGGCAATGTGGTCGTTGAGCAGCTGGCTCAGGTCGAGGGCGTCGTGGGGACGGGCCCAGTAGCTGAACATCACGGGCACGGTGCTGAGCACCTGCACCTGCACCCCAAACTGGTCGTACTCGCGCAAGCGCACCTCGGGGTCCCAGCAGTTGTCCTGGATTTCGCGGAAGAACTTGTCGTCCTGCATCATGCGGGCGCAGCAGGGCTTGTGGTGCTCCAGCCGGATGAAGCCGCCGTAGCCGTACCGCTCCCGCAGATCGGGCCAGCGCTCCGGCAGAATGTGGGTATGGATATCGACGGACAGCATGAAAGAGTATTGAGTATTTAGCAGAGAGTATTTAGTAGGGAGTGTTGGGTATTCGATATTGCGCTGATGGACGTAGCCTGGCATCCGGCACTTACTACTCAATACCCAATACTCAGTACTCTCCCCCTCACAGCTTCACGTTGAAAAAGTGGCTGAAGTACGCTTCCGCGGTGGTACCGTCCCAGCTTATAATTCCGGCGCCGTACTGCCGGGTTTGCCACAGGTTCAGCAAGATGCCCAGCACCAGCAGGGTCCGCAACAGCGTGTAGGCGGGGCGGCCGTGGGTGCGGGCGCGCACCAGCAGCGCGGCCAGCCCCAGCGCCAGCAATGGGTACAGGCTGATCAGCGGCCGGGCACTGAAGCCGCCGCCGTACCACCATTGCTCCCAGCTGAACGTGACGTACACCACTGCCACGGCCGTGACCAGGGCCGGCAGCCAGGCAGCGGCCAACTGCCGCCGCAGCGCCCCCACCACGCCCAGCAGCGCCAGCCCGGCCAGCGGCGTGTACAGCAGCCAGCCTTTGCGGAAACTTAGCAACCCATCGAACAGGTGCGGATGCAGAAAGTCAAAGTGCTCGTTGCGGTAGGAATAGAACAGCCAGTGGCCGGTGGTAGTGCGCCAGAACAGCGGCTGCAGCCCCACCACCAGCCCAAACACCAGCCCCGCCGCCAGCAGCGGGCCGCGGTGCTGCCACCACAGCGCCACCCGCGCCCGCAGGTCGGCTACGGAAGTCAGGCCCCAGAGCAGCGGCACCAGCGCGTAGAGGACTTCGGTGGGGCGCGTGAGCACCGCCAGCCCCAGAAACAGCCCGATGCCCAGCATAAACTGAGGCCGCCGGCTTTCGTACCACCGCGCCGTACAATACAGCAGCGACGCCTGCCACAGAAACAGCGGCGCGTGCGCCATGGCCGCCTCCAGGCTGGCGTAGCAGAACAGGTTGGTGCCCAGCCCGATGGCTGCCAGTGTCCAGGCTACGGTGGGCTCGTCGGCGGGGAAGCAGCGGCGCAGTAGCTTCCGCAGCACCCACAGCCCCAGCAGCGCGTGCGCCAGCCCCGCCACCATAATGATTTGCTGGTAGGGCCGCGAGAAGCCGTCGGGCGCGTATTTGCCCGCCGACAGCCCGGCGTAGAGGTGAGCGCCCAGAAACCACGGCACATCGGCCAGGGCCACGCCCAGCGGATACTTGGTGATGTAGCCGCCCCGCTCCGGCACCGGCACCAGCCCGATGTTCACGTCGGTGCCGGGCTTGTAGGTGCGGTGCAGGATTTCCAGCGAGTCGGCGCGGGCCAGATCGTGGAAGATAAAAGCCGACGGCAGGTACACGTAGTAGCCGCCAGGGTCGGTACCGAACACCTCCAGCGGCTTCCAGCGACGGTTTTGAAACATGAGCAGCGCCAGCAGCGCGCCCGTCAGCAAGAGCAGATAACCAGAAGCCCGCATCTACTCCGCAGCCACTACCGGCGTGGGAGGCGCCATTACGGTGCCGCACACCTGGCAGGTGCGCTTGTGCTCGTCCTGCCAGAACCGGTTCATGATGGGCGGCAGCTGGCTCACGATGTCCGTGATTTCGGCGTACTCCTCGTAGAGCTTGTGGCCGCAGTTTTCGCAGTACCACTGGAAGCCGTCCAGCTCGCCGGCCGTGCGGTAGCGCTCCAGCACCACCCCCACCGAGCCCGCCGGGCGCCGCGGCGAATGCGGCACACCGGGCGGCAGCAGAAACATGTCGCCGGCTTTGATGTGGATATCCACCGGCTTGCCGTCCTCAATGATCTTCACCACGATGTCGCCTTCGATCTGCAGAAACAGTTCCTCGCCTTCATCCACGTGGTAGTCTTTGCGGGCGTTGGGGCCGCCTACTACCATCACAATGAAGTCTTTGTTGTCTTTGAACACCTGCTGGTTGCCGACGGGCGGCTTCAGCAAATGGCGGTGTTCGTCAATCCAGTGCTGCAGGTTGAAGGGGCGGGCGACGGGCATAGTGGCGGAGTAGATGAAGGAGTGGACCGAAAAACAGGTGGGAGTACGAATGTAGGCGTTTGGCCGATTCTATGGTAAAGCCGCTCGCGGCATTGTCCGTTGCGGCTCGCCCCGTAATTTGCCTCTCTTCACCTCTGCACCCTATTTCTATGGATTTCCTTTCCCAACGCGTCCTGGTGGGCGGCAGCACACAGGGCATCGGCCGGGCCGTGGCCGAAGAGCTGGCGCGCCGCGGCGCCACCATCGTGCTGCTGGCCCGCAACGAAGACCGCCTGCGCGAGGTGGCCGCCGCCCTGCCCACGCCCCACGGCCAGCAGCACCACTACCTCGTGGCGGATTTTGCCCGGCCCGACGAGCTGCGCCAGGTGGTGCACACTTACCTGCAGCAGCACCCCGACGGCTTCCACATCCTCGTCAATAACACCGGTGGCCCGGCGGGCGGGCCAATTCTGGACGCGCCGGTGGAGAACTTCCGGGCCGCGTTTGAGCAGCACCTGGTGTGCAACCACCTGCTGGTGCAGGCGGTGGTACCGGCTATGCAGGCGCGGCGGCACGGGCGCATCATCAACATCATCAGCACCTCCGTGAAACAGCCGCTGCCGGGGCTGGGCGTGAGCAACACCATCCGGGGGGCAGTAGCTAGTTGGTCCAAAACGCTGGCCAACGAGCTGGGCCCGCACGGCATCACCGTCAACAACGTGCTGCCCGGCGCCACCCTCACCCAGCGCCACACCTCGCTCATCGAGAAGAAAAGCGCCCAAACCGGCCAGACGGCCGAAGAAATAGAAGCAGGTATGCTGAAGCTGATTCCGGCCGGCCGCTTTGCCCAGGCCGAAGAAGTGGCGGCCGCTGTGGCGTTTCTGGCCTCGGAAGCGGCCGGCTACATCAACGGCACCAATATGCCCGTAGACGGCGGCCGCACCGGCAGCCTGTGATTTGCTTGGTCGAATGGCTGGTTGGTTCAACCTGATTGTTGAACGACCAGCCATTTACCCATGCCGCTATTACATCATTTACCCTACTTTTGCTTACTCTCCGCTTAATACGTTCTACCCTTTGGTACACATCGACAAGCTCTCCATCGTCATTCCGGTTTATAATGAGGGCCGCACTATCCACCAGATTCTGGACCTGCTGCGGGAGCTGAAGCTCGTTAACGACATCCAGAAGGAAATTATCCTGGTAAACGACTGCTCTACTGACAACTCGGTACAAGCTATTGAGGCGTATGCCGCCCAATACCCTGAAATGGGTTTACGGCTGCTGCAACACCCAGTAAACAAGGGCAAAGGCGCGGCCCTGCACACCGGCATCCGCGAGGCCACCGGCGACTACGTCATCATTCAGGACGCCGACCTGGAGTACGACCCCGAGGAGTATAACGTGCTGCTCAAGCCCATTCTGAAGGGCTTTGCCGACGTGGTATTCGGTTCGCGCTTCATGGGGGGCAAGCCGCACCGCATCCTGTTCTTCTGGCACAGCATCGGCAACAAGATGCTCACCTTCATGTCCAACATGTTCACGGACCTGAACCTGACCGACATGGAAACCTGCTACAAGCTGTTCCGCCGCGACATCATTCAGGGCCTGAAGCTAGAGGAAAACCGCTTCGGCTTCGAGCCCGAGGTAACGGCCAAGGTGTCGCGGGTGAAAGACGTGCGCATCTACGAAGTAGGCATCAGCTACTACGGCCGCACCTACGCCGAGGGCAAGAAAATCGGCTGGCGCGACGGGTTCCGGGCCATCTACTGCATCGTGAAGTACGGGCTGTTCGGGTAGGCGCAACAGGCAGCCCAAACACCGCACAGCATACAGGCTTTTTCGCTAAAAAACCAGACCAGCACGCTACGTGCCGGTCTGGTTTTTTGCTGGAGGGGTAAGAAGGCGTTTTCTCAGAAGCAACTGCTAATCACACCCCTATTCGGCAATCGTCAAGCGGATATCATCCATGTAGGCCGCGTCGGAGGCGGAAGCGCGCCACAGGAATACCTTCAATAGCTGGGTAGCGGTGATATTCTCTGGCAGGGTTATCTCCTTGCTTACTTCCACCCACTTCTTGTATTCTTTTACCTGATCGGTCAGGGTGATGCCGTCGCCGAATACCTCTTGGCCGCTAACCGGATCCGACACCTGAACACCCAGACGGGCCTGCGACTTTGCGCTTGGCAGATATACCCATGCCTGCAATGTTATTTTGCGCAGCTTGCTCGGGCTGACTTTACCCAGCAGGTTGCTGTAACCCAAGCTGAACTCTGTGTTTCCATCTACACGGGTGGAAAACTTGCCTGAGTGTGCCTGCTCACGGCTCAATGCCGGGGTAGGCGGCATCCATCCTTCTACGCTTTCAAAATCATTGGCAGTAATAAGCTTGGCGTTATCAGGTGCACTAGAATCAGATCCAGAGCAAGCCGCCAGCACAACACCTAGCATTGCGAAAGAGAGAAGATTTTTTTTCATGAAAGTAGAAAGTGGAAGAGCCATTAAGGTGCAATTAATCTTTTGGGGTTGGAGCATGGCCGAGCGTGAAACGTGCTTTTGCAGCAAGCAAATACGATACTACCAGGCAAAGCACAGAAAAAGGGAGAATCCAAACAACCCTTGTTTGTAGCCGGCTCAGCACATTGGCCAGCCCACCGGTTACGCCTGCATTGGTTACCACTCCCAGCAGGCATACCAGCAACCATAGCCGCTGCTCTGCGGGCAGCCGCCTGCGAAAAACAGTTCCCAACCCGACACAGAGCAATCCGACGGTCAGCAGCAACGATGCCTCGTTACGGCTGTTTATGGATGCGAATTCCAGCTTGCTCTGATTCTGGCGCGAAGAGAGATACTCCCGCAACTCGTAAGGGAATGACTCTTGGACTTTCCAGAACGGATTGGTGTTGTCTCGATGAGCACTTAAGCCGTCCCCTAGCTCAACACTCACTATCTGTCGCAACGTAGCCTGCACCGCCTCCGACAGTAGCGCAGGATAGTAGCGCGGCGAGGTGAGTACATCCCGAATAATATAGCTGTACTCTGCTTGGTGCACTTCCCAGCCACCCGTTCGGTTTGGTACGCTCTGGCTATCCCAGAGGAAGGTGATGGCATCGTTGGGCAGTTCAGTGCGGTACTTACACAGTTCCGGAAAACCTCCCGCGTCACAATGGTCAGCCAAATATTTGTCAAGAATACCGCTTTCTACCAGCCGTCCCATCAAAAACATATAGGAGCTGCGCGAAACGGCGAAGCCGCCGCCGAATGCCCAATGCACACTAGGCAGCACTAGCCAGCCAATTAGCACGATACCTGCTACTGTGGCCAACCGCCTCCACGCCAATGCCTGCATCTGGCGCCGCACGGCTTTCAGCCCTATTACCAGCATGGCCACTAAAGAGAAGGTCAGCAGGTTGGAGGAGTGCATGACGGTACATAGCAGCAGCAATAGCGCCAGCCACGGCAACTGCCAGCGCTTCAGATGCGCATCGAAATAGAACAGCAAAATGGTGAGCAGCCCAATGGCGGTGAAGATATCCGGCATGAGCTGGCCACTAAACCAAGCAGCTCCGGTGGCCCAAGTACTGAGCAGGATTACCGCTACCCTGATGCCGGGGGCATTAATGGCAGGCATCAATACGCGTGTGGCCCGCAGGAGCACTGCAGCCAGCAATGCGGCTTGCGCGCCAATCACCAACCAGAGAGAAAACCGCAAGCTGGTCAGCCGCAAAAACAGCCCGTACACAATAGGCCGGTCACGGGGCACCTCCAGATGAAAGCCACTATTGATGTACGCGCCCGTGTCGGAAGTAACCAGCGGAAAACCATTGTAGAGGGCTGCACTAAGTAGTATCAGCACGATACAGCCGTACCAGAAGGCGGCTTCAACTCGGGTAGTGAGTGACATATAGGAAAGTGAGCTATGGCAAAAGTACAGATTCCGCAGAGCCGACCGGGAAAATAGCCCAGAAACCTTTTATCTATCTTTGTTCGGGGCGTTTGCCGCAAGTAGTCCTGTCGTAGCTATAAGAGGCGCACTATAGAGAGTAGTGCGTCGTTCATTCCAATTCACGCATGTTGCCTAGCTGGTTTACTTTATCCCCTGAGTTGCGTCATCGTTTCATACCAAGTATCAGCAAGTGGGCGCGTGCATCGGAGAATCAGTTGCTGCTATTGCTACTGGCATTGGTTGCCATTCCGCTATGGTATGAGTTGGGCCGCAACCCGGTACAACTCTGGGACGAGTCACGGCTAGCTGTAAACGCGGCCGAAATGGTCTATAACGGCAACTGGCTGGTAACCCACTTTGAGGGTCAACCCGACCACTGGAACACCAAGCCTCCGCTGATGGTGTGGCTGCAGGCTTTAAGCTTCAGCACCTTTGGATTTTCCACCTGGGCGCTACGCCTGCCTACTGCCCTTGCCAGTCTAACTACTATTGTGCTGGTGTTTCGCTTTGCAGCACGCGACTTACGCCTGCCAGTCGCCGGCTTCCTGAGTGGCTTGGTACTCGCTACCAGCGTAGGGTATATCCGGCTGCACGTTGCCCGCACTGCCGACTATGATGTACTGCTTACCCTCTGGGAAGTGGTAATCTGGACTTCTTTGTTTCGCTACCTAGAAAGTGGTAATTCTCGTGCTTTGGTTTGGTTGACTGTAGGCTTAACAGCCTCTGTGCTCACCAAAAGCATTGCCGGCCTGCTGGGCCTGCCCGCCCTGTTTATCTACACTATTTTCCGGGGCAAATTATTCTGGCTACTCCGGCAGGGGCGCCTCTATATTGCTGTCAGTGTATTCTTGCTGATTATCGCCAGCTATTTTGGAGGGCGCGAACTGGCCGACCCAGGCTACTGGCAGGCAGTTATGGCAAACGACTTGGGTGGCCGATACCTGACGGAGCAACAGATTCATGGTCATCCCTGGGACTATTACTTGGTGAATATCCAGAACGGCCTCTTCCACCCCTGGCTCTGGCTACTGGGTCCGGCCCTCGTGCTCCTCACCTGGCAGCCCGAGAAACGGTTGCGGTGGGCAGCTTGGCTGCTGGCCCTGTTTGCCGCTGGCTGGCTGGCTATTCTGAGTTCGGCCAGCAGCAAGCTGGAATGGTACGATGCCCCAATCTATCCGGCCATGGCCTTACTAGTGGGCCTAGCGCTGGCGCTAGTTGCGCATGCCTTGGCCGCCCGCTACCTTAATGCGACGTCGGTAATCAGCCAGTGGGTAGCTGGAGTGGTTGCGGTATTTTTTTGTTTTATGTTCCCTATGAAACGGTTGTCAGGCGCATAATTGCGGAGCGCCACACCGATTATGGTATCGGGCCAGATGGGTATGTAGCCGGCTACACGGGGGCATTGCTACGTCAGCAACCACAGCTCGACAGCGTAACCATCCTCTACAGCGGCGGCTACAATGCCACTCTCACTTTCTATAAGTTTACCTACAAGCACCAGCAACAAAAAGAGCTGACTATCTTTCCGGGTACGGCCATCCGGGCACTGAAGCCTGGCATGGTTACGCTGCTGTGTAACGCAGAATACCGTGCTCGGCTGGATTCCGTGTTTCAGGTAATGGAACTGCATCAGGACCAACCCTGCCAAACACTGCTTTTACTGAGTCACAAGTAACCTTAACCTTCCTTTTCACCGAGACCAGAAGTGCAGCCGGCAACTTGCCCTTCGGATTTCACCTGAGTTTCACGGCTTATTTTCGCATATGAATACGCAGTACGAAGCCCTCTACCACCAGCTGGAAGAGCAACACTGGTGGTTTCAGGCCCGCCGAGATATCGTCTTTAATCAGATCCAAGGCTTGAATCTACCCAAGGAGGCTAGTATTCTGGAAATAGGCTGTTCCGGGGGGCCGCTGCAGCAGCGCCTGCGCGCAACGGGCTATCAGGCCGTAAACGGCATCGACATTAGCGAGACGGCCATTGCGCTGGCCCAACAGCGTGGTATCCCCAACGTGAGCGTCATGGACGGTAGCCAGCTGGCGTTTGCCGACAGTAGCTTTGATCTGGTAGTGGCGTCGGATGTGCTGGAGCATATTCAGGACGAAACCCGGGCACTACAGGAGTGGCAGCGGGTGTTGAAACCCAATGGTAAGCTGCTGGTGTATGTACCGGCGCACCCTTCGCTCTGGAGCCGCCACGATGTAGCCAACCATCATTTCCGCCGTTACACGTCCGGCACACTGCGCCGTGCGCTGACTGCAACCGGATATACGCTTCTGCGGCAATCTTACTGGAATTTTTGGCTATTTTTTCCGACTTGGCTGCTCAGGCGCTGGCAGCGTCCCACCAACAATCCTGCGGGCCTGAGCAGTGACCTAATAAGTCTTCCAGCGTTTGCCAATCAGGCACTTTTACGTTTGGTGAAAGCAGAAAACAAGTGGCTTAGTCGGTTTAATCTACCTACCGGCGTAAGTGTATTTGCGCTGGCCAGTAAGTCGGCCTGATTTCTTTCCTTCCCCTGCCCTGCTCCCCGTGGATCTGTCCGTCATTATCCCCATCTACAACGAAGAAAGCAACATCCCGACGCTCTACGACCGGTTGCGCGGGGTGCTGGATCCAATGGGGCTGCACTACGAGTTTATCTTCATCAACGACGGCTCACGCGACAAGTCGCTGCAGCTGGTGCAGACGCTGGCTGTGCGCGACGAGCGGGTGCGCTTCATCGATTTCAGCCGCAACTTCGGCCACCAGATTGCCGTGACGGCCGGCCTGGACCTGGCCGCCGGCGAGGCCGTGGTCATCATTGATGCCGACCTGCAGGACCCGCCCGAACTGATTGTGCCGCTCTACCAGAAGCTGCACGAAGGTTACGAGGTGGTGTATGCCAAGCGCCGCTCCCGGCAGGGCGAAAGCGCCGCCAAGAAGCTCACGGCCAAGCTGTTCTACCGGATTTTGGCCAGCATCACCAACATTTCCATTCCGGTGGATACCGGCGACTTCCGCATCATTTCGCGCAAGGTAGTGGATGCCCTCAAGCAGATGCCGGAGCAGAACAAGTTCATCCGGGGCCAGATTTCCTGGATCGGCTACCGCCAGACCTACGTGGAGTACGACCGGGCCGAGCGGGCCGGCGGCGAAACCGGCTACACTTACCGCAAGATGATCCGGCTGGCCCTGGACGGCATCACCGGTTTCTCCGACGCGCCACTTAAAGCTGCTACCATCGGGGGCTTTATCGTGTCGGGCGTGGCCTTTCTGGTGATGCTCTATACGCTGTATGCGCGCTTTGTGAGCGAAGATTACGAGCCAGGCTGGGCCTCGCTAATGGTGAGCATTTTGTTTCTGGGCGGCGTGCAGCTCATTGCGGTGGGTATTATCGGCGAGTACATTGCGCGCCTTTCGGCCAACGTACGCCAGCGCCCGCTCTACATCATCTCCGATACCAACATCACCCACGCCCCGCAAACTGACAAGCAGCTGCGGTAATAGGAGACTGAAGGTATAGCCCGTCATGTTGAGCCTGTCGAAGCATCTCTAGCGCTTCGTTATAGTAGCATTGGTTAGCCAGCGGGAGAGATGCTTCGGCAAGCTCAGCATGACGTTCCACTTACTTCCGCTTCGGCGCCAGCACCACGTAGCCGTCGGGGAAGCGCTGCTCGGCATAATCCGGAAATACGGCGCGCAGGTAGCGGTGCGCGGGGCCGTCGCGCCAGGCGGGGCTGACGAGCACGGCGGCGGGCTGGTAGTGCTGCCGGAACCGGGCCGCAGCCGTGGCCGAAGGCGCGGTGAACGTGGTATCGGTGGGGGCGCGCTGCAGCGCCAGCAGCGCGTGCACCACAGTATCGGCCTCGAAGCGGGCAAACTGCTCGGCCCCAACGCGCGAAATGTAGGCGGAGGGCAGCTTCTTGCGGTAATAAGGCTGATGCAGAAAGCTGCGCAGCTCCACTTTGCCGAGTTGGCGGTAGCCATCCACCAAGCCAAACGGCACCGTGAACAGGGCCTCGCCGGGCAGCGCCGCCACCGCCCGGTAGGCCGCCGGCATCTGCCTGGACGAGTCCAGCGGCGGCGGCACGGGCCAGAACTCCACCAGCACTACCAGCACCAGCGCCGCGCTCAGCAGCGCGCGTAGCAGTGGGCGGCGCGACGCATCCCAGGCGGCTTCCAGGGCCCCAAACCCCACAATAGGCAGCAACAGCGTTACCATCAGTACCCAGCGCGTGGGGCAGCGGATGTTGTTGAAGAACGGGATGAAGTGCAGCAGGCCGTTGGGCAGGTTGAGCTTGACGTGGCCCAGCACCCGCAGCGCCGGCAGCGTGAGCAGCACAAAAAACAGCAGCACCCACGCCAGTGGCCGGCCCTGATGGTCGAGGTGGCGCACGGTGGCCGGCCGGCGCGGCCACAGCGCCGCCAGCGCGCACACCAGCGGCACCGCGTAGCCCAGGAACATAACGTTTTCCACGGAGCCCGGCATATTGAACATCTTCGGGTTGTGGTAGAGTTGCTGGGCCCAGTCGAAGTTCAGCCAGCGGCTGTTGTCGGCTGGCAGGAAGAAGCCCGCTAGGTCGCCGCCCCACCAGAAGCCAGCGTTGTCGGGCACGTCGCGCAGGCGCATGAGCCGGATGACAAGGTGGCTGACGACCAGCACGGCAGCCAGTATCAGCCAGGGGCGGCGGTGGCGCCAGTTGATGCTGCCCAGCTTCAGCCAGAACCAGGCGGCGTAGGCCAGCGAGAAGTAGAGCAGCGCAAACAGGACATAGTAGTCGCTGAATAGCGTGATGATGCCCAACCCGAAGCAGGCCGCCACGGCTTTCCAGCTGCGCACCTGCGGCCAGAATCGGCCCGGCTCAAACCAGAAGGCGCTCAGGAAAGCCAGCAGGTAAAAGGGCACCGTGGCCGTGAGCACCAGATCAAAGTGATACGGCAGCCGCACAGTTTTGTAGGGCGAAAACGCGAAGAATAGCCCCGCCAGCCACGCCAGTGCCGGCTGGTGCAGCCAGCGCCGCGCCAGCAGCCACGCCCCCGCCCCCGACAGCGCATACTCGGCAGCCAGCGTGAGATTGAGAGCCAGCATTTCGTTGTTGATCAGCACGTTGACCATGCCCACCACCGGAATGTAAGTGTGCAGCCAGAGTCCCGCGCCTTCGGGGTAGAGCAGCCAGGTGGAGTAGAACGGGTTGTGCCCGGCCACTACCTGCTCGCGGAAATGCCACACGTTCCAGAGCTGCATGTAGCCATCCTGGTCGGCGAAGGCGGGGAAAGCGGTGCTCAGGTGCGCGGCCAGCGGCCAGGTCCAGGCCACGAACACGGCCAGATAGGAAGCTACTACCAGCGCCAGCCGCCAGCCGGAGGTTGCGTGAGGCATACAGATGCGGAAATCAGCGAAGAAAGAAGGCCGGCCAGCTTAAAGCCGGGGCGGGCAAAGGTAGCCGTTGCTGGCTAAGTCGTACCTTTTCGGGCTTTCCCGCCGTCCCGTCCGCTTTGCTATGCTTCACCTCCAAAACTACCTTAACGGCCAGCTGGTGCCGCCCGCCGCCGGCCGCTACCTGCCCAATATCGAGCCCGCCACCGGCCAGGTGTTCAGCTACATTCCGGATTCGGATGCTGAAGACGTAGCCCGCGCCTCGGCCGCCGCCGAGGCTGCCCTGCCCGCCTGGCGCCGCCTGCCGGCCGAAGACCGGGGCCGGCTGCTGGTGCGCATCTCGGAGCTGATTGAGCGCGACCTGGAGCGCCTGGCCCAGGCCGAAAGCCAGGACAATGGCAAGCCTGTCAGCCTGGCCCGCACCGCGGACATCCCGCGCGCCGCCAGCAATTTCGCCTTCTTCGGCACGGCGGCGCAACACTTCGCCTCCGAAACCCACTTTCAGGAAGGCGTGGCGCTGAACTACACGGTGCGGCACCCGCTGGGCGTGGTGGGCTGCATTTCGCCCTGGAACCTGCCGCTGTATCTGTTTACCTGGAAGATTGCGCCGGCGCTGGCCGCCGGGTGTACGGTGGTGGCCAAGCCCTCGGAAATCACGCCCTACACGGCGTTTCTGCTGAGCGAATTGTGCATCGAGGCCGGGCTGCCGGCGGGCGTGCTCAACATCGTGCACGGCACGGGGCCGGGCGCGGGCCAGCCCATCATCGAGCACCCAAGCATCAAGGGCATCAGCTTCACGGGCGGCACCAAAACCGGCGAGCAGATAGCGCGCACCGCCGCGCCCATGTTCAAGAAACTCTCGCTGGAGCTGGGCGGCAAAAACCCTAATATCATCTTCGCCGACTGCGACCTGGCTGAGGCCGTGCGCACCAGCCTGCGCAGCAGCTTTGCCAACCAGGGCCAGATCTGCCTGTGCGGCTCGCGCATCTTCATCGAGCGCAGCATCTACGAGCAGTTCAAAACTGATTTCCTGGCGGGCGTAGCGGGCCTGACCGTAGCCGACCCGCAGCTGGAAACCAGCCGCCAGGGGGCCCTGGTGAGCGAGGCGCATCTGCAGAAGGTGCTGGGCTACATTGCACTGGCCCACGAGGAAGGCGGCACCCTGCTGGCCGGCGGGCAGCGCGTGCAGCTGCCGGGCCGCTGCGCCGAGGGCTACTTCCTGCAGCCCACCGTGTTCGAGGGCCTCGCGCCCGACTGCCGCGTCAACCGCGAAGAAATCTTCGGCCCCGTGGTCACGCTCACGCCCTTCGACACCGAAGAGGAAGTGCTGACCTGGGCCAACGGCACCGACTACGGCCTGGCCGCCACCATCTGGACCCGCGACCTGAACCGGGCCCACCGCGTGGCGCACCAGCTGCACAGCGGCATCGTTTGGATCAACACCTGGCTGCACCGCGACCTGCGTACGCCTTTCGGGGGCATGAAGAACTCCGGTGTGGGCCGCGAAGGGGGCCTGGAGGCGCTACGTTTCTTCACAGAGGCACAAAGCGTGACCGTGAAGCTGTAAAGCTGTCATTCCGAGCACAGCGAGGAATCTGAGGATGATCCATTCAACGGATTAACCCAGATTCCTCGCTGCGCTCGGAATGACAGCCGGATTACAGCCGCTCCAAGCGCCGTTCCAGCTCGTCCAGCGTGACTTCCTGAAACTCCAGCGGGTCGGGCTCCTGGCCGGTGGTGGTTTCCTGCCAGGCGAGGTAGGGCGTGCCGGCCTCGTAACGCAGGCCGATGAGCACGGCGCGGCGGCCGGCCGGTACGTTCTCGAACTGGTAGCTGCCACTGCCGGCCTCAGCGGCCAGAATGGTGGGCGTGGCGCCGCGCAGCACCAGCCGTACCGAGGTGCCGTCGGGGGTGTTGGCCGAGGACGTGACGGACTCGGTGGCTTGCAGCGAGGTGGTGGCGCCAGCCTGCGGGCGGTCGGCGTTCAGCCAGCCCAGCTGGGCGCAGTGGAACACGTAGCGGTCCGTAGGCTCGGGCTCGGGGGCCGTGGGCTCGTCGGCGGGGAGGTCGGCGGCCAGGGCCTGCTCGGCGGTGGGGGTGCTGTCGGCGGTGGAGAGCTGGCCTTCGTTGAAGGAGAAGCGTACGGGCAGCATCATTTTCACCTTCACGAACTCGCCGTTGCGCTGGCCGGGCGTCCAGTGGCCGGAGGTCTGGCGGAGCACGCGCAGCACCTCTTCGTCGCAGCCGTGGCCGAGGCCGTAGAGCACTTTGGGGTTGAGCACTTTGCCGCCTTCATCGACCACAAACGAGGCGAATACCACGCCCTGGGTTCGGCTGGCCAGCGCCTGCTGGGGGTAGCGGATCAGGCGGTTGATGTCGGCGGGGCCGCTGCCGTAGGCGGGCATGGGGCGGGCGTCGGTGTATATGGTTTCGGCGGTTTCGGGCGCGGGGGCGGCGGTTTCGGGTGCCAGCTCCCAGCGAACAGGCGCGGTGCCCTGGCCGTGGTAGAGGCGCATGTCGGGTAGGGGGCGGCCGTTGGCGGCGGGCAGTTCCAGGCGCACGGTGCGCCCGGCGGCGACTTGCAGGGGCTGGCCGTTCTGGGAGGCTTTCAGCAGCACCATGCCGGCCGTCTGGAGAGGCTGGCCATCGGTGGTGATGGTGCTGAGGTTGGTGAGCAGCATCTCGGCGGGCGTCAGGCACTCCTTCAGCTCCACCCACACGGGGCCGGTGGCCGCTTTCTGTTGGGCATCAACCAAAGTGCCGGCGCTGATGCGGACCACGGTGCCGGCGCGGCCGCGCACTTCGGCGGCCTGGGTGGGGTCGATCTGGAAATACTCGCTGGCTTTGCGGGCCACGTCGAACAGGGTGGCATCGCCGGGCGGCGGCGCGTTGTCCTGGAGGCCGGCTGGGGCGCGGCGTACGCTGCGGTAGACGATGAGCGGGGCCGTGCGCGAGGTGGGCCGGGCTAGGCGGTGCCAGTCGCGGCGTACGGGGGTGGTATCGAGGATGCCGACGGGGTCGGACAGGGAATCGAGGGCCAGGGAATCGGCCAGGGCGGGGGTGCGCCGCTCGGTGGTGGCGGGCTGGTCGGGCTGGCAGGCCGCGGCGGCCAGCAGCGTCAGGCCAAGCAGGAAAGAGGAAAGCCGGGGTATTCGCATTGCTAGGGGTCTACGCACAAACGAACAAAAGGCTAGGCTGCGTGTACGGAATAGATGATTGGCTGGAATTATTGGTTCAAGTATAGGTATTTACCCGCGAAAGAATTGTGCTGACAGGCAGTGGATGGTGTCTGGCAGGTGGTGGATGCTAGCTGGCAGGTAGTAGATGACAACTGGCAGGCGGTAGATGGTATCTGGCAAGTGGTGGATGCTATCTGGCAGGCGGTGGATGGTGTCTGGCAAGCAGTAGACACTGTCTGGCAAGTGGTAGATGTTATCTGGCAGATGGTAGATGATAACTGGCAAGTGGTGTATGGTAGCCATCAATTCTTCTTATCCGATGACTTGTATCAAAAACTAGCTTATTGCTTACCGTAAGCACCTTTATCAGGCGCCTGCTCTTTCTCTCTTGGGCCTCAATCCGCTACGAAAGCCACTGTTGGCTTCCCATTCATTGACCGCTTCCATCGTTTTCTTCTCCACGAAGGCTCCTGTCCAGGGGTTGAAGACATACACGTCATAATAGGTCGTGATACGGGAACGGCCCTTCGGATGCAGTTCTTGGCGGGTACCCGTCCGAACAGAGACATAAAAGCGGTATTGGCCCTGGAAGTAGCCAGACGGATACCAGGACGGGTGCCAAGACGGGTCAGGGACCCGCTCCCATGTTAGGTAGCCGGTTAACGAACCAGTCTTCGCCCCGCTTTTCCGCTCTGCGGTGGCAAGCGCGTCGCGGTAAACCAGTCTCATGCCTTTGGCGGGGAAAGTGGTCAATCTCTCAAACCCGTAGGATTGGTCCACGTCGTCGGGGATGAACGTGCCTATGGCGTCGAACTGCAACTCGATGAGTTCAGGGTAGACGTGCTCCTCGTCTAGGCGGATGTCGTAACGCAACAGGTACCGGGTAGGCTTTTCCCCTAAGACATCGGTCCAGTTGCCGCCGAGGGTGCTGTTGTAGATGGCCGACCCCCAAACATTCCACACCGCATGTTGGCGCAAAAACTTCTCCCCATACATGGTCGCAATCAGGTGGTCGGCCTTGGCCTTGATGCGCGCCTGCAGGGTATAATGAGGGTAGTCTTGCGGATTAGGTACCAGCCACTGCCCGTGGTCGTGGTCAATTGAGTAGCGCAGGGTGCCGCGGTCGTCGTACTCGCGGGTCATGCCCACGGGCCGCTCGGCTTTGGTATAGGTTGAGGTGGTGGTGACGTTGCCCCGGTTATTCCGATAAAACCGGAAGTACACTCGGTCTTTGTGCGTCAGGTATTCCTTGACTTCTTTTCCGCCGGGATACAGGCGGGTCACGATGCGCGAGGAGTCGGTTCGAACGATATTGGGTTGTTGCGCGTGTGCGGCTACACCGCAGAGGAGCAAGAAGGCATGGAGCAACGAATTCATGGGTGCCAACGAGCAGGAAATGAGATCAAACGTACTCGATAGTCCATCAAGTATAAGCAGTAAAGACGTGCCACAATGGTTTAAGCAAACGGCCTGCCACCGCCTCTTAACAGCAAAGCCCTCCGGCGGTAGGTTATTGGCCTACTGCCGGAGGGCTTGCTGCTTAGGGTCGTTTTCAGCATTGAGAGGAAGGATTGCTTCGCTTCGCTCGCAATGACAGGCTTGCCTACAAATTCTTCAGGACGAAATCGGTCATCTGGCGGTAGAGGTGCAGGCGGGTGGTGCCGCCGTAGATGCCGTGGTTGCGGTTGGGGTAGTAGAGCGTCTGGTAGTCTTTGTTGGCCTTGATCATGGCGTCGGTGAAGGCCACCGAGTTCTGGAAGTGCACGTTGTCGTCGCCGGTGCCGTGGACGAGCAGGAGCTTGCCTTTGAGCTTGTCGGCGTGCTGCACGGGCGAGTTGTCGTCGTAGCCGGCGGGGTTTTCCTGGGGCGTTTTCAGGAACCGCTCGGTGTAGACGGTGTCGTAGTAGCGCCAGTTGGTGACGGGGGCCACGGAGATGCCCATCTTGAACAGGTCGGCGTTTTTGGTGAGGGCAAGGGCGGTCATGTAGCCGCCGAAGCTCCAGCCCCAGATGCCGATGCGGCCTTTATCGACGTAGGGCAGCGAGGCCAGGTACTTGGCGCCTTCGCCCTGGTCCACGGTTTCGAGCTTGCCGAGGTTGGCGTAGGTGACTTTCTTGAAGGCCGCGCCGCGGGCACCGGTGCCGCGCCCGTCCACAATCACCACGATGTAGCCGTTTTCGGTCAGCATCTGGTGCCAGAGGTAGTTGGTGCCGCCCCAGGAGTCGGCGTTGGTCTGGGAGCCGGGGCCGCCGTAGACGTGCATGAGCACGGGGTATTTTTTGGTGGCGTCGAAGTTGGTGGGCTTCAGCATCTGGCCGTTCAGCTCCACGCCTTCGCTGGTTTTGAAGCTGAAGAACTCGGGCGTGGCCAGGTTGTACTGGCTGAGCTTGTCGCGCAGCTTGGCGTTGTCTTCCAGCACTTTCACCAGCTTGCCATCCTGGCCGTTGCGCAGACTCACCACGGCGGGCACGCCGGCTTCGGAGTGGTAGTTGAGGTAGTAGCGGGTATCGGCGCTCATGTTGGCGGCGTCGGTGCCGCGGCCGGCTTCGCTGAGGCGGGTTTTGCCCTTGCCTTTCAGATCGACGCGGTAGAGGTGGCGCTGCAGCGGCGAGGCTTCGGTGCTGGTGTAGTACACGAGGCCCTTTTTCTCGTCGAAGCCGTCGATGCTGGTGATTTCCCAGGGGCCTTTGGTGAGCTGGCGTACCAGCTTGCCGCCCATGGTGTAGAGGTAGAGGTGGCGGTAGCCGTCTTTCTCGCTGCTGAACAGGAACTCCTTGCCGCCCTGCAGGTAGCGCAGGTCGTCGTTGACTTCCACGTAGGCCTTGTCGGTGTCGGTGAGGACCACCTGGCTCTGGCCGGTGCGGGCGTTGGCGTGCAGGATTTCCAGCTTGTTCTGCAGGCGGTTCATGCGCCGGATGCTGAGCAGGTCGGGCGTCTGGGTCCAGAGGATGCGCGGGATGTACTGGTCCGGCTCGGGGCCCACGTCCAGCTTGGTGGTTTTGGCGGCGGCTACGTCGTAGGCCGAAACGCTCACGACGGAGTTTTTCTCGCCGGCTTTGGGGTATTTGTAGCGGTAGTCCTTGGGGTAGAGCGTGCCCCACTCCTGCATGTTGTACTCGGGCACCTGGCTTTCATCGAAGGTGTAGAAGGCCACGTAGCGCGAATCCGGCGACCATTGGAAGCCCTGCGCAAACTCGAACTCCTCCTCGTACACCCAGTCGGTGCCGCCGTTGATGATCTTGTTCAGCGCGCCGTCGGTCGTCACGGCGGTTTCGCGCATGGTGGCCAGGTCCGTCACGTACAGGTTGTTGTCGCGCACGAAGGCCACGCGCTTGCCATCAGGCGAGAAGGTGGCGTAGAGCTGCTTGCCGGGCGCCTGGCTCAGGGGCGTAAGCTGCTTGCTCTGGCGGTTGTAGATGTAGAACGTGGACTTGCTGGAGCGGCGGTAAATCGGCTCGGTGGCAGTGCTGAACAGCACCTGCTGCTCGTCGGCGTTGAAGCTGTAGCCGTCCACGGGCAGCGGCTGGCTCTGGCCGGGCAGTTGCAGGGCGGTGGCGGCCACCAGCGTCTGCACGGGCTGACCGGTGGTTACGTCGTGCTGCACGAGGTTGCCCTGGTCGAGCGAGGAGTAGAAGCGGCCGTCGTTCATCCAGTTGAAGCCGGGCACCGACCTGGCGGCAAACGTACCTTTCTGCCAGATGTCTTCGAGGGTGATGTTCTGTTTTTGCTGAGCCGAGGCGGCGGGCAGCAGGGCGGGCACCAGCGCGGGGCCGGCGGTGGCCAGCCACAGGGCCAGCGTGAACGAGCGAAATTTCATGCAGAAGGAAAATGTCTGGGGGAATCGGGACGTTAAGGTAGCCAATGGCGCGGGCTTGGTTGCACAGGCCACCCGGCAAAACCCGGCGGCGTGGCACATCCGCCCGAAACTCCGACCTTTACCGAACCTATGCGTTATCGTCTGTTTCCGCTTCTTGCCTCGCCCCTGCTGCTGCTGGCCGCCTGCAACCCCGAGCCCAACCCCGGCCCGCGCATCGATTTGGTGGGCAGCACCACGCCGGCGCTGCTGAGCGCCAGCCGCACCAGCGCCGTGCCCGCCGACACGTTCTCGACCCGCGTGTTTGCCGAAGCCCGCGACACCGTAAGCGGCCCGGCCCTCACCCGCCTGCGCATCACCGTCGACTACTTCCGCAACCGCAACCCCTACATCTACCCCTCTCCCTTCGACCCCGACCGGGTGCCCACCGAAAAGGAGCCGCTCGTGTTTCTCGACTCGCTGCTGCCGGCGGGCAAGCGGGCCCAAGTGTTTCAGTACACGGCCGGCACGCGCAGCACCTCGGGCCGCGAAACCTGGAATTTTCAGGTGGAGGACACCGACGGCGCGTCCAACCAGCGCAGCTACATCCTCACGCTCCGCAACCCCGACTCGCTGCTGACTTACCACCGCTACACGCTGCGGCTGCAGGCCCCGCTTACGCGCAAGTCGCGCAGCTACCTGGCGCTGTCGGCGGGGCTGGCGCTGCCCGCGTTTGCGCTGGGCCCGCGCACCGCCCAGAACCGCGACTCCATCGACGTGGTGTATCTGCCACTGGCGGCCGGTGCCCGGGCCCTGGCTGCCCCCGCCGACCCGGCCCTGACGCTACGCGCCTGGACCACCCGCCGCCGCACCGAGTTCCGCGGCACCACCCTCAACCAGGCCGGCTTTGCCGCCGCCGACAGTGAGGCTGAGCTGCTGGCCGCCTTCAACACCGGCACGCCCCCCACCACCAACACCGGCGTGCTGACCAAAGGCCAGGTGGTAGCCTTCCGCACCATCACCAACAAGACCGGCCTGCTCTACATCGAGGATTTCCCGACGGCTCCCCGCCCGGCCGTGCTGCTGCAGGTACGCATCACGAAGTAGGTCGGCGCCAAACGCAAAAAGCCCCCGCACTGTCTGGTGCGGGGGCTTTTTTGTTGTGCTAATGCTGACCGCCTAGAACAGGAAGCCGGCCGTAACGGTGGTCGTGAAGCGGCTTGCGTCCACGCTCACCACCGGCGTATTGTTGGTGCTCAGGGTGTAAGGGCTGTAGAACCGCTTGCTGGTGCCGTACACGCCGGCCACGTCCAGGAAGAAGTTGTTCTGCCGGATGCCGGCGCCGCCGGTGTAATAGTTCTGGGTGCGGTCGAAGTCGCTCTGGCGGTAGGCGTCGCCGTAGCGGGCGTAGCCGGCACGCAGCCGGAAGGCATCGAGGCGCAGTTCGCCCCCCACCCGCACGTTCACGGCCGACTGGTACAGGCCCTTGATGGCGGTATTGTCGGAGCTGAAATCGGTTTCCTGCTGGTTGCCTTGGGAGCTGAGTCGGGCCTGCCCATAGTTTAGGTATTCCACGTCGCCGGTCAGGAAGCCATACTTGCCCACTACCACCGCCACCCCGCCCGAGGCCCGGAATGGTGAAGTCAGGGTGTAATCGAAGCCCACAGAGCCGGTGCTGACCTCGCGGCTGGTGTAGCTCTGGCCACCCACCCGCACCGGCCGGTCGAAGTTGGCGCTCAACGACGAACTGTAGGTTTCCGACAGCGTCATCAGTGTCGGAGTCTGAATAGAAGCGCCGAAGCGCACGGCATCGTTGAAGCGGTAGATGGCCCCGATGCGGGCGTTGATACCGCTGCCTCGCGTTTCCAGTATTTCGCGGTACGTGAGGCTGTTGAAGGCGGTGTTGCCGTCGGGCGTTGCCTCCGAAGCCGTAAGCGTACTCGTAGAGTTGTAACGGGTGCTCACGATGCCAATGGCCCCACCCACATACAGCCGGTCGCGGTAGCTGGCGCCGTAGCCGAAGTCAAACTGTGTCTGGGAGCCCGTGGTCAGCACGGTTTCATCCTGCGTGAGCCGGCCGGTGTCCTCAAACGGCCGCGACAGGCCCAGGACACTGTCCTGCGGCTGGCCGTTGGCAGGATAATAGTCTGTCAGAAAGGCTCCGTACGCCAAGCCATCGAGGTTCTGATAGCCACTGTTGAACTGCTGCTCAGCAAAGGCTACGCTGATTTCCGGGTCGTTGAAGCGCTGCAGAATATCCTGGCTGGGGTCGGGCTGGCCGCGGTAGCGGAAGCGTTGGTTGTAGTCGTTGGTGCGGTTGAAGCCAATAGCAAACGTGCCCCCGCGCCACGCGTTGTTATCGGCATCGGGCCGGCGCCGCACAAAGGCGGCGCCCAAGCTGGCCACGTGCAGGCTGTTGCGCGAGTCGGAGGTAGTGGAGCCGAAGCCTGTGGCGTCGGTGTTGCCCAAACCCAGGCCAGGCGTGAAGCTGAACTCGGAGCGCTGATAGAGGCCCAAACCGGCCGGGTTCGTTACGAGGCTGCTCAGGTCGGCGCCCACGGCCACATTGGCTCCCCCGATGCCAAGGGTGCGGGCTGTGCCGCTAGGCTGGGTCTGCGAGAAGCGCAGGGCATCTATTTGGTAGCCCTGGGCTACTTGTTGGGCAAAGCCGTAGCTAGCCTGGCCCGCAAAGGCCACGGCAAGCCAGTATTTCAGGTTTTTCATCTGAGGGAAAGGAAGGCGGCCGCCATGCGGCCCGTCACAGATTCGGTTTCAGGATGCAGCAGGCTGCTTAGTTCACACGGCCCCGGCCGCCGCCGCCGCTGTTGCCGCCACCGCCGGAAGGCGGCGAGTAGCTGCGCGAAGGCTCTGAGGACCGGCTAGGTGCCTCGTAGCTACGCTGGGGAGCTTCATACGAGCGCTGAGCACTGCGCTGCGGAGCCTCATAGGTGCGTTGCGGAGACGACCGGCGAACCGGCTGCTCCGTGGCTTGCCCACTGCTGCCCTGGGGCTGGCTTTGGTTGAAGATGCTGCGGTTGCTGCGGCGCGACTGCGAATAGTCGGTAGAAGGTTGTGGCTGTGTTGCGCTACCGGCACCATCCTGCGCTACGCGCCAACGGCGACCTTCGTAGCTGCGGGTAGGCCGTTCAGTGGCAGCATCCTGCAGCGCCGGGCTGCGCGTGATGCCATTGTTGCGGTCGGGGACCGTTTGGCCGGCGGCCCCATCGGTACCAAGATCAGGGTTGCGGGTGCCCCGGACGCCGGGCGTACCGCTGGTAGCGGCATCCGTCATGCGCACGTTGCGGCGGCCGGGCATGGTAGCGGGGGTGCTTCCCACCACGTTGCCGGACGTGTTGCCGTCCGGAGCCACCAAGCCACCTTCCGTGACGCGACCCCGGCCTCCACCGGTGCTCGTACCCACACCACCGACACCGGTGCCGGAGCCCGTGCGGCCCGACGTAACGGCTTCGGCGCTACGGCTGCTGCGCGGCCCGTAGCGCTGGTTCACTGAGCGGCCGCCACCGGAATAGCCACCGAAGCCACCACCGTAATAACCGCCACCGTAACCGCCGTAGCCGCCGCCGTAGTAGCCGTTATAGAAGCCATCATAATAGCCACGGCCGTAGCCGCCCCAACGGTTCCAGCCCCAGGGCCGGCCCCAGCCCCACGGGCTGCCAAAGCCGATATTGATATTGATGCCGCTGCCGTAGGCGCCATAGCCCCAGAAGGGGTCGTAACCGCCGTAGCCGTAGCTGGGACCCCAGGCAGAGTAGTAGCCGGGGCCGCCGTACCAGAAGGGGTCAGCAAACACGAAGTCATTGTAGCCGTAGCCGAAGCTGCGGTAGTAGGGCTGATGGAAGCGCCGGATGCGCGACGAATACGCGTAGTCATCGTCGTAGTATTCGGTGCTTTCGTCGGTAGCGGCCGAGTTGCCTTGCTCCGTGTAGTCAGGGTTCGTTAGCTCGTCGCGGGTGGCGGGCGTGGCCGCCGCTACCGCCGCCGCGCTTTGCGTGGTGCGGTCAGAGGAAGAATAATAGACGCCGTCGCTTTCCGTAGTGGAAAGCCCGGCGGTGCTTGCGCAGCCTCCCAGCGTGAGCAGGGAGAAGGCAGGCAGCAGGGTAGAGAGGATTTTTTTCATGACGGCTAACAAAAAAGGAGGCGGGCGAAAGAAAGCAGCTACTCAAACACCGAAGACTTGCCTACACCAGTTGCAGACCGAGACGACAGGCTCCGGTTTAATAACGTAATTTGGCGACGAAACGGTGCCGAAATGTCTAGCACAAATCTTGGGCCAAAACGGGAACTTTTTCAACTTACCAAAGATACCTGAAACATGAGCAAAAGTTTGCCCAAGCGGAGCGAGGATTATTCCCTGTGGTACAATGAGTTGGTGAAGCGCGCCGGCCTGGCTGAGAATTCCGCTGTACGAGGCTGCATGGTGATTAAACCATACGGGTACGCCATCTGGGAGAAAATGCAGCGTACGCTCGACGATATGTTCAAGCGCACGGGCCATCAAAACGCTTATTTCCCGCTGTTTGTCCCCAAAAGTTTGTTCGAGGCGGAAGAAAAAAACGCCGAGGGTTTTGCCAAGGAATGCGCCGTAGTAACCCACTACCGCCTGCAGACCGACCCCGACAACCCCGGCAAGCTCCGCGTCGACCCCAACGCCAAGCTGGAAGAGGAGCTGGTGGTGCGCCCCACTTCGGAGGCCATCATCTGGAGCACCTACAAAGGCTGGATCCAGAGCTACCGCGACCTGCCGCTGCTCATCAACCAGTGGGCCAACGTGGTACGCTGGGAAATGCGCACCCGCCTGTTTCTGCGCACCGCCGAGTTTCTGTGGCAGGAAGGCCACACCGCCCACGCTACCGCCGAAGAAGCCGTAGCCGAAACCCGCCAGATGCTGGAGGTGTACGCCCAGTTTGCCGAGGAGTGGATGGCGCTGCCCGTAGTGAAGGGCGTGAAAACCGAAAACGAGCGGTTTGCCGGCGCCGAGGACACCTATTGCATCGAAGGGCTGATGCAGGATGGCAAGGCCCTGCAGGCCGGCACCTCGCACTTCCTGGGCCAGAACTTCGCCAAGGCGTTTGACGTGCAGTTCCAAAGCAAGGAAGGCGGCCTGGAGTACGTATGGGGCACCAGCTGGGGCGTGAGCACGCGCCTGATGGGTGCCCTCGTGATGGCCCACTCCGACGACGAAGGCCTGGTGCTGCCACCCAAGCTGGCCCCCATTCAGGTGGTCATCGTGCCCATCTACAAGTCCGGCCAGCTCGACGAGCTGCTGGAGCGCATCCGCCCGATGCAGATGGGGCTGCTTGAGCGTGGTATTTCGGTGAAAGTGGACGACCGCGACACCGAGCGCCCTGGCTACAAGTTTGCCGAGTGGGAGCTGAAAGGCGTGCCCGTTCGCCTGGCCGTGGGCATGCGCGACCTCGACGCCGGTACCGTGGAAGTGGCCCGCCGCGACACCAAGGAAAAGATGAACCTGCCCCTGGCCGACATCGTGAACAGCGTAGCCGCGCTGCTCGACGACATCCAGACCAACATCTACAACCGCGCCCACAAGTTCCGCGAGACGCACACGCACCGCGTGGATACCTACGAGCAGTTCAAGCAGGCGCTGGAAGGCGAAGGCGGCTTCGTGGTGGCCCACTGGGATGGCACCCCCGAAACCGAGGAGCGCATCAAGGAGGAAACCAAAGCCACCATCCGGTGCATGGCCCTCTCGGAACCCGACGAGGACGGCACCTGCATCCTGACCGGCAAGCCCAGCAAGCGCCGCGTGTACTTCGCCCGGGCCTACTAAATCACGGATTTTTTCGAATTAGGCGGATTTCACGGATTTTGTGAACGGCTACCGTTCTGTTACAGCAAAAGAGGCTTGCCCATCAGCAAGCCTCTTTTCATTGGGTTCCAACTAATTTCCGTTGGTTTTCGGCTGAAGAAAGCAACACAGCGCCGTCCACAAAATCCGTGAAATCCGTCTAATCCGAAAAATCCGTGAACCTGTGCTTATCTTTTCCTGACCTAACTCCTCCCCTGCTATGGACTGGCTTACCGTTGCGCTGCTTTTGCTTTTTGGCCTGATGTTTCTGGCGGCCGAAGTCATCTTTATTCCGGGCACGACGGTGGTGGGGCTGCTGGGCTTTGCGCTGCTGGCGGCCGGCGTCTGGTTTGCCTACCGCGACCTGGGCTCCGGCACCGGGCACGTACTGCTGGCCTCGTCGGTGGTGGTGGCGGGGCTGCTGGTGTACGTGGGGCTGCGGCCCAAAAACCTGGCCCGCGTGGCCCTCAACGACGTGAACAGCGGCCACGTGCGCGACGCCCGCCTGCCCGACGTGCAGCCCGGCACCACCGGCCGCACGCTCTCGGCCCTGCGCCCGGCCGGCACCGTGCTCTTCGCCGAAAACCGCCGCGAGGTAACTACCCGCGGCGAGTTTGTAGCGGCCGGCACCGAGGTGCGCGTGCTGCGCATCGAGCAAAACCGCATTGTGGTGGAAGCAAATAGTTGAATGGCTGAATGGTTAAATGGCTGTCTGTTCTGACGAGTGATTCAGAAAAGACAGCCATTTAACAATCCAACCATTTAACCACTACCTTACTCGCATGAATCCTCCCTTCCTTCCGATTATCGTCGGGGCCGTTGTGCTGCTGGTGTTTCTGTACTTCTTCCCCATCAGCCTCTGGATTACGGCGCTGTTTTCGGGGGTGAAGGTGAGTTTGTTCCAGCTGGCGTTTATGCGGGTGCGCAAAGTGCCGCCGTCCCTCATCGTCAATTCCATGATTACGAGCACCAAGGCCGGCCTGGAGCTGACTGCTAACGACCTGGAAACCCACTACCTGGCCGGCGGCAACATTCCCAGCGTCATCAAGGCCCTGATTTCGGCCGATAAGGCCAACATCCCGCTCACCTTCAAGCAGGCCACCGCTATCGACTTGGCCGGGCGCGACGTATTCGAGGCTGTAACGACCAGCGTAAACCCCAAAGTCATCAACACGCCCAACGTGGCGGCCGTGGCACAGGACGGTATCCAGCTGATTGCCAAGGCCCGGATTACGGTGCGCGCCAACATCACGCAGCTGGTGGGCGGCGCCGGCGAGGAAACCATCCTGGCCCGCGTTGGCGAAGGCATCGTGACCAGCATCGGCTCGTCGAAGTCGCACAAGGAAGTGCTCGAAAACCCCGACAAGATTTCCAAGCTCGTGCTCAGCAAGGGCCTCGATGCCGGCACCGCCTTCGAAATCCTGAGCATCGACATTGCCGACATCGACATCGGAGAGAACATCGGCGCCAAGCTCCAGATCGACCAGGCCACTGCCGACCTCAAAGTGGCCGAAGCCAAGGCCGAGGAGCGCCGCGCCATGGCCGTGGCCGTGGAGCAGGAAAACCGCGCCAAAACCCAGGAAGCCAAAGCCCGCGTGGTGGAGGCCGAAGCCGAAATCCCGAAGGCCATTGCCGAAGCCTTCCGCTCCGGCAACTTGGGCGTGATGGACTACTACAAAATGCGCAACGTACAGGCCGACACCGACATGCGCGACTCCATCGCCAACCCCGGTGGCCAGAGCAGCAGCAGCAAGCCCGGCCGCGACGAAGGGCGGCTGTCGTAGAGCCTCACCCCCCGGCCCCCTCTCCCGTGGAGCGGGGGAGCCTGACGACTACAACGCCGCCACGTCGGCTGGCGCCTCCGCAACTGCTCACCAATTTTGTTTAGAGCACTAAACGCAAAGCGCCCCTACCACAAGGTAGAGGCGCTTTGCAGTTTATAGTAGCGGCATCTGAGGCGTCAGCCGAAGGTGCTGCGTTGCAGTCGGCTGGCTCCCCCTCTCCACGGGATAAGCGCATCAAGCATTTGCTGGGCCGGGGGGGTGAGGCCCTACTTCTTCGTAATCCGGAACTCCACGCGGCGGTTGAGCTTGCGGGTTTCTTCCTGGTCGTTGCTGGCAACGGGCTTGGTGTCGCCGTAGCCTTCGGTGGCAATGCGGGTGCTTTTGATGCCCTTCTGCACCAGAAACTTCTTTACCTCGTTCACGCGGTCCTGGCTGAGCTTCAGGTTTAGGGCCGGGTCGCCTTGGTTATCGGTGTGGCCTTCCAGCTTGATTTCCACGTTTGGGTACTCCTTGAGCGTGCGCACCAGGCGCAGCAGCTCGGGGTAGGAGTTTTCGCGCAGGTAGTACTTGCTCTGAGCGAAGAAGATGTTGTTCAGCTTGATGGTCTGGCCCACGGCGAAGGGCACGAGGTACAAATCCTGCGTGACTTCGGAATACTTCTGGCGGTCCGTCACATCGAGGTTGTCGGCTTCGGCCAGGTAGTTGGGGGCCTCGGCGCGGTAGCCGTACTGAATGCCCGAGGGCAGCACGATGGTGTAGGAGCCGTCCACCGGGTTGGTTTCGGCCACCCCGATTTCCTCGCCCGTGAGCAGGTTTTCGTATTTGATGGTAGCCGGCACCGGCTTTTTGGTGGCAGCGTCCAGTACCCGGCCGCGCACCAACGTCACCACTTCGGGCTTGAACTGGGGCGTGAGGCCGATGCGGAAGATGTCTTTGGAGTTGCCGGTGCCATTGCGCGTGGAAACCAAGTAGGCATCCTCGCCGGCCGCCGACACCACGTAGTAGGCGTCGAAATCGGGGGAGTTGACGTTGGGGCCCAGGTTGCGGGGCTTGGTCCAGTTGGTCCAGCTGTCGTCGAGGCGCTTGCTGTAGAATACGTCGCTCTTGCCGTAGCCGCCATGGCCCTCCGAGGCGAAGTACAGCGTCTTGCCATCCGAAGCCAAAAAAGGCGCAAACTCTGGCTTTTTGGTGTTGATGCTGGGCCCGAGGCTGCGCGGTTTGCTCCACGATTTGCCGTCGGCGTTGCGGAAGCTCACGAAAATATCCTGGCCGCCCTGCCCGTCTTTGCGCTCCACGGCCATCAGCAACACCTTGCCCGAAGTGCCCAGGAAGTAGTCGACGTTTTCCTCGTCGTCGTTGTAGAAATCCTCAATGTTGATCTTCTCGGGGCGGCTCCAGCCGGTTTTGGTGCGCTTGCTCATGCTCACGCCCTTGGGGTCGAGCGTGCCGTCTTCGTTGTAAACGTTGATGAGCACGGCCGTATTGCCGTCCGACGACACCGAGGCCAGGCCGTTGGGGCCGGGCGTGTTGATGGGGCCGCCGATGTTCTTGGCCGGGTTCCAGGGCTTGCTTTTGGCGTTGCCCAGGGTGCTGTACCACACGTCCTGCACGTCATTAGCGCCGCCCACATTCTGGGGGCTTTCCTGGCGCGCAAAAAACAGCGTGCGGCCGTCGGGCGAGATAACCGGGTGCGTGTCCACGTACTTGGAGTTGACGTTCGGGCCCAGGTTCACCATGGCCGAGTCAATCTTCACGCCCTCCGACTCGCTCTTAAACTCCTTCTTCACCATCGTTTCGGCCACGTCGGCAATGCCGATGGCGTCGATCTGGTTGACGCCGTTCACGGCCTTGGTGTTCATGGTCACGAGCACGCCGATGGTGCGGTAGGTGCCCGGCGAAAACGTCACCTGCAACGAGCGAAACTGCTCCGGAATCGGGCCTGGGCTGTCGTTGGCGTACACCTGGTGCTTGCCGCCGCGGGTATCAATCAGCTCAATCTTGACCACGGAGCCGGGGTTGAAATTCTCCACCACCGTCACCTGTTTGGCAATCAAAGACTTGCCAAAGCGCACCTCAATAAATTCGTCGTTGCTTTCCTTGCGCGGAATCCAGGCTTCGTTGCTGACCTGACCCAGCGGCTGGGCATTGGGCTCGCCCAATACTTTCTCCGGCGAGAAGGCCTCTTTACCCTCCGCTTTCTGCGACGATACCGCCGCTACTTTCGCCGCCCACACGGCGTGTTGTGCCTGTACGCTCACGAACCCTCCCACTACCAACCCTACCGACAGTAGAAATTTCTGAACACTCATAAGCTGATTGGCAAAACTAGAGCTTGTGCCCCCGCGCAAGCCGGAAGCAGGAGCTTCCCAGCCATTGGAGACGTGAGGTAGGGCTCCGAAGTTGCGGATACCCGATACATGAACCTCAAAGGTACGCACATACGATGCCTGGCCCTGTTAATTTTTGATGAAAGGGTAAAAATCAGCGCCGGTTGCGGCGCGCCAGCCGATGAAGTAACTTGCTTGACGTCTGGCGCTGCGCTGTATTTATCATGGAGTTTTTCTATTCCGTTGCAAATTCTGCGGGCGCCGGAACAGGGCTGCTAACAGCCTGTCGAACAGCCGAAAAATGGTGGGGGTTCCTCGGGCAAGTTCTACTGGTTGGCACCTTCCTTTTCGCCTCTCTTCCTGGCCGGTCGCAGGCTTTGGTAGATGCCGGCACGCAGCCGCTGCTGGCCCGCACCATTGCTCCCACCCCCGACTCGCTG
This sequence comes from Hymenobacter sp. APR13, assembly GCF_000737515.1. Classification (NCBI taxonomy): domain Bacteria; kingdom Pseudomonadati; phylum Bacteroidota; class Cytophagia; order Cytophagales; family Hymenobacteraceae; genus Hymenobacter; species Hymenobacter sp. APR13. The sequence continues at coordinate 1,772,655 of NZ_CP006587.1, forward strand.
CTGTTGCTCACCACACAGGCCCGGCGCGTGGGTGTGAGCACCTACGCCCAGCGCACGGCCGCGCTGGGCACGCTGCACCTGGGCCGCCGCCAGCAGCTACGTTACCGCCTCCTGAGTGAGTGGATTTACGACTCGCGCGGCCAGCCTCCGTTTGTGCGTGAGGACTACGCCGCCGATGCCCTGCACACCGTGGATCTGGGCCAGCGGGGCTGGCGCGCGGGGCAGTTTGTGCGCTACGAGCAAAGCCGGGCCAACGCCACCCGCACCGGCCTCTGGCTGGCCCGCCTCGGCTACGAGCAGGCCCTGCCCCGCCTGCTGCCCTCCCAGGCCACCGACTCGCTGTCGGTGCTGCGGCTGATTGGGTTTGGCGGCGTGGTGCAGGACGCGCGCAACGGCCGCCAGGACACCGGCCCGGCCTACGGCTTCGACTTCTCGACGCTGGCGTTTCTGCGGGGTGCCGCCGCGCCGCCGCTGTCGTTGCGCGTGCTGGGCACCCGCGCCCAGCTGGGGCCGCGCGTGTGGCAGCGGCTGCTGGCCGAGGGCTACTACGAGCACACCTTCGACCAATACTCCAGCGGCACGTTGCGCGGTGCCTATCGCGCCCACCGCGCCGAAGACTACGTGCCCGGCAACGTGCAGCGCATCCAGAGCGACACGCTGGCCGGCGAGCTAACCTGGGCCTACCGCCTGTCGGATAAGGTGTCGTTCCGGTCGGTGAATGCCGTGGCGCTGCCCAGCCGGGCCTTCGCCTACCGCCGCCTGGGGCCCGAGGCCGACACGCTGCAGAACCTGGGCTACCGCCAGCGCGAGCTAGACACGCGCCAGGAGCTGCGCCTGGGCTCGCGCAAGGTGCAGGCCGTGCTGAACTTCAACTACCGGCAGCGCAACCGCGCCTACGACCTCCGCAACACCCGCAACCTCGCGCCGGCCCAGTACGAGCTGGCGTTGGCCCGGGAGCGAATCAAGGACATCACCGAGCAAACCACCCAGTGGCAGGGCGAGCTGACCTGGGTGCCACTGCCGCGCCACGCGCTTTCCCTGACCGGCGCGGCCCAGCTGCTGCGCGTGGCCGCCCCCAGCAAAGACAACCAGCAGGACCGCGACGAGGCCCAGCACCAACTGCGCCTCACCTGGACCGGCCGCTGGCGCGGCAACTTCCGCACCAGCCTGGCCATGGCCGGCGAGTACCGGCAGTTTGTGTTTATCCGGGCCGCCCTCAGCGCTGAAAACTACACCGACCGGCTGCTGCACTGGGAGCCGGGCTTTACGTGGGCCCCCGGCCGCTTCAGCATTCGGAGCACCTACCATCTGTGGGTGAGCTACCAGGTGCGCGACCGGGCCAGCGAGCAGCTGCGCAACCGCGCCAGCCGGGTGCTGGAGCAGCAGCAGAACCTCACGTATCAGCTCACGCCCCACCTGCTCACAGTGCTGGACTATGCCCGCCGCGAAAACCGCGTAGGGCTGCTGCGCTGGCCCGCCTTCAAGGAAAGCCCCCTCGACACCACCATCACCCACGACCTGCGCGGCGGCCTGCGCTACGGCTGGACGGGCCGCCGCCGGCCGGTGGCCAGCGCCAGCAGTCTACGCCTCGGCTACCGATTTCTGGAGCAGCGCACCCACGCCCGCGCCGCGCTGGTGCAGAATGCGGGTGGCTCCTCGCTCATCTACCTGCGCGCCCTCACCCGCCAGCAAGGCCCCGATGTAGCCTACGAGCGGCGGGCCGGCGCCCTGGCTCTCTCGGCCAGCCTATGGCTGCAGGAGCTGCGCACGCTCTACCGCTACCGCCCCGGCACCGGCCCCTTCGTAGGTCCCAGCTACACCCCCGACGACCTGGACCGCGCCACCCACAACCTCTACCCCTATTTCGAAGTGGCCCTGGCCTGGCGCGTGCGGCAGTTTTAGATATGGGGCATAGGAAATAGGGCCTGGGGCTTAGGAACCAGGGATTCGCCATCCAGTAACCGATGACGAACCTCTGTGTCCTAAGCCCCAGGCCCTATTTGCCAAGTTCTAAGCACTATTGCCTAAGCCCCAAGCCCTATTTTCTAAACCCTGAACCTACGGCTGCAGTGAGAACGTGCGGGTGACGGAGTTGTAGGGGCCAGGAATGAGGTTGCCGCTGGCGTCTACCAGCTCCAGCTTCACGGTGTTTTCGCCCACTGGCAGGCCTTCCATCATGTAGGGAGCCCACTGGTCCAGCATGAACTCGGCGCCGTTGATGGTGGCGCGCACCTGCGTGCCGCCGGGCTCCAGCGTGGTGTTTACGAGGTAGAAATCCAGCATCACCTTCTCCTTGTCGGCGCCGGTGTACACGTCTTTGGGGCGACTGTAAAACAGGTGCGGCGCTTTCAGGTCGAAGGTGGGCGTGCCGGGGGCGGCCTTGCCTACCGTCACCACGCGCAGGTCGTAGGCGCCGCGGTGCTTGAGGCTTTCGTGGTAGGAGCGCGACAGAAACGACAGCACCACGTGCTGGCCGTCGGATATGGGCTTGCTGAACTCGGTTTCGTAGTGGGCCGAGTAGGGCTGGTTGTCTACGATGTTGTGGATGTGCTGGCCTTTCTGCGAGTTGGCCAGGTGGCCGGCGTGCGCGCCGCCAGTCATTTTGGTGAGCTGAAAGTTGCTCAGGTCGTAGTCGAAGGCCACGGTGCCGCTGGGCACCACCGAGCCAGCCGGCGGCGACTTCAGCGCCAGCTGCGCCTCCGGGAAGCGGGGCGAGTTGGTGAAGGGCGTGAGCCGGATGCCGTTTTTTTCCAGCGTAGCGGCCGTGTTGGCCATGGTGGCGGCGGCGGTATCGGTGGTGGAGGCCGAGGATTCCGTGGCCTGCTTGGCGGTGTCGCAGGCAGCCAGACCCAGCAGCACAACCGTGCCAAGCATAAGAGGAGAGAAGTTCATACTACGCTGAAAACAGGTGTGAAAGTGGGAAAGAGCGAAGCCTCCGGAAACATCCGGCGCCGGTAAAACGTTGGTTTTTTAAGTACCTTGCGCGGTACGCATTCATTGTCCAAAAGTATAGTGATTTTCTAAGATGGAAGAAAAACTGCTGGAAGAAATTCCCTCCCTCGACCTGGCCGACTTCCGTTCCGGTGACCCGGAGCGCAAGGCCCGCTTCGTACAGCAGCTCGGCGAAGCCTATCAGAACATTGGCTTTGTGGCTCTCAAGAACCACGGCCTCACCGATGAGCAGACTGCCTCGCTGTATGCCGACGTGAAAAGCTTCTTTTCTCTTCCCGACGAAACCAAGCAGCGCTACGAAAACCCGGAGCTGGCCGGCCAGCGCGGCTACATCAGCAAAGGCAAGGAGCACGCCAAAGGCCGCAACACCGGCGACCTGAAGGAATTCTACCACGTGGGCCAGGAAGTGGAAGACGACACCGACCCCATCGGCAAAGAATATCCGGCCAACATCTGGCCGTCAGAAGTACCCAGCTTCCAGAAGAGCACTTTCACCACCTACCGCACCCTGGAAGCAGCCGGCAAGGACGTGCTGCGCGCCATTGCACTGTACCTGGAGCTGCCCGAGAACTACTTTGACGACAAGGTGCGCAATGGCAACTCCATCCTGCGCCCCATCCACTACTTCCCCATCGAAGACCCGGACGCCGTTCCGGCCGATGCCGTTCGGGCTGCTGAGCACGGCGACATCAACCTGATTACGCTGCTCATGGGCGCCTCGGCCGATGGCTTGCAGGTGAAGCGCCGCGACGGCAAGTGGATTCCGATTACGGCCCTGCCCGACCAGATTGTGGTGAACGTAGGCGACATGCTGCAGCGTCTCACCAACGGCGTGCTCAAGAGCACCATTCACCGCGTGGTGAACCCCGCCCGCGAGAAAATGAACTCCTCGCGCTTCTCGGTGCCGTTTTTCATGCACCCACGCTCGGAAATGAGCCTGGCCGCGCTGGAAAGCTGCGTAACGCCCGAAAACCCCAAGAAGGAAGCCGACATCACGGCCGGCGAGTTCCTGAACGAGCGCCTGATTGAGCTGGGCCTGAAGAAGAAGTAAGGTACTCTGTACTGTCATTCCGACGAAGGAGGAATCTGAGTAAAACCGTTCAGCGGCTTTATCCAGATTCCTCCTTCGTCGGAATGACCGTTTTTAAGGCCTTCCTTTTTCCGGGTCAGCCGCATATTTCGCCTGGTGTCTGCCGGCACAAACTAAAGCTTCTGCTACCTTAGGTCTGTGCTTTCCACTCCGCCCCTTCCGCCCCCCGATGACGTGCAGCTGGCCCCGCCGCCCCGCCGCCGGGGTGCCCGGACGCGTCGGGTTCGGGGCATTATCTTTCTGAAAGACGTGGCCGCCCTGGCCGTCACGGCCTTTGGCGGCCCGCAGGCCCATACCGCCATGATGCTGCGCCTGCTCGTGGACAAGCGGCGCTACCTCACCTCGGCTGAGCTGCTGGAAATTATGGCGCTCTGCCAGCTGCTGCCCGGGCCTACGTCCACCCAAACCATCACAGCCATCGGGTTTCGGCTGGGCGGGCCCAACCTGGCTTACCTCACCCTGCTGGTCTGGATGCTGCCCGCCGTGGGCATCATGACGGCCGCCGGCGTGGCCATGAGCTACCTCGATAAAGAGCAGGTGACGCAGCTGGTCCGCTTCGTGCAGCCCATTGCGGTGGGTTTTGTGGCGTACTCGGCCTATAAGATTTCCGAGAAAGTCATCCATACCAAAACGTCAGTGGCGCTGATGGTAGGCGCGGCCATGCTGGCATACCGCTTCCAGCTGCCGCAGGTGCTGCCGCTGCTGCTACTCGGCGGCGGCCTGGTTACCACCTTCCGCTACCGCAAGCACGCCCCCATCCTCGACAAGCAGCCGCTGCGCATCGAGTGGGCCAACTTCATTTTGTGGGGCGGCGTGTTTATTGGGGCGGCCGTATTGGGCCACTATACCCGCGAGCTGCCGGTGCTGCTGTTCGAGAACTTTTACCGCAACGGCAGCCTCGTATTTGGGGGCGGGCAGGTGCTGGCGCCGCTGCTATTTGCCGAGTTCGTGGAGTTCAAGCAGTACCTGTCGGCGCCAGAGTTTCTGTCGGGCTACGGCCTCACGCAGGCGCTGCCGGGCCCCAATTTCGCCTTTGCCTCCTACATCGGGGCCCTTGCCATGCGCGACTACGGCATTGGCGGGCAGGTGATAGGGGCGCTGGTGGCGGCGGCCGGCATCTTCATGCCCGGCACGCTGCTCATTTTCTTTCTAATCCGCTTCTGGGACCAACTCAAGCAGTACCGCGTCGTGAAGGCGTCGCTGGAAGGCGTGAATGCCGTTTCGGCCGGGCTAGTGTGCGCGGCCGTGTTTCTACTCTACCACCCGCTACCCGATACGCCCATCAACCTCACCCTCATCGGCGTCACGTTTTTCGTGCTGCTCTGGGAGAAGATGCCGTCTTATATGATTGTGCTGGCGGGTTTGTTGGCCGGGGCGGTGTTTTGAGGCAGAACGTAACGAAAGAACGTCATGCAGAAGCCCGTCATGCAGAGGCCGGAGGCCGAAGCATCTCGCCAGTGTGGTAAATGAATCTACTACACTAGCGAGATGCTTCGGCCTCCGGCCTCTGCATGACGGGCTTGGTTTCGCGCTGCTGCTAGCCTTTCAGCATCAGCTGCTCGGGCAGGCGCATGAGGTAGTCGCCGTAGCCGCTCTTGCGCAGAGGCTCAGCAATTTTGCGCAGCTGGTCGGCGTCGATGAAGCCCTGGCGGTAGGCCACTTCCTCAATCGAGCCCACCTTCAGGCCCTGGCGCTGCTCCAGCACGCGCACGAATTCGCCAGCCTGCATCAGGCTTTCGAAGGTACCCGTGTCGAGCCAGGCGGTGCCGCGGCCCAGGATGCCTACTTTCAGCTTGCCGCGGCGCAGGTACTCCTGGTTCACGTCGGTGATTTCGTACTCGCCGCGGGGGCTAGGCTTCAGGTCGCGGGCAATCTGCACTACGTCGTTGTCGTAGAAGTACAGACCGGGTACGGCGTAGTTGCTCTTGGGCTTGGCAGGCTTCTCCTCGATGCTGAGGGCCTTATTGTCGGCATCGAACTCCACCACGCCGTAGCGCTCGGGGTCGTGTACGTGGTAGGCGTACACCACGCCGCCGTCGGGGTCGTTGTTGCTCTTGAGCAGCTCCTCCATGCCTTCGCCGTGGAAGATGTTGTCGCCGAGCACCAAGGCCACTTTATCGGTACCGATGAAGTCAGCCCCGAGCACGAAGGCCTGGGCCAGGCCGTTGGGCACTTCCTGCACCACGTACTCGAAGCGGCAGCCCAGCTTGGAGCCGTCGCCGAGCAGCTTTTTGAACTGCTCCTGGTCGTGGGGCGTGGTGATGATGAGGATTTCCCGGATGCCGGCCATCATCAGGATGGACAGCGGGTAGTACACCATCGGCTTGTCGTACACCGGCATCATCTGCTTGGATACGGCCAGGGTAAGGGGGTGCAACCGGGTGCCGGAGCCGCCGGCGAGGATGATGCCTTTCATAGTAGGGTCTTGAGGGCTTGGGGACTTGGATAAAAGAACGTCATGCTTCGGCAAGCTCAGCATGACAGACGGACTAATTCCGCTCGGCAATAAACTCCTGGTTGGTTTTGAACCACTCCAGCGTTTTTTGCAGGCCTTCCTGAATACGGATCTGGGGCTGGTAGCCGAGCAGGTTGTTGGCCTTGCTGATGTCGGCTAGGGAGTCGCGGATGTCGCCGGCGCGGTCGGGGCCGTACTCGGGGGTGATGTCGGAGCCGGCTTCGGCCTTCAGGATGTTGAACAGGTCGTTGAGCGAGGTGCGGTCGGCCACGGCCACGTTGTACACCTGGTTCACGGCCTCAGGGTTCTGCACCAGCGCCGCCTTGATGTTGGCCTGCACGCAGTTTTCCACAAAGGTAAAGTCGCGGGTCTGGCCCCCGTCACCGTTCATGCGGGGCGGCCGACCTTCCAGCACGGCGTCAATGAACAACGGAATCACGGCGGCGTAGGCCCCGTTCGGGTCCTGGCGCGGGCCGAAGATGTTGAAGTACCGCAGCCCGATGATTTCCATGCCGTAAGTCTTGCCAAACACGTCGGCGTACAGCTCGTTGGCGTACTTGGTGACGGCATAAGGCGAGAGGGGCTTACCGATGCGGTCCTCCACTTTGGGCAGGGCCTTATGGTCGCCGTAGGTGGAGCTGGAGGCCGCGTACACGAAGCGCTTCACGCCCGCTTCCTTGGCTCCTACCAGCATGTTCACGAAGCCGCCCACGTTCACGTCGTTGCTCGTGATGGGGTCGTTGATGGAGCGCGGCACGGAGCCCAGGGCCGCTTGGTGGAGCACCACATCAATACCCTTGCAGGCGTCGATGCAGGTCTGCCGGTCGCGGATGTCGCCTTCGATGACGCGCAGGGCCGGATTGCTTTCGAACAGCGCCACGTTTTTGCGGAAGCCGTTGGAGAAGTTATCCAGCACACGCACCTCTTTGGCGCCGTACTTGAGCAGGTATTCCACCAGGTTTGACCCAATGAAGCCGGCTCCGCCGGTAACGAGGAAGCTCAGGTTATCGAGCGGCTGGTCGTGAAAAGGAGTGTTGTACATTTCTTGGGGATAATCAGCACGTCATGCTGAGCTTGTCGAAGCCTCTCTACCGCTTCGCTTGAATACTACTCAAACGTCAGCAGTAGAGATGCTTCGGCAAGCTCAGCATGACGTTCTTTCTGACCTAGCGGTTATACTGCTTCTGGTAGTACTCCTGATACTGGCCGCTGGTGACGTTGTTCAACCACTCCTGGTTTTCCAGATACCAATCTACCGTCTGGCTCAGGCCCTGCTCGAAGGTAACGGACGGTTTCCAGCCCAGCTCGTTCATGATTTTGCTCGAGTCGATGGCGTAGCGCAGGTCGTGGCCGGCGCGGTCGGTTACGAACTTAATGAGCTTGCGCGAGGTGCCTTTCTCCTTGCCGGTTTTCTCGTCCAGGGTGTCGCAGAGCAGATGAATCAGCTCCAGGTTGGCCCACTCGTTCACACCGCCGATGTTGTAGGTTTCGCCCACGGTGCCCTTGTGGAATACGGCGTCGATGGCGGTGGCGTGGTCTTTCACGAACAGCCAGTCGCGCACGTTTTCACCCTTGCCGTACACCGGAATGGCTTCGCCGTGCTGAATGCGGTGGATGGCCAGCGGAATCAGCTTCTCGGGGAAGTGGTTGGGGCCGTAGTTGTTGGAGCAGTTGCTCAGCTTCACCGGCATGTGGTAGGTGTGGTGCCAGGCCCGCACAAAGTGGTCCGACGACGCCTTGGAGGCCGAGTAGGGCGAGCGGGGGTCGTAGCTGGTTTCCTCCGTGAACATCTCGGGGCCGAAGTCCAAAGAGCCGTACACCTCGTCGGTACTCACGTGGTAGAACACTTTGCCCTCGTAGTTGAGCGGCTTCCACAGGTTTTTGGCGGCGTTCAACAAGTGCACCGTGCCCAGCACGTTGGTCTTCACGAAGGCCAGCGGGTCGGTGATGCTGCGGTCCACGTGGCTTTCGGCAGCCAGGTGGATCACGGCGTCGGGCTGCTCCGTGGCGAACAGGTTGTCCACGAAAGCTTGGTCGGTGATGTCACCTTTCACCAGACGGTAGTTGGGCGCGTTTTCAATGTCGCGCAGGTTTTCGAGGTTGCCGGCGTAGGTCAGCGCATCCAGGTTCAGAATCTGATACTCCGGATACTTGGTCACGAACAGGCGCACCACGTGCGACCCAATGAAGCCGGCCCCGCCGGTGATGATGATTTTCATATTGATTTCGTTTGTATTTAGAACGTCATGCAGAGGCGGAGCCGAAGCATCTCGCGTGCTGATGTTGAGTTACTAATCCTGAGTCAGCACGCGAGATGCTTCGCTCCGCTCAGCATGACGTTCTTTTTTCTCGTTTACTTACCCAAGGCCTGCTGCCACTTCCAGGAGCTGGCCAAGGCTTCCTCCAGGGAGGCAGATGTCTGGAAGCCCAAAGTTTCCACCGAGCGGGTGACGTCGGCGTAGATGGCCGGCACGTCGCCGGGGCGGGCGGGGCCGATTTTGTAGTTCAGCTTCTGGCCGGTGGCGCGCTCGAAAGCCTGCACCACTTCCAGCACCGAGTTGCCGCGGCCGGTACCCACGTTGAAGGTTTCCACCGTTTCGCCGGTTTTGTCCAGCAGGCGCTGCACGGCTACTACGTGGGCCTTGGCCAGGTCCACCACGTGCACGTAGTCGCGGATGTTGGTACCGTCGGGCGTGTCGTAGGTGTCACCATTCACCGTGAGCTGCTCGCGGATGCCGGCGGCCGTCTGGGTCACGTACGGAATCAGGTTCTGGGGCACGCCCAGCGGCAGCTCCCCGATTTTGGCCGAGGCGTGGGCCCCGATCGGGTTGAAGTAACGCAGCAGAATGGTGCGCAGCGTGTTCTCGGGCGCGGCGGCTACGTCGCGCAGGATATCCTCGCACATCTGCTTGGTAGCGCCATAGGGCGAGTTGGCCTTTTTGGTGGGCGTCTGCTCGGTGACGGGCAGCGCGTCGGGCACGCCGTACACGGTGCACGACGACGAGAACACCAGGGCCTCCACGCCAAACTCGCGCATCACCTGCAGCAAGGTAAGCAAGGAGCCGACGTTGTTCTGGTAGTATTCCAGCGGCTTATGCATCGACTCGCCCACGGCTTTGTAGGCCGCGAAGTGAATCACGCCACGCAGACTGCCTTCCTCGGCAAACACCGCCCGCAACGCCTCGGCGTCGTTGCAGTCGATGCGGTGCAGCGGCACTTTCACGCCCAGAATTTCCTCTACGCCCGTCAGCGCCGACTCCCGCGAGTTACTGAAATTGTCGATGATAATCGGCTGAAAACCGGCCTCGTACAACTCCACCACCGCGTGCGAGCCAATGTAGCCCGCGCCTCCCGTTACTAGTATTTTCGTGCGTTCCATAGCAGTTCGTTGTGTGTCATGCTGAGCGCAGCCGAAGCATCTCTACCGCTTCGTTGTGGTAGTAATTAATTACCCTTGGTAGAGATGCTTCGACTGCGGCTGCGCCTTCGCTCAGCATGACGTTCTTATTTCACTCAAACCCTTACAGGCTCCAGTACTGCATGTCCTGCACCTTGCCGCGGAACAGGCCCTTCAAATCCACCAGCACTGCGTTTTCGCTGGTGATGGACTGGAAGTAGGCTTCGTCGTGCTGGGTGTAGGGCTGGTGGCTGACGGCCACGATGACGGCGTCGTAGTCGGTGCGGACTTCGGCGGCGGGCGTCAGGCGGAAGCCGTACTCGTGGTGCAGCTCGTCGCTATCAGCATGCGGGTCCACGATGTCCACGTTCACCGAGAAGTTCTTCAGCTCCTGAATCACGTCGGCCACCTTGGAGTTGCGGATGTCCTCCACGTTTTCCTTGAAGGTCGCGCCCATTACCAGCACGCGGCTTTTGGCCACGTCCTTGCCTTTTTTGATCATCATCTGCACGGTTTTCCGTGCGATGTAGGCGCCCATGTTATCGTTGGTGGTGCGGCCGCTCAGAATCACCTTGGCGTCGTAACCCAGCTCCTTGGCCTTGTAGGTCAGGTAGTAGGGGTCCACGCCGATGCAGTGGCCGCCCACCAGACCGGGCGAGAACTTCAGGAAGTTCCACTTGGTGCCGGCGGCTTCCAGTACCTCGTACGTGTTGATGTTCATGCGGTCGAAAATCATCGACAGCTCGTTCATCAGGGCAATGTTCACGTCGCGCTGGGTATTTTCGATGATCTTGGCGGCCTCGGCTACCTTGATGCTGCTGGCGCGATGCACGCCGGCTTTCACTACCAACTCGTAGGTCTTGGCAATTTCCTCCAGCGACTCTGCGTCGCAGCCGGCTACTACCTTGATGATGCTGCTGAGCGTGTGCTCTTTGTCGCCGGGGTTGATGCGCTCGGGCGAGTAGCCCACTTTGAAGTCGCCGTTGGCGAAGCTCAGGCCCGAGTGCTTTTCCATCACCGGAATGCAGTCATCCTCGGTGCAGCCGGGGTACACGGTGCTTTCAAACACCACGTAGTCACCCTTCTTGAGCACCTTGCCCACCGACGACGAAGCGCCTAGCAGCGGCTTAAGGTCGGGCTGGGCGTGCTCGTCGATGGGCGTAGGCACGGCCACGATGTAGAACGTGGCTTCGCGCAGCACGTCCAGCGAATCGGTAAACGTGATGTCGCAGCCTTCGAAATCCTTGGCTTCCAGCTCGCCGCTGGGGTCCACGTGGTTGCGCATCATGTCCACGCGCTTGGCGTTGATGTCGAATCCGATAACCTGAATTTTGCGGGCGAATTCGAGGGCGATGGGCAAGCCGACGTAGCCGAGGCCGATAACGGCCAGCTTGGCCTCTTTGCGAAGTAGTTGCTCGTACACGATTGGAATCTTAGGGACGTAAAGTCTTGAATTTCGGAGAGTTGAAAGCGGAGTTCCGGCGGACAGCCAGTGGCGTCAGGAATCGGGGCTAATACGAGAAACCTGCCCTTCGGTTAGGAGGTATTCGGCCCCGCTGCCCGGGCAGAAGGCCCGGCCGGCGGCGTCAAACACCAGTGCATAGCCCTGCTCGCTCATCCAGCCGCGTTGGCGGGCCGGATTGCCGTAGGCCAGCGCGTAGGCCGGCAAGCTGCGCGTGACCACCGAGCCGGCGCCCACAAACGCGTATTTTCCCAGCCTGACGCCGCACACCACGGTGGCATTGGCCCCGATGCTGACGCCCTGCTCCAGCACGGTGGGCTGGTACTCGTGGCGGCGCACCACGGCCGCCCGCGGATTGAGCACGTTGGTAAACACGGCCGAAGGCCCGATGAATACATCATCGTGGCACTCGACGCCAGTGTAGAGGCTCACGTTGTTCTGCACCTTCACGTTGCGGCCCAACGTCACGCCGTCGGCCACAAATACGTTCTGGCCCAGGCTGCAGCCTTCGCCCAGCACCGCACCCGCGCTTACGTGGCAGAAGTGCCAGATCCGGCTGCCGGCCCCGATACGGATGCCCTCGTCGAGGACGGCAGTAGGGTGCGCGTAGTAGGCAGGGGCGTCAGTCATAGAGGGCAACTGGTTCAGCGGGCAAAGGTAAGGCTTTATGCCCATGTAGCATAAGCCTTGGCCTGAGCCATGCCCGGGGCTGCCAGGCGCAAGCAGCCAGTTCAGCCACCGGCAGCGTGTCGGGCCGGGCGCGGCTTACTCCCAGCTGGCCCGCACCAGCCGTTGTTTGCCGAAGATGTCGGCCCGGGCGGCGGCCTGCGTGTAGCCGAGGCCGGTGAGCAGGGCCAGCGTCTGGGCGGCGTACTGCTCGTTGATTTCAAAGTAGAGCGCGCCGCCCGGCCGCAGCAGCGTGGTGCCCAGTTCGGCAATGCGGCGGTAGAACAGCAGCGGGTCGTGGTCGGGCACGAACAGGGCGGTGGCGGGCTCGTAGTCGAGCACGTTAGGGCGCATCAGGGGCCGCTCGTTTTCCAGCACGTAGGGCGGGTTGCTCACCAGCACATCCAGGCTGTGGGGCTCGATTTTGGGAGTTTGGGTCAGGATATCAAGCTGCTGAAAGTCGATTTCGCAGCCGTAGCGGCAGGCGTTGCGGCGCGCCACGGCCAAGGCCTCGGCCGATACATCGACGGCTACAGTACGGGTGGGCTCCAGCGCCTGGCACAGCGCCAGCGGAATACAGCCGCTGCCCGTGCCCACATCCAGCACCGACAGCGCCGGACGGTGGCGCTGCTCCTCCACAATCAGCTGCACCAGCTCCTCGGTTTCGGGGCGCGGAATGAGCGTGGCGGGCGTCACTTCCAGCTCCAGACCCGCAAAGTGGGCCACGCCCAGCACGTACTGCATCGGCTCGTGGCGCAGCAGCCGTGCCTGCAGCGTCGGCAGCTGCTCGGCCACGTCGGGCAGCACGGGCGCGTCGGCCTGCATGCGGCGTTGCAGGGGCGTGAGCTGCAGCAGGTGCTCCAGCACCTGCCCCGCAATGCTGGCCGCTTCCGAAGCCGGGTAGATGGTTTCCAGGGCAGAAGAAAAGTCGTGGGTGAGCTGGCGGAGCGTGGGCATGGCCCAAAAGTACGACCCAGCGCCCGCACCGGCCGGCCGCCGCCCACGCAGGACGCCACACCGGGCTTTGAAGCGCTGCCGAACAGGGCCGGAGCCGGCCGGACTGAATTCTATACCCGGCCGGTGCGCCGCCAACCGGCTGCTTCGCGCTACTTTCGCTTTTCCGCAACCCCACCGCCCCGCCAATGCCTGCTTCCCCCGACTTCGACCTGCTGATGATGCGCCGCGCCCTGGACCTGGCCCGCCTCGGTACCGGCTACGCCCGGCCTAACCCGCTGGTGGGCTGCGTCATCACCCACGAGGGCCGCATCATCGGGGAAGGCTGGCACCGGCAGTACGGCGGCCCCCACGCCGAGGTGAATGCCGTGGCGGCCGTTTCGGACCCGACACTGCTGCGCCACAGCCGCGCTTACGTGACGCTGGAACCCTGCGCCCACCACGGCAAAACCCCGCCCTGCGCCGATTTGCTGATTGCGCACGGCATCCCGGAAGTGGTGGTCTGCAACCTCGACCCCAACCCGCTGGTGGCCGGGCGCGGCCTGGAGAAGCTGCGGGCGGCCGGCATCCAAGTGGAAACCGGCGTGCTGGAAGCGGAGGGCCGCTGGCTGAACCGGCGCTTTTTCACGTTTCAGGAAAAGAAGCGGCCCTATGTGGTGCTGAAATGGGCTGAAACCGCCGACGGCTACCTGGCCGGGCCCTACTTTCAGCCGGTGGCCATCAGCGGCGAGCTGGCCCGCGTGGCGGTGCACCGCTGGCGCAGCGAGGAGCACGGCATTCTGGTGGGCACGCGCACGGCCCTGCACGACAACCCCCACCTGAACGTGCGCGAGTGGCCCGGCCCCGACCCCATTCGGCTGGTCATCGATAAAAACCTGAGCTTGCCGCCCACCCATCACCTGTTCGATGGCCGCCAGCCCACGGTGGTCTTCACCTACCGCGAGCGGGCCACCAAAGACAACCTGGGCTTTGTGCGGCTCTCGGAAGCCGAAGACCTGTTTCCGCAGATTTTCCACAACCTCTACCAGCGCAACGTGCAGTCGGTGCTGGTGGAAGGAGGGCCTACGGTGCTCAACTCGCTGCTGAAAGACGGCCTCTGGGACGAAATCCGGATTCTGCGCAGCCCCCGCCGGCTGGGCGGCGGCGTGGCCGCCCCCAGCCCCGGCCTCTGCGGCCTGCGCCAGCACACCCGCCTCGGCGACGACGAGCTGTTTGTGTATGTAAACTGAGGTGATTTTTGGTGATGAGGTGATGAGGTAATGGAGTGATGAAGTGACAGGCAGAGGGCTCATCTGCAGGCAGTATCTTTGTCGAGGGCAAGCTGCTTTGATGCCGCCAATTCCATAATAGCCTGTTACCTACTCCCTATCACCTGTTACCCCATTACTTCATCACTTCATTACCTCACCACCCCAACCCACTCACCAAGCCATGGCCGAAGAACTCACCCTTGACACCACGCTCACCAAAGCCGAGCAATACCGCCAGCTGCTCCCGCAAATTGAAGCCCTGACCACCGGGGAGCCCGACCTCACCGCCAACCTGGCCAACACGGCCGCCGCCCTGCGGCAGGCATTCGGCTTCTTTTGGGTGGGCTTCTACCTCGTGAAGGGCGAAGAATTGGTGCTGGGGCCATTTCAGGGGCCTATTGCCTGCACCCGCATCCGGCACGGCAAAGGCGTGTGCGGCGCCAGCTGGGCCCAGGCCGCCACGCTGCTCGTTCCCGACGTGGAGCAATTCCCCGGCCACATTGCCTGCAGCTCGGAAAGTAAGTCGGAAATCGTAGTGCCGGTAATGAAAAACGGCCAGGTAGTAGCCGTGCTCGATGTCGACAGCGACCAGCTCAACGACTTCGACCACGACGACCAGCAGGCCCTGGAGCAGCTGATGCAGTTGGCCGCCACCTGGTTTTAGGCCCGCACTGCTATGCGCAAACTCGTATTATACATTGCTACCAGCCTCGACGGCTACATTGCGTCGCCGGATGGCTCGGTGGAATGGCTGCCTACGCCCCCACCCGGCGAGGACTACGGGTACGCCGATTTTCTGGCCACCGCCGACGCCACGCTGCTGGGCCGCGCCACCTACGAGCAGGTGCTCATGCTGGGCGAATGGCCCTACCCCACCCTCACCAACTACGTATTCAGCCGCAAGCCGCCCACTGAGTCGCCCGAGCCTTCGGTTCAGTTCGTCAGCACCGATCCGGTGGCCTTCGTAACGCAGCTGCGGCAGCAACCGGGTGGCACCATCTGGCTGATTGGCGGCAGCACGCTGGCGTCGCCGTTGTTGGCCGCGGGCCTTGTAGATGAATTGATGCTGTTTGTGGTGCCGCGCCTGCTTGGGGCTGGCATTCCGCTGTGGCGGCATCAGGACCACCCGCAGCCGCTGCAGCTACTGCACACCCAAACCTGGCCCGACGGGATGGCGCTGCTGCATTACCGCCTGAATACTGCCGAGTAAGCACAAGACATAAAAAAAGCCGTTCCGCTGGCTAGCGGAACGGCTTTTTTGTGGTTCTTCCAACTAAATAGCTAGGTTAGAACAGCGACGGGGCGTTGGTTTTGAGCTGCGCCACAATCGTCTGGCCGCCTTTCACTTTCTCGCCAATCTGCACTTTCACTTCGGTGTCGATAGGCACGAAAATGTCTACGCGGGAGCCGAACTTGATGAAGCCGAACTCTTCGCCCTGGCTTACTTCGTCGCCTTCGTTCACATACCACACGATGCGGCGGGCCATGGCGCCCGCAATCTGGCGGAACAGCACAAACGGGCCGGCCTCCGACTCTACCACCACGGTAGTACGCTCGTTTTTGGTGCTACTTTTGGGGTGCCAGGCCACTAGGTAGTTGCCGGGATGGTACTTGAAGTAGCGCACGATACCCGAAATCGGGTTGCGGGTGATGTGCACGTTGATCGGCGACATGAAGATGCTGATCTGTTTGCGCATGTCGTCGAAATACTCCGGCTCGAACACGTCCTCAATCACCACCACTTTGCCGTCGGCGGGCGCGATGATGAGGTCTTCGTGGGTGAACAGGCGGCGCGCCGGGCTCCGGAAAAACTGCAGCAGAATCAGAAACGCCACCACCGAGGCACCAGCAAAAATCTGGTTGAACAGCAGGTTGCGCGCATTCACGCGAAACAGCAGCAGGTTGACAGCCAGCAGCGCCAGCAGGGTAAAGAACAGTATCCGTCGCCCTTCTTTATGAATCTTCATGTATCGCAGATTTGCGCTGATTACGTTGATTTCGCTGATTCAGACGACTTTCTAAAAATAAAAGTACGCGCCCGAGCCTCGGTACCGTCCCGGCAGCCCGGTTGGGTTCAGCTGACACAAAGATAGCCCGAGCCACCGGCCCGGGCTATCCGAAAGCAAATATAAGCAGCGGCGGCCAGATAGGCCACTGCGGCACACCCCACCGCCACCAGACGCTGATTTCACCGAAGCACTCAGCGAAAGGCGCCTGATCTGCGGGAGGCTAAGCGGTTAGAAGCCGCCGCGGAAGCGGTAGGTCTGGGCCACTTTGTCGATGGCTACCACGTAGGCCGCGATGCGCATCGGGATGTTGTATTTCTGGCTGGTGGCATACACCTTCTCAAACGCGTCGGACATGATCCGGTCGGCGCGCTCGGTCACCATTTCCTCGGTCCATTTGAAGCCCTGGCGGTTCTGCACCCACTCGAAGTAGGAAACCGTCACGCCGCCCGAGTTGGCCAGGATGTCGGGCACCACCATGATGCCTTTCTCGTTGATGATGGGGTCGGCGGAGGCCGACGTCGGGCCGTTGGCGCCTTCCACAATCAGCTTGGCCTTGATGGCGTGGGCGTTGTGCTCGGTGATGACGTCTTCCACGGCAGCCGGTACCAGCACGTCCACGTCGGAAGTCAGCAGGTCGTCGGCATTGTCCATGAGGGTGGCGCCGGTGAAGCCGTCGAGGCGGCCTTTGTGGGCGTTTTTGTAGGCCACGGCCTCATCGATGTTGATGCCGTTGTCGTTCCAGTACGCGCCGCTTACATCCGACACGCACTTGATTTTCACGCCCTGCTCGCTCAGGAGCTTGGCAGCCCAGGAGCCCACGTTGCCGAAGCCCTGCACCGCAGCCGATACCTCGTTGGGGTTGAGGTTCAGCTTTTTGAGGGCGGCCAGCGCCGACACCATCACGCCGCGGCCGGTAGCCTCGGTACGGCCCAGCGAGCCACCCATTACCAGCGGCTTGCCCGTTACAACAGCCGGCGACGTAGCGCCTACCGTCTTGCTGAACTCGTCCATCAGCCACGCCATTTCGCGCGGGCCGGTGCCCATATCGGGGGCCGGAATGTCTTTATCGGGACCGAATACGTCTTTCAGGGCCAGCGTGTAGCCACGGGTGAGGCGCTCGATTTCGCCGGCGCTCATGCTCGTGGGGTCACAGATGATGCCGCCTTTGGCGCCGCCGTACGGAATGTCTACCACGGCGCACTTCCAGGTCATCCAGGCCGCCAGGGCCTTCACCTCGTCGAGGTGCACGTTTTTGTCGTAGCGGATGCCGCCTTTCGAGGGGCCCAGGATGGTGTTGTGCACCACGCGGTAGCCTTCAAACACGCGCACTTTGCCGTTGTCCATCGTGACGGGAATGTGCACGATAACCTGCTTGTCAGGGGCTTTGAGTACGTCGTAGGTTTCTTCATCGAGGCCGAGAATCTCGGTGGCCACGTTGAAGCGCGACATCATGGATTCGAGCGGATTTTCGGCATCTACTCTAGGGGCCGGTTCTTTGTACACCGTGGTGGCAGCCATGCGGAGTGGGGTTTGGGGGGTGGTGGTGGGGATAACACGGCCGGTTTTGCGGGGGATGCGCCGCCGGCTATGCGGGAATTTGTGGCGTCAAAGGTAAACGGTTTACGTGGAGTTGAATGGTTGAGTGGTTGAATGGCTGCATTGTTAAATGGTTGGCCGTTCAACGTCACGCCAGAACAGCCAACCATTTAACAATGCAGCCATTCAACCACTCAATGAAAGAGCAGCTGCAGCAGCGCCAGCACCGGCAGAATAAACAAGAAGGCATCAAACCGGTCGAGCAGGCCGCCGTGGCCGGGCATGATGCGGCCGGAGTCCTTCACGCCCACGCTACGCTTGAGCATGGATTCGGCCAGGTCGCCGAGGGGGCCGAAGATGGCGACGGCCGTGGCTACCACGAGGCGGTAGGTCAGCGAAAGTTCGGGCAGCAGATAGCCCAGCGCCCAGCCCATGGCCAGCGTCAGCAGAAAGCCCCCGATGGCGCCTTCCCAGGTTTTGCCGGGCGAGATTTTAGGGGCCAGCTTGTGCTTGCCGAAGGTTTTGCCGGCCGCGTAGGCACCCGTATCGGAAGACCAGACCAGGAACAGCAGCGCCAGCACGCGGCGGTAGTCGTAGCCGGTTTCGGTGAAGGCCACCACGTTGAGCAGGCTCATGGGCAAGCTCACGTAGAGCAAGCCGAGCAGCGCCACGCCCACGTTGGAAAACGGCGAGAAATTCTGATTCTCGCGCGGCCAGGCGGCCATTTCACGCAGGATGAGAATGGTGGGCAGCAGCAGCAGCGGCAGCCCCAGCAGCGCACCCATCGTTTTTGAAGGATAGATAACCGTGTGCCAGCCCGGCTCTATTTGGCTGAGGCCGGTAGCTGTGGTGGCCCCTGCGCTCATCAGGAAGAGCGACGCGAATATTATGATGCTAATACCCCCGCCCAGCAGCGCGGCCGGCTTGTAGCCGGCTTCGCGCATCATGCGGTAGAACTCCCACAGCATCCGCATCTGCACGGCCCCAAAGAACAGGGCGAACGTCCAGGCACTGTACCAGATGCTGCCCAACAGCATAGCGGCCCCAATCAGCCCGAAAACGACCCGCTGCGCGAGGTTGGACATAGGCTTTTTGCCGGGCGCGGCGGGGTTGGGGGGGGCAGTGGTAACGGTATCGGACAAGGGAAGGAACGTAAGGGCGGGCGAGGCGCGCCGAAGTCGGGAGAGAAAGAGTGAAACGGGAAAGGCGCTACCGGGTGGTATCCACGCCGTCGTGGCTGATGGTACGGGCGGCGGGCAGCGGCGTTGTGGGCCGGGCAATAGCCGTGCCGCCACTGCCGAGCGTGTGCATCTGGGTGGGCAAGGGGTCGGGGCGCAACTCGCGGGTGCGCTTGTAGAGCAGCCACAGCACGGCCCCGCTCAGCAGCAACGACAGCACCTGCCACCACCACGGCAGCGCCTCCGTCGAATCGGGGTCGAAGCCGGCGCCGGCCAGCGCGCCCCGCTGCTGGGCGTAGAGCAGGATGATCTGGAAGGCATTCTGGGTGAAGTGAGCCGCCATGGGCACCAGGATGTTGCCGCTCCACTCATATAAGTAGCCCAGCACCAGCCCCAGCACAAAGCGCGGCACGAAGCCGAAAAACTGAAAGTGAATGGCGCTGAATACGGCCGCCGCCAGCCAGATGCCCACGTGCCTTGAGTTGGTCCACTGCACCAGGTTGCGCTGCACCACGCCCCGGAACACCAGCTCCTCGCTGATGGCCGGCACCACGCCAATCACTATCAGCCCCACCACAAACCGGGTGGCGGTGCTGAACTGCGTGAGGTAGCGCGTCAGGTCCTGGGCGCGGTCTTCCATCTCGCGGGCCTCAGCTTCCCAGCCTTGCAGAAAGCCCGGAAAGTGCGCGCCGGCGTTCCACTCAATCAGCCCCGACATAAAGGGCACGCTCAGGATGATGAGGCCGGCAGCAGCCAGCAGCCACTCCAGCGGCACCGGCCGGCGCGGCGTGAAATAGTCGGCAAGCGAGTAGCCGGTGAGGCGCGGCAAAGCCAGCGCGGCCCCGCCAAACCCCACCAACAGCAGCACGCCTTGGCTGAGCATCGACACGCCCCAGCCCTGCGGGTGGCCCGAGGGCTCCTTCGTGACGTCGCCAATCTCGCGCAGCCCCACCCCAAACAGCAGGTAGTTGCCTACCATCACCAGAAAGCTGCCAATACAGAACGCCAGCAGCATCAGCCCCACCAGCAACAGCAGATTGGCCGCTGGGTGCAAGCGGCTGGACACGAAACCTTTCATGGGCAATTGGTGCTTAGTGCGTAGTGTCATTCTAAAACGTCATTCCGAACGGAGTGAGGAATCTCGCTAGTGTACTAACTGATTCTGCTACACCAGCGAGATTCCTCACTCCGTTCGGAATGACGTTCTGCTGCCAAGACGCTGAAAGACGTAAATTTGCGTAAAATCCGCTAACTCCCCTACCCGTGGTCTACATCCGCGACATTGCTTTGCCCGATTTCCCGTTGCTGCTCGCGCCCATGGAGGACGTGTCGGACCCGCCTTTCCGGGCGGTCTGCAAGGCCAACGGGGCCGATTTGATGTACACCGAGTTCATCTCCTCGGAAGGCCTCATCCGCGACGCCGCCAAAAGCCGCAAGAAACTCGACGTGTTCGACTACGAGCGGCCCATCGGCATTCAGCTCTTCGGCTCCGACGTGGAGACGATGGGCGAGTGCGCCCGCATCAGCACGCTGGCCGGCCCCGACCTCATCGACATCAACTACGGCTGCCCCGTGAAGCAGGTGGCCTGCCGCGGTGCCGGCGCCGCCCTGCTCCGCGACGTGCCCAAGATGGTGGAAATGACCAGCGCCGTGGTGCGCAACACCCACCTGCCCGTAACCGTGAAAACCCGCCTCGGCTGGGATGAAAACACCAAAAACGTGGAGGACGTGGCCGAGCGCCTGCAGGACATTGGTATTGCGGCCCTCACCGTGCACGGCCGCACCCGCGTGCAGATGTACAAAGGCGACGCCGACTGGCGCCTGATTGCGGCCATCAAGAACAACCCGCGCATCAACATCCCCATCTTCGGCAACGGCGACATCGACTCGCCGCAGAAAGCCGTGGAGTACAAAAACCGCTACGGCGTGGATGGCGTGATGATCGGGCGCGCCAGCATCGGCTACCCCTGGATTTTCCGGGAGGTGAAGCACTTTGTGGCCACCGGCGAGCTGCTGGCCCCGCCCACCGTGGAGGAGCGCGTGAACATGTGCCGCATGCACTTCGAGAAAAGCATCGAGTGGAAAGGCCAGCGCGTGGGCATCTTCGAGATGCGCCGCCACTACGCCCAGTATTTCCGCGGCCTCGAAGGCGCCAAGCAGTGGCGCATGCGCCTCGTCGAAACCGACTCCATCGAGGAAGTACACGCCATCCTCAACGAAATCATTGCCGCCGAGCCGGTTTTGGTGGGGTAGTTCTTTATCATCAGAACGTCATGCTGAGCTTGCCGAAGCATCTCTACCGCAGTGCTAATCAAGAAAATTAGCCAGCGGTAGAGATGCTTCGGCAAGCTCAGCATGACGTTCTTTCTTTATTCCGGTTCTGCCGGATCAAGTTTCCCGCCCATGCCCACCCCTCCTACCCCGGCCGTTGCCACCGCTCCTACCCTGCCGCCCGTAGCGCCGCCACCGCCGCCGCGGATTACAGCTTCGGCCTGGGGGCTGCTGCTGGTGCTGGCCACCATCTGGGGCACCTCGTTTATCTTGATGAAGAAGGGGCTGGTGGTGTTTTCGGCCATGGAGCTGGGGGCGGCGCGGGTGAGCATTGCAGCGCTGCTGCTGCTGCCGTTTGCGCTCCGCAACGTACGCCGCGTCGATGCCGGCCGCTACAAGTGGCTGCTGCTGAGCGGCGTGGTGGGCACATTTTTTCCGGCCTTTCTTTTCGCCTACGCCGAAACAAAGCTGGCCTCGGGGCTGGCTGGGGTGCTTAATGGCCTGACGGCCGTGTTTACGCTGGTGGTGGGCGCGGTGCTGTTTGGGCAGAAGCTCACCAGCCTGCGGGTGCTGGGCATTGCGCTGGGCCTTGTAGGCACGGTGGTGCTGATGCTGCTGGGCGGCAGCGGCGGCGCGGCCACCCCCTCCGGCGACTCCAACGCCTGGTACGGGCTCTACATCGTGGCCGCCACCATCGGCTACGGCATCAGCGTGAACGTGATAAAGCAGCACCTGCACGGCCCGTCGCCGGTGGCAGTTACCAGCCTCACGCTGCTCAGCATCGGGCCGCTGGGGCTGCTGTACCTGTTCGGCTTCTCCGATTTCACGCACAAGCTGGCCACCGTGCCGGGTGCCTGGACGGCCCTCGGCTACATTGCCCTGCTGGCCACCATGAGCACGGCCGTGGCCATGGTGCTCTTCAACAAGCTGATTCAGCAGAGCACCACGCTGTTTGCGGCCTCCAACACCTACCTCATCCCCATCGTGGCCCTCACCTGGGGCGTGCTCGACGGCGAAGCCTTCAACCTCTGGCATCTGCTGGGCATGGTCATCATCCTGGCCGGCGTCTTCATCATTCACCGGGCGAAGTGAGGTGGCTTTGGGTGATGAGGTGATGAGGTGATGAAGAACGTCATTCCGAGCCTGCGAGGAATCTCGCGTGCTGACGTTGTGATGCTATTTTTTACTACACTAGCAAGATTCCTCGCAGACTCGGAATGACGTTCTGCTTTGCTGTTCCAGTTCCTCAAAACCCTACCCGCACGCCGAACTGCACCCATTTGTGGGAGCGGGCACCATCGAACTCCGGGGAAATGTGGACGGCGGAGGCTTCCAGGCGCACGCCGGCGTAGCCGAGCCCGAGGGTGGCGGTGCGGCGCGCCACGGTGCGGCGGATGGCGCTGGCAGGCAGCGTGTAGGGGTTGTCGGAGCGGAGCAGGCCGCCCTGCATGGTGGCGTCGTAGCCGATGAGGCGGCCTTCCAGCTGGCCTTCGGCGTAGAGCTGCACCCGGCGCTGACCGGCGCGGGTGGCCGGGCCGCTCACGCCCAGGTTATTGAAATACGGGTTGAGCAGCCCCACCCGCAGGCGCGCGCCGGCCCCGGCGTAGGTGTAAAGCGTGCCCAGGGAAGCATCCGCCGCCCCAATCAGCTCGGCCCCGCGCCCGACGGCCAGCAGCTGCTTTTCGGCGTGGGCCTCGTACCCCAGCACCAAGTCGTTGCGGATCTGGTAGTCCCAGCCGCGGGGCGTGGGCGAATCCAGCCACTCGTGCAACTTGGTCTGGAAGCCCTTGGCGCCGGCCGCCGGCCCCATAAAGCCCAGGTTGAGCGCCGTGGTCAGGCGGAACCTGCGTGCTGGCTGGTTGGCGATGCGCAGGAAATCGGCGTACCAATACGAAGCATATGGCCGGTCGCCGACCCGGATGAACGGGTCCTGGATGCGCAGCGGCGTGAAGCCGTCGTAGTGCAGCCGGATGCCGTGGTAGCGGGTGCTGCCCGCCGGCACGGGGCCCAGCAGGCGGTTTACGGGCGAGCAGCTAAGCCCCGGCAGCACCAGCATGAGCGTCTGGCCCTGGGTGAAGTAGTAGTCGGAGCGGAAAAAGGCGTCGTTGGCAAAAGTGTAGTACACCAGCCGGTCGGGGCTGGTTTGGGCGCTGTCCGGGCGCTGGGCCTGGGCGAGGCGGGCGGTAAGGCACAGCAGCAGAAGAAAGAAGCGCATCAGCAGAAATACTTTCCGCTACCTACGCAGCCGCCCGCACTTCGGCCTTGCCCCCCTGTGGCACGGACTTCAGTCCGTAGCCCGAACACGTTGCCCGGAATGGTTGCGCAAAGTAGCCGGTGCCGGCGGGCTACGGACTGAAGTCCGTGCCACAGATTGGGCTACTCCGGCAGATAGGGCCAGCTGTGAAACTGCTCGGGCAGGCGCAGGCGCTGCGGATGAGCCAACAGATACGCTTGCACGCGGTTCAGCTCGGCGGTATCCAGTATGGGCAGCTCGTGGAAGCCTGTTTGCCAGAAGTCAGCTTCGGGCGGGAGCTGACCGCGCAGCAGGCGGCGGGCCTGAGCGGCGGTGCGCTGGTGCAAAAGCTCCACAGCTTTGTAGAGCGAGAGGCCCGCGCCGGCCGGCAGCTGCAGCACGGCGTGCAGGTGGTTGGGCAGCACCACGAAGCACGGCACCCGCAACCCCTGCTCCTCCAGCATCAGCAGCTCGCCGGCCACGGTCTCTGCTACCTTCTCCCGGGCCAGATAGTCGGGCCCCACGGTGCGGGCATCCAGCAGCGCATCAAACCCCGCAAAAAACACCTTCTCGGCCCGGCGGTGGGCCGCCTGGGCGTCGGCTTCGGTGGCGGCGCCACGCGCAGTTTCTTGGGCGGCAACGCGCTGGGCGTGCAGTTCGCGGCCCGCCCGCGCCGGCACGGAGCCCGCCAGACGCAGCGTGAGCAGGATGGTTTCGGGAGGTGGAAGCATCGTTCGGTTTGCTGACCTGTGGCACGGACTTCAGTCCGTAGCCCGCATCGTTGGTTAAGATAGTGCAGAGCCGGGCAGCTACGGACTAAAGTCCGTGCTACACAGCTGGTTTCACGACCCCATTCACTTCCACCAGCTCGCCCCGCTCCAGCAGGCCGGCCAGCAAGGGCTCCAGCTGCTGGCGCATTTCGTCGCTGAGGCGGGCGAAGCCGAGCAGGCGCACGGCCGGCAGGAACACAGCTTCCCGCGGCAGCCCGAAGCTTTGCGTTACCACGGTGCGCAGGGCCAGGGCCAGTTCTTCGGAAGCCACCAGGGCCAGCCGGCGCGAGTTGGCGGGTAGGTGGCTTCGGTCGCGGAGCGGGGGCTGCTGCATGGTGTTTTCCCAGAGGAAGTCACCGTGGCGGCGCAGGTGGCGCAGGTTGGCGGCCAGCAGCGCGGCTGCTTCGCCGGCTTTGCGGATGCGGGCCCCCACCTGCGTGGCGCCGCTGGCCTGCGCCAGCCGTCGGGTGGCTTCCTCGATGTGCACCGGGCTTTCGATGCGCACCACCTGGGTCAGCCATAAGGCCAGCTGGCTCAGGCCGTGCTGGTGCAGCGCCCGGTGCGCCACGGCGGCCGGCAGCTGCGCCACCTGGTAGGGCACCGCCACGGCAGCCGGTGCGGCTGCAGGTTCCTCGCGCACAACGGCTACCAAGTCCGCAATGGTTGTATCTGCCGCATCTTCCGCTGCCGGGGCCGGCCGACGGGCCGCTTCAATAGCCTGCACGGCCCGCTCGGTGGCGGCGGCCGGGTCGCGCAGCCAGTCGGTGCTCCAGATGTGGTGCAGGTGCCAGCCCATGGCTTCCAGCACCTGCGGGCGCAGCCGGTTTCGGTCGCGGGCCGAGCGGGCGTGGTGGTACATGGTTCCGTCGCAGCTGATGCCCAGCAGGTAGCGGCCGGGCTGGGCTGGGTCGACTACGGCCAGATCGAGGTAGAAGCCCTGGCTGCCCACCTGCGGCTGCACCGCGTAGCCCCGTGCCGCAAGGGCGCGGGCCACTACGGTTTCAAACGGCGCATCGGTGGACAGCATCGGCGGGCGCCCGGCCGGGCCGTACTGCGCGAAAGTCAGGAAGGCTTTCAGGGCCGCCACGCCTTTGGCTGGCGTGCGGTCTAGGTCGAGGTCGTCGGCGGTGAGATTGGTGAATACCTCGCAGCGCTGCCGGGCACGGCTGATGAGCACGTTGAGGCGCCGCTCGCCGCCGTCGCCGTTCAGCGGGCCAAAGTTCATGGTAAGCTGCCCTGCCGCCGTGCGGCCGTAGCCGAGGCTGATAAGCACCACGTCGCGCTCGTCGCCCTGCACGTTTTCCAGGTTTTTGATGAAAAACGGCTCATGCGGGTGCTGGCTGAAGAACGGCTCCGTTTCGGGGTGCTGGCGGCGGCTGGCTTCCACGGCCAGCTCGATGGCCTGCCGCTGGGCCATGCTGAACGCCACCACGCCCAGCGTGCGGCCGGGTGCGGTGCGGGCGTGGTGCAGCACGGCCGCCGCCACAGCCTGCGCCTCCAGCGGGTTGGTGCGCGTGGTGCCGCGCTCGTAGTGCGTGTGCGGCAGATGATGGTAGACCAGCCCCAGGTCGCCCGGGCCGCCGGGGCTCGGAAAAACCACCAGTTTGTTGTCGTAGAACAGCTGGTTGGAAGGCGCAATCAGCGACTCGTGCTGGCTGCGGTAGTGCCAGCGCAGCATCAGTTCGGGCATCTGGCGGGCGCGGCACAGCTCCAGGATGCTGGGGATGTCGGCCGTCACGTTGTCGGCCGGCAGGTCGGTGTCGTCGCCGGTCAGGGAGTCGAAGAACGAGGTGGGCGGCAGCTGCCGCGAGTCGCCGACCACCACCAGCTGGCGGCCGCGGGCAATGGCGCCCAGCGCCTCCACGGGCTTCACCTGGCTGGCCTCATCGAACACCACCAGATCAAACATCAGCGCGCCCGGCGGCAGGTAGCTGGCCACTGACAGCGGCGACATCATAAATACCGGCTTGATGGCCTGCACCGCCTGGCCAGCCTGCTGCATCAGGCGGCGCAGGGGCAGGTGGCGCGTTTTCTTGGCGAATTCGTGGCGCAGCAGCAGCATCTGGCCGGCGGCCTGCAGGTTGGGCAGGCGGGCGTGGTGCTGGCGCAGCGCCCGCACCCGGTTGAGGTGCAGCGCGGCCTCGTCGGCGAGGCGGAAGCGGGCGGTGGCTTCTTCGTGGCTGGCCTGCTCGAACTGCCGCAAAGCCGGGTGCCGGGCGTAGGCGTGGCGCTGCAGAAACTCCAGCCACGTTTGGTGTACGGCGGCCGCCAGGTGCTGCGCCGCCAACTCCCAGCGCTCGGCCAGCAGCAGCAGCTCCGGCAGGTTTTCGGCCTGCACGGTGGCCGCCACGTTGTTCCATTCGATGGTGAGGCGCAGGGCCGGCAGCTCGGCAGCCCAGGCGGCCAGCGTGGTCTGCTGCTGCCCGAAAGCCTGAAACTGTAGCCGGCCGTCGGGCCCGAACCGCCGGGCCTCGTTGAGCTGCAGCGCCTCGGCTACGACCTGCACGGCGGTGCGGTGCCGGGTTAGCGCGTCCTCCAGCGCCGCCACCAGCGCCGGCAAACCCGCCTCCAAACCGGTTCCTGCCGCTCCGCCGCCAGCGCCGGCCAGATACGCCAGCAGCTCCGGCGGCAGCTCGCCCCGCCCGATGCGCTGGTGGGTGCGCGTGAGGTATTCCTGAGCCTGCATCAGCAGCGGCCAGCCGGAGTCTAGCCCCCGCCAGGCGGCCCCAAACAACTGCCGGCCCAATGCCGCGGCGGCGCCCACTACTTGGGCGTAACGCGCAGCGTCCTGCACGGCGTCTGCGCCGGCCAGCATATCGGTGGCGGCTTTGGGCAGGGGGCCGCGCCACAGCTGTTGCAGCCGGCGGCGGGCCCGGCGGTAGTCGCCACTCAAGAACCGCCACCACTTTTCGCCATAGGTAAGCACAGCGGCGCGCTCGGCCTGCAGATCCTGCTCCCAGGCTTCGGGCAGCAGGTACGCGGCGTACTGCTGGCGCAGGGTTTGGTAACGGGTGCCTGCCTGAAATACCTCGGTCAGGTGTGCTGGCTGCTGCGTCCAGGCGGCATCGGCTACGGCGGTACCGGCCAGCGGCGGGGCCAGCAGGGCGTGGCGGGCCGCCGGCAGCAGCTGTTCGGCGGCGGCGCGGTCGGCGGGTGCGGGCAAGCCCAGGCGCCCGGCCAGCTGCTGAGCGGCGGCCTGCAGACTGGTTACTGCCGCGTGGGCCGCGGGCAGCAGCGCCGCCAGCGCATGGAGCTCGGCCGGCAGCAGCACCGTCAGCTCGCTGCCCCAGAACGGCAGGCGCTGCGGCACGCCGGTTTTCCGGAGAGTGGCCTGCAGCCGGGCGGCCAGGATTTCGGCGTGGGCGGCGTCGGCATCGGTCCAGGAGGCCATATCTGGGAAAGGCACGCGGGGCAGCTCCACTCCTTCGGTTTGCTCCTGCAGGAGCAGCAGCTCGCCGGCCACCTGCTGGGCGGTGCGGCGGCTGCCGGCAATGGGCGAATTCACGGCCTGCGCGTACTCGTTGAGAGTGGCACGGTAGCGCGGCAGGTTCGCCAGCTGGTCTTCCAGCGCGGGAGCGGCGGCCGGGCGGCCCAGCTGCAGCGTGCCTTTCAGCTCTTCCAACACCGCCTTTTTGTTGGTTTTATGGCTGTGCAGCTCCAGGCAGGCCACGCCCAGCCCCAGCGCATCCAGGCGGCGTTTCACCACTTCCAGCGCCGCCATTTTCTCGGCCACGAACAGCACTTTCTTGCCGGCGCCAATGGCCTCGGCCAGCAGGTTGGCAATGGTCTGCGACTTGCCGGTGCCGGGCGGACCCTGAATGACGAGGTTGCGGCCTTCGTGCACGGCCAGCAAAGCCAGCAGCTGCGAGCTGTCGGCATCCAACACCTGGTGCAGCTCGGCGGCAGGGCGGGCGTCGTCGAGAAAATCGGTTTCACTGAAGGTGGGCGGCTGGTCCTGAAAGCCGGTTTCGGGGCCGAGCAGCGCCTGCAGGGCGGCGTGCCGGAGCAGCGGGCTTTCGGCGGGCCAGGCGGCCGGGTCCAGGTCGCGGTAGAGCATCAGCTTGCTGAAGGAAAAGAAGCCCAGCGTGATGCTGTTGGGGGCCACTGCCCAGCGCGGCAGGCCCGCTACGGCGGTCTGCACGGCGGCCACGTAATCGGGCCAGGGCTGCTCGTCGAGGTCGGGCAGCGGCAGGTGCACGCCGAAATCGGCTTTCAGGCGGGCCTGCAGGCTGAGGTTGCCTTCGGGCTCGGCGCCGGAATACAACAGCCGAAACCGCTCGGCCACGGTGCCGCGCTCCAGCACCACCGGCAGCAGCAGCAGCGGCGCCTGCCGCGGCTCGGGGCTGGTGGGGGTTTCGTACCAGGTGAGGCAGCCCAGCGCCAGGTACAGGATGTTGGCGCCGGTTTCTTCGAGGCTGGTGCGGGCCGTGTAGTAGGTGTTCAGCAGCCGGCTTTCCAGCTGGTCGGCGGTTTCGGCGGTTTGCAGGCGGCTGTCGAGCGGGTCTACCACCGGCGGTAGCGGGGGCGCGGCCGGAACCGGCTCCGGGAGCGGCAACCCCAGGGCTTCAGCCCGGCGGGCGGCGCGGGCGGGGTCGCCTTTCCAGCCGAGGCGGGGCGCGGCCGGGGCTTCGGGCAGAGGCGCAAACTGCAGCACCCGCAGCCGGCGCACCAGCAGCTCGTACACCGCCGCCGCGTCTTCGCCCACCACTGCCACCCCGCGCACCTTCGAGGACCGGAAGTTGAGCAGCGGGTTGCGCAGCCCCAAATCCAGCAGCTCCTGG
Organism: Hymenobacter sp. APR13; assembly: GCF_000737515.1. Taxonomy (NCBI): domain Bacteria; kingdom Pseudomonadati; phylum Bacteroidota; class Cytophagia; order Cytophagales; family Hymenobacteraceae; genus Hymenobacter; species Hymenobacter sp. APR13. The sequence continues at coordinate 1,801,659 of NZ_CP006587.1, forward strand.
CGGGCGGCTTCCAGGCGGGCAGCAAGGAGGGAATCAGCAGGCATAAAGCACCATAAAAATCAATGAAGGCAAGCCGACAGCTTCGGTTTCCTGACACAACAAACCCGCCTACTGCAGCAGCGGGCGGGTTTGTAAAAAGGGTGGCCGAACTGTAGAACTACCGCTACTACGCGGCCTTTTTCAGCCCCAGCTTGCTGTGCTTGTAGCCGTAGTTGAAGTACAGGAACAGCCCGATAATCAGCCAGCCGAAGAACAGCAGCCAGTTGTTGATGCCGAGCTGGGTCATCAGGTAGAGGTTGGTGAGGAGGCCCAGGGTGGGCAGCAAGCTCAGCTTCTTGCGGAACGACAGCCACGCCAGTCCGATGCAGAACACGATGAACACCAGCATCGGGATGTAGTGGCGGAACTCCTCGTAGCCGCCGTCGCCGCGCACGGCGCTGCCGAAGGCCGCGAGGCCAACCTGGTTGTAGGAAAACAGCAAGCCCAGCCCGATCAGCATGATGATCGGCACCAGAAACTGGCCGTTGATGTAGGGCACCTTGAAACGGGCGTCACTCTGGCCGTGCGGGTCGATGACGAGGATGCCGCCGCACACCAGCGCGAAGGCAAACAGCGTCCCGATGCTGGTCAGGTCAATCACCAGGTCCATGTTGAGCAGCAGCGCCGGCACGCCCACGAAAAAGCCCGTGACGATGGTGCTGAACGACGGCGTGTGGAAGCGCGGGTGCACGCGGGCAAACACCGGTGGCAGCAGCCCGTCGCGGCTCATAGTCATCCAGATGCGGGGCTGCCCGATCTGGAACACCAGCAGCACCGAGGCCATGGCGAAGATGGCCGATACGGCCACCACGCCCGCCAGCCAGTTGAGGCCCACTTTCTGGAACACGAACGCCAGCGGGTCGCCCACGCCCAACTCGGTGTAGCTCACCATGCCGGTGAGCACCAGCGTAATCACCACGTAGAGCACGGTGCAGATGATGAGGGCATAAATCATGGCCCGGGGCAGGTCGCGCTGGGGGTTTTTGCACTCCTCGGCCGTCGTCGAAATGGCGTCGAAGCCGATGTAGGCGAAGAACACCGCCGACACGCCTTTGAGCACGCCGCCCACGCCGTTGGGCGCGAAGGGGGTCCAGTTGTCGGGGTTCACGTAGAACACACCCACGGCAATAACCGTGGCCACCACCAGCAGCTTGAGCAGCACCAGCAGATTGGAGGCGTTCTTGGATTCCTTGATGCCGATGTACACCACGGCCGTGATGAGCAGCGTGATCAGGCCGGCCGGCAGGTCAATCACCAGCTTCAGGTCACCGAAGAGCGTGGGGGCCGAGTTCCAGGCGTTGTAGCCTTCCAGCTGGGTGGCGGTGGCGGCCGAGAGCGGCTGGCCGGCCTGCATCAGGGCCAGTACTTCGCTGTAGTGCTTGTGGGCGCTTTGCATGCCCATCGTGAGCCATACGGGCATGTCCCAACCTACGCCCGAGAGCAGCCCGGTGAAGTAGTCCGACCACGAAATAGCCACCACGATGTTACCGACGGCATATTCCATAATTAGCGCCCAACCGATAATCCAGGCCACCAGCTCGCCAAACGAGGCGTAGGCATAGGTGTAGGCCGAGCCGCTGACCGGGATGGTGGCGGCGAACTGCGCGTAGCACAGCGCCGAAAACGCGCAGGCAATGGCGGTGAACACAAACAGCAGCGACACAGCCGGGCCGCCGTCGTGCGAGGCGTTGCCGATGGTGCTGAAAATACCGGCTCCGATGACGGCCGCAATGCCCAGCGCCGTCAGGTCGCGGACGGTGAGGTGGCGCGCCAGGCCCCCGCCCCCGCCGTGGCCTTCGGCGTCGGCAGGCGGGTTGTGCAGGATATCAGTGAGGCTTTTTCGGCGGAACAGGCCGCCAAAACGGGAGGGAGGTAGTGTATTAGACAAAGCAGTGGAGCGAGGTAAGAGGGGCAAAAGATACAGAATAATGCGGCTAGGCTGCGTATTGCTGCCTCACAACCCCAGCAGATGACTCTGGCCTGATTTTTCGGTAGCTTTCCCCGGCGGCGGCCGGGGCACTGCCTAATTACCTTGCCTGCTGCTACTTTCCTCCTCCTTTCCCTTCCGCTATGGCCTTCTCCGTTCCGAGTCCCTGCCCTAAAGCTTGGGCCGACATGATGCCCACCGCCGACGGCCGCCACTGCGGCAGCTGCCAGCACGAAGTCGTGGATTTCTCGCGCATGACCGAGGCCGAAGTGACGGCCTGGCTGGCCCGGCCGGCGGCGGGCAGCGTCTGCGGCTTCTTCCGGGTCGGACAGTTTGCGCCGCCTGCCGCCGTGCTGGCCCCGCCCGCCCCGCGCTGGCGCCGCTGGGTGCTCACGTCATTGGCGCTGCTCAGCTTCAAGCCCCTGGTCAGCTCCTGCCAGACCACGGCCCAAACCACCACAGCCGGCCCCGCCCCCACCTCCCAGACCGACGCCCTCGCCGACGCCCCCACCGGCCAGGTGACCGTGCGCGGCCGCGTCCTCGACGACTCCACCGGCCTGGGCGTGCCCGGCGCCGAAATCTTCATCGGCGACACGCCTTACGGCGCTACCACCGATGAGCAGGGCAATTTCAGCTTCGTGATGCTGCAGAAGTGGGCCGCCGTGCAGAACGGCAGCGTGCAGCTGCGCGTGCAGGGCAGCCCGTTTGTGTTCGTGGCGCAGCAGATAGCCGTGGCCGTGTCGCCGGCCCCCGCGCCGCTCACGGTGCGCCTGAAGTCGATAGAAGGCCGCGGCCAGATCATGGGCCGGATTGCCCAGCACGACCCACCCCAGAAGCCCCCACTGAAGTAGCCCGCTGTTTGTGTGTGGCACGGACTGAAGTCCGTAGCCCGACTGCACCGGCCCGCCCGCGCCACCCAGACGAGCCGGCTGGCGCACCATATTCGGGCTACGGACTGAAGTCCGCGGCATACACACAGCTATCCAGACAAAAAAATTTGAACACGGCTGTGGAATCGGGCTGCGGGCAGCATCAGAGGGACAACCTTTCTGCTACCCGCCATGCCACAGCCGCTTCGCCTCTCCGTTCCGCAGCCCTGCTCCGAAAGCTGGGCCGCCATGACGCCCGCCGCCCAGGGCCGCCACTGCGCTGCCTGCGCCAAAGTCGTCATCGACTTCACTACCCTCAGCGACGCCGAGGTAGTGGCGCTGCTGCACCGCACCGCCGCCCCCTGCGGCCGTTTCCGCGAAGACCAGTTGCAGCGCGTGCTATGGCCCCTGGCTGAGCCAGCACCACGATGGCGCACCTGGCTGGCCGCAGCGGCGGCCGTGCTGGGCTTGCGGGAACTGGCGGCGGAGCAAAGCGTTGGGCAGCAGAAAGCGGCTATGCAAGGCAACACGCCCATGCCAGGCCACCAAAAGACGGGCCACCAGCAGCCGCTGTTTGCCGCAGCAGAGGCATTGGCCAAGCAGAACACTGTACGGGGCAGAGTCATCGACCAGGCCACGGGCGCCAGGTTACCCGGTGTTACGGTGCTGCTTCGGGGCACGACTGTTGGTGTTTCCACAAACTTCGATGGCTCTTTTGAGCTTGCGGTTCCGCTCACTTACCAGCAAGACACAACAGCCGTGGTCAGCTTTCATTCTATTGGCTACGAAACGCAGGCAGTGAGCCTACAGCAGCTTCGCCACCGAAACGTGTCAGTGGGTATGAAGACCGACGACTACATGCTGAGTGGTATCGTTGTGGTGGATGGCTATGCTACCCGTCAACTCAAACCCTGGCACCCGCAGGCGCTGTGGAACCGGCTGCGCAACGCTTTTCGGCGCTAGCCCCAAACCTTTCCGCCCCCAAAATCCTTATTCCGGGGTATGAAGAATTTGCTGCTTGCCACCTTATTTCTGGTTTTTGCCACCTCGGGCTGCGCCCTGAAGCCCACCAATAAGTACGACGTATTCACGGAGCGGGCCCAGCTGCCGCAGGAAGAAGCCGTGCACAAGCAGAACTCGCTGGAGTGGTGGTACTTCACGGGCCACCTGCGCGACGTGAAAACCGGCGAGCAGTTCGGCGTGGAGTACGTGTTCTTCCACTTCAACATCACCGGCAAGAAGGACTGGCAGATGGTGAACTTCGCCATCACCGACCCGCAAACCAAGCAGTTCCGCTACGACTACAAAGTGGAGCGCCTACCCAAGCTGCTCGATTCGGCGCTGCCGCTCAATCTGAGCATGGAGAAAAAAGACCAGCAATGGACATTGGTTGGCCAGGAAGAAGGCCGCTATAAGTTGCAAGCCCGTATGGCCAGCCACCGCGGCCACGCTATCAATCTGGTTACTGCACTTCACAAACCTGTGCTGCTGCACAGCGGCACGGGCTACGAAAACTACGGCGACGTGGCCAAGGCCGGCTACTACAGCTACCCGCGCCTGAGCACTACTGGCACGATTGAAGTAGACGGCAAAGTGCACGAAGTGACCGGCCACTTGTGGTATGACCGGCAGTGGAACTGTAACTCCGTCACCAACAAAGGCATTGGTTGGGACTGGTTTTCGCTGCAACTCGATGAGCCTGACAAGGACATGAAGGGTTTAGGAGGCTTTACGCACCACGAAATCATGACCTACCAATTGTTCGACCGCAACTCCAGCCGGGTAGTAAGCGGCGGCACATATAATGGCAGCCAGGCAGGCCAGGCCGTAGACCTTGAAGCCAAAGACTTCCAGCTTGATGTGCTCGAATACTGGACCAGCCCGCACTCCAAGCTACGCTATCCTAGCAAGTGGCGCCTACGCATTCCTAGTCAGCAATACGACCTCACCATCACGCCCCTCGTGCCCGACCAGGAGCTGACCCTCAAGCTGTTTGCCGGTATCAAGATGCGCTACTGGGAAGGCATGTGCAGCGTGGAAGGCACCCACAACGGCCAGCCCATAAGCGGCAATAGCTACGTGGAGCTAACGAACCGAGGCAAAGCTGGCAAAGACCCACTCACTCCGCAGCCTACCGCTACCACGGCCGCGCCGGCTGCGCGCTAGGCACCGCTGCCTACCCCTTCAGCACCACCCGGAAAGTGGTGCCGCGGCCCACTTCGCTCCATTTCACGAAAAGGCGGCCCTGGTGGTAGTTCTCGATGATGCGCTTGGCCAGGGCCAGCCCCAGGCCCCAGCCGCGCTTTTTGGTGGTATAGCCGGGCAGAAACACGTTGTCGATCTTGCTCTTCGGGATGCCTTTGCCGGTGTCGGTGATGTCGATGGCAATGCCGGTTTTGTCGCGGACGGGGCGGCGCAGGTGCAGCGTGATGCTGCCGCGGCCGTCCATGGCATCCACGGCGTTTTTGCAGATGTTCTCAATCACCCAGTCGAACAGCGGCACGTTCACCAGCGCCGGCGTGTCGGTGGGCAGGTCGGTCTTGATTTCAAACGTCACCTTCTTCGACACCCGGCTTTGCAGGTAGGAAATGGCGTTCTGGGTGGTGCGCAGGATGTTTTCGGGCTTGAGCACCGGTACCGAGCCGATGTTGCTGAACCGCTCCGTGATGATCTGCAGCCGCCGGATATCCTTGCTCAGCTCCTCCACAATGGGCTCGTCCTTGAACCGCTCACTCTCGCTCAGGTAGCTCTGCCAGGCCATCAGGCTGCTCAGGGGCGTGCCCAGCTGGTGCGCGGTTTCCTTGGCCAGGCCCACCCACACGCGGTTCTGCTCGGAACGGCGCGAGTAGCTGAACGCGAAGTAGGCAATGACGCCCAGGCAGGCAATCACGGCCAATTGCACCAGCGGATACGTGCGCAGCTGCGCCAGCAACACCGAATCCTTATAGTAAATGCGGTTGCGCAGCCCGGCGCCCAGCTCAATAATAATGGGGCGGTGCTGCTGCTCCATCACCGCAATTTCGCGCCGCAGGTACGCAATGGCCGCCTTCTCCGACTTGCCTTTGGGCACGGTCACGTTTTTGGCATCCACGATGTTGCCCTCGTCATCGGTGAGGATGATGGGAATGGTGGTGTTGGCGTTGATGATTTCCTCGAACACAAAGTTGGTGTTCGAGTCGACCTCGGAGTTGATGATGAAGCGCTGGGCCTTAGCGTAGAGCGCAATCTGCTGCTGCTCCCGCTCCGACACGCGCTGTACCAGAATGTTGGTGTAGATAACGGTAGCGGCCGCAATGAGCAGCGCCACGGCTACAATCAGCAGCTTGATACGGGATTTTTGGTCGTAGATGGCTATCAAAGCACGAAGGAAACGCGGGTGAAAGTCCGGCAGCAACGGGCCGCCGGGCGCGACGCCGGCCCCGGTTTGCCCCGAAGCCCGCCGGGCGGAACGAAGGTACAACGCGCCGCCGGGCGCTGCCGTTACGCCAAAGGCCACCCACCGGGCCGCTTATCAGTTGATTTTTGTCAGTTTATCGATTCAAAAAGACGCTTTAAAGCCCTAAAACGCAATTTCAACCTTTCTCGAACCAGGATAGGTTGCTGGCTGTTTTCACGGTACCAAATTGTGCCGTAATTTTGCCTTCTGCAATTGCAGTAGCCACCCGCTATGTCCCATCCTTTCAAGGCAGTCAGTCTTTCGTTCAAAAAAGCCCCCCTGCAAATTCGGGAGCTTATTGCACTGGACGAAGCCGCCTGCCGCCGCTTTCTGCACACGCTGCACCACGAGTTGGGCCTCACCGACCTGCTGGTGCTGAGCACCTGCAACCGGACGGAAGTGTACTACTCCGCCGACCTCGACTACAGCACCGCTATCATTGCCGCCCTGGGCAAGCTTAAGGGTTTGGCCGACGCCAGCAGCTACGAGCCTTACTTCGACCTACTCACCGAGGCCGATGCTGCCGTGCAGCACCTGTTTGAGGTAGCCATGGGGCTTGACGCCCAAGTAGTTGGTGACCTGCAGATCAGCAACCAGGTGAAGCAGGCCTACCAGTGGGCTGCCGACGAAGACGCCGCCGGCCCGTTTCTGCACCGGCTGCTGCACACCGTATTTTTCACCAACAAGCGCGTACAGCAGGAAACCAGCTTCCGCGACGGTGCCGCTTCCACCTCCTACGCCGCTCTGGAGCTGGTAGAGGAACTGACCGCCGACGTAGCCAACCCGCGCGTGCTGGTGGTGGGTCTGGGTGAAATCGGGGCGGACGTGTGCCGCCATTTCGGCGACAGCAAGCAGTTTCAGGACGTGACCATCTGCAACCGCACCCGCTCCAAGGCCGAAACGCTGGCCGAAGAGTGCGGCCTGAAGGTGCTGGACTTCGAGAACTTGGTGCAGGGCATGAAGGAAGCCGACGTCATCGTGTCGTCGATTGCGGCCGCCACGCCCTTCTTTACCCGCGAGATGGTGCAGCACCTTGACGTGCTCAGCTACAAGTTTTTCATCGACCTGTCGGTGCCGCGCAGCATTGAGGCCGAGGTGGAAACCGTGCCGGGCGTACTCGTCTACAACATCGACGCCATCCAGAGCAAGGCCTCGGCCGCGCTGGAGCGCCGCCTGGCCGCCGTGCCGCATGTGCGCGCTATCATTGCCGAAAGCATTGCCGGCCTCAACGACTGGAGCAAGGAAATGATGGTTTCGCCCACCATCCAGAAGCTCAAGAACGCGCTGGAGCAGATCCGGCAGGAGGAAATGGACCGCTTCCAGAAGAAGATGAGCCCCGAGGAAGCCCGCCGCATGGACGAAGTCACGAAGTCGCTGATGCAGAAGATCCTCAAGCAGCCCGTCATCCAGCTCAAAGCCGCCTGCAAGCGTGGCGAGGCCGACCAGCTGATTGACGTGCTAACCGATCTGTTTGATTTGGAACATCAGCCAACGGTAGCCTAGTCGCCTAATCGGGAATTATATAAGTAGCTCACAAGCGCAAAGGCCTTTTTCCAGCGGAAGAAGGCCTTTTCTGTTACCGCACCTTAGCTTACAGACGAATTTCTGAATCGACCTCCATCAGTTGGCGAGCAGGCCAGCTGATGGAGTCTTAGTCTATATACTAGACTGCGGCCGCCGCTACCTATCGGTGGCGGGCGACAGCAGAGAGTCAGTAACAGTTACAGTAGTCTAAGCCTACATGCCTAGTAACGAAAAAAGACCGTCTGATGGCGGTCTTTTTCGATTAGGAAGAACGAGTAGGCAGCGCCTACATCGTGTCGCAGCATTCTTCCAGCGAGTCGATAACGTCGAGCAACTTGGGAATGGACAGCGAGTAATAGATTTTGGTACCCACCTTGAACGACGACAGAATGCCGCGGTCTTTGAGGGTGATAAGATGCTGAGAAGCAATAGCCTGTGGCAAATCGAGCGAGCGGTAGATTTCCGTTACGGTCATCTTATCCTCTTTGCCCAGCAAATCAACAATGGCCAAACGCTTCGGGTGCGCCAGCACTTTGAGCATGGCGGCAGCCTTGTCTACTTTTTTGGATTCTACGCGTGACAGCAAAGGTTTCATAAGAAAGTACTACGGTGGCGAGGTGGAGGACGTTGTCGTCAGGAATATGCCTACTACGATATTTACGCCTCAAAGAGTTCCGGTAACAGAAATCGAACCAGAAAAACAGAGGCTATACAGGGCAGGCAGGCAACGCTATTTGCTGCCCTAACGCAGCAAAGACCCCAATTCTTACGGGGGGCTGCTTACCTTTGACCAACAAAATTATTGCCTTCCCTCCCCCACCCTTTTTCCTCCCATCCATGAAAGACCTGCTGGCTAAATTCGAGAATAAGCGCCCGGAAATTGTATTTGAATGGAAAGACGCCGAAACGGAAGCCGAAGGCTGGGTGGTAATTAACTCGTTGCGTGGTGGTGCGGCCGGCGGCGGCACCCGCATGCGCAAGGGCCTCGACAAGCGCGAGGTGGAAAGCTTGGCCAAGACCATGGAAGTAAAGTTTACGGTGTCGGGCCCCGCCATCGGGGGCGCCAAGTCGGGCATTAACTTCGACCCGCAGGACCCGCGCAAGCGCGGCGTGCTGGAGCGCTGGTACCGGGCCGTCATTCCGCTGCTCAAAAACTACTACGGCACCGGTGGCGACCTGAACGTGGACGAAATCCACGACGTGATTCCGATTACGGAAGACTACGGCCTCTGGCATCCGCAGGAAGGCATCGTGAACGGCCACTACCGCGCCACCGAGCCCCAGAAGATTCAGAAGCTAGGCCAGCTGCGCCAGGGCGTGGTGAAGGTGCTGGAAGACGCCGCCTTCACGCCCGACCTGAGCCGCAAATACACCGTGGCCGACCTGATTACGGGCTATGGCGTGGCCGAGGCCGTGCGCCACTACTACGAGCTGTGGGGCGAGCGGAGCGTGGCCGGCAAGCGCGCCATCGTGCAGGGCTGGGGCAACGTGGGCGCCGCGGCAGCCTACTACCTGGCCAGCCAGGGCGCCCGCATCACCGGCATCATCGACCGGGCCGGCGGCCTGATCAAGGAAGAGGGCTTCTCGCTGGAAGAAATTCGGACGCTGTTTCTGCAGCGCGAAGGCAACGCCCTCACGGCGCCGGATCTGCTGTCGTTTGAGGAGGTAAACCAGCGCATCTGGAGCAGCGGGGCCGAAATCTTCATTCCGGCGGCGGCCTCGCGCCTCGTCACGCGCCAGCAAGTGGAGCAGCTGATTGCGGGCGGCCTGGAGGTGATTTCGTGCGGCGCCAACGTGCCGTTCCAGGACCCCGAAATCTTCTTCGGCCCCACCGGCGAGTTTGCCGACCAGCACACGTCCGTCATTCCCGACTTCGTGGCCAACTGCGGCATGGCCCGCGTGTTTGCCTACCTGATGGAAACCAACGCCGAAATCACCGACCAGGCCATCTTCGGCGACACCTCGCGCATCATCCGCCGGGCCCTGGAGCGCACCCGCTTGCAGGGCGATTCGCGCACCGGCGTGGCTCAGAAATCGTTTGAAATGGCCCTGCGCCAGCTGGTATAGTTGTTAGAGCGTCGGCAATAGGGCTTGGTGGTTAGGCAATAGACGGCCCAATATCACCAAGCCCTATTGCCTAGGCCCTATTTCCTAAGCCCTACAGATAGAATGACCCTTACCGAAATCCTACATTACCGCTTTCTGGGCAACAACGTAGCCGCCTACCTCTGGTGCTTAGGCATTTTGCTGTTCGGCTACGCGTTCAAAACGCTGCTTTCACGGCTAGTGTCGCGGGTGGTATTCCGGTTTATCCGTCGGAAAACCGAGGGAGTTAGTGAGGAACAATTTCAGGCGCTACTGATCCGGCCGTTGTCCATCGTGGTGTTTTTCGTGACGATTTACTTGGCGTTTCAGGTGCTTGATTACCCGGTACGCAGCTCGGAGCTGACCCGCAACGAACCTTGGCCGAAAGTGGCGCTGTTCCGGCTTTACCAGATCGGCATCATCTGGGGCGTGGCCTGGATTGCCCTGCGCCTCGTCGATTTTGCCGTGCTGGTGTTTCGGCGCCGCACCAGTGCCGGCGGCAGCCTGCAGGCCGAGCTGGTGCCGTTTGCCAAAGACCTGATGAAGGTACTCATCATTGTGCTGGCCTTTTTGGGCATTCTGGGCCGCGTGTTTGGGGTTGACGTTACGGCCCTCATTGGTGGCCTCGGCATCGGGGGCCTAGCCGTGGCTTTTGCCGCCAAGGAAAGCCTCGAGAACCTGATTGCCTCGTTCACCATCTTCCTCGACCGGCCCTTTGCCGTCGGCGACCTGGTGGAAGTAGGGGCCGTGTCGGGCACGGTAGAGAAGGTGGGGTTCCGCAGCACGCGCCTGCGCACGGCCGAGAAAAGCTACGTCACGGTGCCCAACAAGTCCATGATCGACAAACCGCTGGACAACCTTTCGCTGCGCACAGCGCGGCGCGTGAGCTTCACGCTGGCCCTGAGCCACACCACCTCCAGCCAGCAGCTGCACCGCATTGTGGAAGAAGGCAAGCGCCTCATTGCCGAAAATGCGCTGGTCACCAAGGACGTGCAGATGCAGTTTTCGGCCCTGACGCCGGCCGCTAAGGAAGTGACCGTGCAGTACTTCGTGGAAACTACCAACTACGACGAGTACCTGCAGGTGAAGGAAGAGCTCAACTACCGCCTTGTGGAAGTAGTAGAGCAGGCCGGCGGCCACTTTGCCAGCACCGGCAATACCGTGGTGCAGCTGGCGCCCGGCAGCCGCTTCGACGGCCTCAACTCTGCAGGCACGCCCACGGTGTAGCGACCGGGCGTCGCCATTCTGGATAAATGGAACACGAAAAAGCCGGCTACCTCAATGAGGCAGCCGGCTTTTTTATACTGAGAAGGAAGCGGGCATACTACCGGCCACCGCCGAGCAGGCCGCCGAGCAAGCCGCCCATGCCGCCGCTCATCAGGCCACCCAGGCCGCCACCGCCGGCGCTGCGGGGCTGCGAGCCGGGCTGGCCACCCAGGCCGCCCAGAATCGACATCAGCGAGCCGAGGCCTCCGCTGCCCACGTGCGAGCCCTGCTGCGGCACGCTGCCATAAGAGCCCTGCGCTCCGGCCGACGAGTTTCCACCGCCCAGCACGCCGCTCAGCAGGCCGCCACCGAGCAGACCGCCCAGCAAGCCGCCCATCGAGCTGCCGCCCATGGCGCCGCCCATCAGGCCGCCCAGGGTGCCGCCGCCCATCGCGCCGCCCAGCAGACCACCGCCGCTGCTCTGGCTACGGCCGCCGCTCATCACCTTCGACAATACCATCGGGGCCACTACGCCCAGCAGGCCGGCCATCAGTGCGCCTTTCGGGATGCCGGCGCTTTCCAGCTTGTCGGTGATGCCGCCGAAGAAGCCCTGCTTGGCCGGGTCGCTGGCATCGTGCGGTACGTGGGACGCCTGGTCTACCACCTGGTTCAGTGTCTGGGTTTGCTGAGGCGTGATGCCGAGGTAAGCCGAAATCTTGTTGATCATGGCTTCCTCATCGTTGGCGTAAGCGCCGTCGGCGCGGGCAAAACTGATGAGGTCCGTAACGAGTGAGTAGCGCAGGTCGCTGTTGCGGAGCGCGTCGAGGTTGCTCTTGATGCTTTCGTTGCTGGCGTCGCGGGCGGCGCCCAGTACCTGCTGGGTAGCGCCACCCGAGAGGCCGGCCTCATGGGCCAGCTGTTGCAGAAACTCTATTTCGGTGGCGGAGGCTTCCCGATCGGCTGAAGCGAGGCTGGCAATAACGCTCAGGTAGGCCGCTTTTTCGGAATCGGAGTAGTTCTGGAGAAGTTGGGAATTGCTCATCGTCGGGGCAGTTGGAAGGCAGTGGATAAAATTACTGCTGACCTTAACGCACGCCATCTGATTTGGTTAACGCCTTGGCTCTTCTCCTTTCGCAGGCCGATGCCCGCCACACTAAAATTCGAAATACTCGCCGGTCTGGGGCTGTGCAGGCTTCTTCGCGGGCGGCTTTTTCAGCTCGAAGGGTTTGCGCGGCTCTGGAGCCGGTATGGCCGGGGCCGCGGGGCCAGGCAAGCCGGGGCGGCTGGCGGGGCGGGCGGTTTCGCGCGGGGCAGTTGGCACCCGGCCCGGCTGCGGGCGCCGGTCGTAGCTCACCCGGAAGTTGTCTTCATCGCCCTGAATAGCCAGCAGCAGACTGGGGCCAGTGGCCATGCCCACAGTGCGCTGCAGCAGCCCGGGCAGAATCGGGATGTTGAGGTGATAGTCCATCTGCTGGTCGAAGGTGTGGGTGCCCGTCACCCGGATCAGGGAGGCGGCCCGCACGTTGGAGCGGATTTCCATTTCGGGCAGGTACACCGTGCGGCTCTGGATGTAAACCGGCGTGGTGAGCTGGGCGAAGCGCAAGTGCCGCAGCCGCTCCCGCCCGGCAATCATGAACAGCTTCTGCAGCGGCTCGAAGTTGTTGAGCTCCCCGTTGCGCACCTGCAGGTTCAGCTCGGCCTCCAGACGGTTGGTGAGCGGCATGAGGGCGCCGTCAAAGTACAGGTCCGACTCGGCAGTAGCCGTGAGGGCCCCGCGCAGGTGCCGCGCCGTAATGAACTGCTGGCCGAAATCCTCGAAGGTGTAAAAGAGGCTATCCAGCGGCAACTGCTGGCAGCTGATGGTGGAATGCAGGTGCAGCAGCCGCGGCTGGCGGGCATCGAGCGTGCCCCGGAAGCTGACCTGGCCCCCGCCGGCGCGCACCGTCAGGGAGGGCGCACTCAGCACCTGCTGCTGCAGCCGGATGGTGCCGCGCAGCTGCCGCCCCCGAAACCGCCGAAACCGCAGCCGCTCCACCTGCGCCCGCACGTTCAGGGCCAGCTGGGTGGGCAGCCGGAATTCGTAGCTGCTGGCTCCGGGCGTGCCGGCGCCGGTGGCCGTGGCAGGCCCAGCGGGCGCGGTCAGGCGCAGGAGCTGGTCGAAATCCAGGAGCCGCGACGTCAGGTCGGCGTCGAGCAGCAACGTCTGGTTGGGCAGCAGCGCCCAGGCCAGGGCATTGCGCAGCCGTCCCTGCAGCCGGAAATCTGACCCGCCCACCCGGCCCGTGAAGCCCGCCACCGCCACCTCGCGGCCCTGCAGCCGGAAGCTGCCCGTAAGGCCCGTGAGGGGCTGGCGCAGGTCGCGCAGGCGCAGCTGCACGTTCTGGAGCTGCAGCGTACCGCTGGCCTGCACCGCCGCCGTGGCCGGCCGGGCCCGAAACTGCCGCAGGTTGCCGGCAAACGCCAGCGCCAGCTGGGCCTGCCCCTGCCCGCCCGGCACGGCCGCCACCGGGTAGAACTGCAGCGCCTGCGCCACATCCAGGTCGGCGCGCACCTGCAGCTGCACGGTAGGATCCTGGAAATTGGCGTAGCGCAAGCTGCCGCTGAAAGGCCGCCCGCGCAACGTGCCGCGCACGTTCTGCAAGCTCAGCACCGAGGTGCGCGCCGCCTGGGCCGCGCCGTTGCTGAAGGTGCCCGCCAGAAACACGTGCTCCACGGCCTGCCGCAGCTCGGGGTGATAGAAGGAAGCGTCGCGGCAGCCAAACCGGGCCTCAATGCGCGGGCTGGCCCGCCCCGACAGCTCCCCGCGCACCGTGCCCCCAAAGTACACGGCCCCGCGGCTGCGGTAGGCGCGCAGCCGCCGCGCCACCCGCGCCGGCAGCAGCGCCAGCACCGACTGCACATCGGTGTTGCGGCCCGCCACCTGCAGATCCAGCTGCACGGCCCGGCGGTAGTCAATCCGGCCGCCCAGCTCGTAGGACGCGGCGCCCACCCGCAGCTCCGAGGGCTGCAGGGTCACGAGCCGCGCGTCCCGGTCCACGCGCAGGCGGGTGTTCAGGGTGAGGGGTTTGTTCTGGAAGTACGCGTCGGGGCCCAGCTGCAGGGCTTCCACGTGGGTGCGGCCCTGGGCCACGATATCCACCAGTGGACCCTGCACGTCCAGCTGGGCGCGCACGTCGTGGGCCTGCACGGTGTAGCGCTGCTGGCGCTGGTCGTCGGCGTACACGGTATTCACGCGCTCCAGCTGGATGTTTTCCAGGGCGAAGGCCAGCGGCTGGCGGCTGGGCGCGGCGGTGGTATCGAAGCGCAGCACGTCGTAGTTGGGGCGGCCCTGCGCGTCGTGGCGCACCCACACGCGGCCGTCGGCCAGCGTCACGGCCCGGATGCGGTAGTGGCCGCGCAGCATGTCCCAGGCGTCGAAGGCGCAGTAGAGGCGGCGCGCCCGGGCCAGCGGCACCGTGTCCTGCGGAAGCGAGCCGCTCACGCGCAGCTCATGCAGCGTGATGGAAACGCGCGGAAACTGGTCCAGCACCGACACCTCCATGCGGCCCACCTGCACGGGCGTGGCAAGGTAGCGGTTGGCCTCCTGCACAAACAGCGCAATGATGCGCTCCTGCCCCAGCCACACGCCCCCAACCACCGCCGCCACCAGCAAAACCAGCCCGGTCAGAAAAAAAATAGCACTCGCCACAGCTTTCCCAATCTTCGAAAATTTCTGACTCTAAAAGAGTTGCCTGCAAAACAGCCCGGTCCCGAACATTTTTCCGTGCTAAAGTTCGCACAAAGTGTTGCGTAATCAGAAACGACCTGCCATATTTGCATCCCCAACGGGACACGCCCAACGGGAGATTAGCTCAGCTGGTTCAGAGCATCTGCCTTACAAGCAGAGGGTCACTGGTTCGAACCCAGTATCTCCCACTTTTTATTTTAGTACATTACCCTATCGGGAGATTAGCTCAGCTGGTTCAGAGCATCTGCCTTACAAGCAGAGGGTCACTGGTTCGAACCCAGTATCTCCCACACCCCAAAAGGACAGCCCTACCGGCTGTCCTTTTTGTTTCCGGCCGGCTGGCTGTGGTATTGCACATGTTTTATATGATGGCTACTACTGGGCGCTGGCGCTGGCTTGTTTCCTTTGTGTTCTTTGTAACACTTCTTCTGCTAGGCATTGCGCTGCACCGTGACTATGGTGTATCGTGGGATGAGCCGAATAACCACCTGAACGGGCTCGTTACGCTCAAATACTTAGCGAATTTGCTCCCCGCCGACAATACGCTGCGGCACCACCCAACCTTTCTCACTACCCCCAACCTGCGCGAATTTCCTGACTCGCACCACGGGCCTGTTTTTGAGGTAGCAGCCATTGCAATAAGCTACCTGATTACCGACCACGACTCCCGATCGTACTTTTTTGTGCGCCACTTCATGGTGTTCAGCGTTTCTATGCTGGGGATATGGGCACTCTACAGGCTAGGCACCTACTGGCTGCGCGACTGGCGCTGGGGGCTTTTAGGGGCTAGCATATTGGTAGCGTCGCCACGCTTTTTTGCGGAATCCTTCTACAACGGCAAGGATATCGTGTATATGGGCTTCTTCACGCTGTCGATGTTCACGCTGACACGCCTGTTGCGCCGCCTCTCTTTGGGCCGGGCTATTGTGCACGGGTTTGCCACGGCACTTACAATAGACGTGCGGGTTCACGGCAGCCAGCTACTATTATTTACGGCGCTGGCCCTGTTATTAGAACGCCGCTATACTACTTCAGCGTCATCCTCAACTGCATCATTAGGCCGCCTTTTCTCGGTTTATGTAGCCACTACGCTGATAGTTGCAACGGCTGGCTGGCCTTATCTATGGGCTCATTCACTGCCTGAACTGTTGGCGGTTAGCAAGCACGCCGTCCGCTATCCATGGGGTTTCACTAATTTCTATCTGGGCCAGCACTTGCTGGTTGAGCAACTGCCGTGGCACTACATCCCCGTTTGGATACTCATTACGACGCCCATCCCATACATAGTGGCAGCACTAGCAGGACTGCTATTGGCAGCACGCCGCGTTACACAGCAACGTGCTACCGTGCTACGCACAGCTAACGGCCGTTTGGCCGCCTTGCTGGCTCTCTGGCTGCTAGCGCCACTGGCGCTGGTCATGAGCACACATGTGGTAGTATACGAAGGCTGGCGCCACCTATATTATATATACCCCTCTCTGGTGCTTTGGGCCGTTTGGGGAATACGAGAACTGGTAGACTGGGGCCGGGCTGTGGGCCTGCGCAGGAGGCTAGCACACCTTCTATTGACTTTGGGAGCCCTGGAAACCGCTCACACGATTGTTCGCATTGTTCAAATGCATCCTCATCAGAACGTGTACTTCAGCTTTCTGCCAGGCGATGTAGTTGACAAGAACTTTGAGCGAGACTACTGGTGCTTGGCTTACCGGCAGGGACTGGAATGGATCCTAGCGCACGACGCTTCGCCAAGTCTGAAAGTCAACGTGTTCTGGCACTACCCGCTACGCAACAATTCTTTGATTCTTCCTCCCCATGACCGCGCCCGCCTAAGCTACACCCCCGATTCTACCGCCCGTTACTACTTAGCCGGCTACCGTTGGCATCCACAATCCTATCTGGATTCGCTCGGCACAGAAGTATACAGTATCCGGGAAGGCGGTGTGAAGGTACTATCTGTTTTCCAACGGTACTAAGAACGGTTGCCTTGCAGTGCGATAGTACATTTTAGCGGATATTTGCCCCCTTTCCTGCTATTCTGCCTGCCATGCTCCTGCTCGAAGTTACGGATGCCGCCCGCGCCCGCCAGTTCCGCGACCTGCCCGTTCGCCTCTACCACGGCCACCCCAATTGGATTGCGCCCCTCGACCACGAGCTGGAGGCCGTTTTCGACCCAAAAAAGAACCCCAACTTCGCGCACGGCGAGGCCATTCGCTGGATTCTGACCACCGAGGCCGGCGAGGTAATGGGCCGGGTGGCGGCCTTCGTGAACGGCAGCACTGCCCACACCGAGCCGGCGCTGCCTACCGGCGGCATGGGCTTTTTTGAGTGCATTGATGACCAAGCAGCGGCCAACCAGCTCTTCGAGGCATGTCGGGCGTGGCTGGCGGCGCGGGGCATGGACGCCATGGACGGCCCCATCAACTTCGGCGAGCGAGACCGGTACTGGGGGCTGCTGACGGACGGATTTACCGAGCCCAACTACGGCATGTTTTACCACCTGCCCTACTACCAGCAGCTGTTTGAAACCTACGGCTTTCAGCTGTATTTCAAGCAGTACACCTGCTACCGCGAAATAGCCGCACCGCTGCACGCCCGCTTCTTCGAGGCCACCGAGCGCTACGCCGCGCAGTTTCCGGAGTTCCAGTTCCGGCACGCCAGCAAGCGCGACCCGGAGCGCATAGCCCGCGACTTCCACCACGTGTATAACCTGGCCTGGGCCAACCACAGCGGCATTGCGGCCATGACCCTGGAAAAGGCCCGCGACTTGGTGCGCCAGATGAAGCCCGTGCTGGATGAGCGCCTGGTGTACTTCGCCTACCACAACGACGAGCCGATTGCCTTCTTCGTGAGCTTACCCGAGCTCAACCAGCTGTTCAAGCACGTGAGCCGCAATTTCAACCTCTGGAACAAGCTGCGCTTCCTGTGGCTGAAGCACCGCTACGAGCAGCGCACCGACAAAAAAGGCTTCGGCGTGATATTCGGGGTGGTGCCGGCGTGGCAGGGCAAGGGCATCGAGCTGGCCCTGATGGTGCACGCCCGCGCCGAGATGATGCGGGCCGGCTACACCGAGTTTGAGATGAACTGGATTGGCGACTTCAACCCGCGCATGCTGGCCGTTATCCGCTCCATCGGGGCGCGCATCTACAAAACGCACATCACCTACCGCTACCTCTTCGACCGGGAGCGGCCCTTTGAGCGCAGCCCGATTATCCGGTAGTCTGGTCGGCTGTCATTGCGAGCAGAGCGAAGCAATCCTTCCTCTCGTGGCAGACACTTTCCTTACAGCAAAGCCCTCCGGCGTTAGTGTACCACACTACTGCCGGAGGGCTTTCTGCTGAGGGTCGTTTGTCTCACGGAGAGGAAAGATTGCTTCGCTCCGCTCGCAATGACAGGCTATTTGCTGAACTGTGCGTGCAGCTCAAGTACCTGCGGGATGAGCAGGTGCTCGTCGTCGTTGCGGACGATGTGATGGGCGCGCTGCATCTTTTCCTCTTCGCTGAGCTGCTTGCCGATGATGGCCAGGATGTCGGCGGGGGTGCGGTGGGGGTCGCGGCGTAGCACGCGGGCCTGGCGCACGGGCAGCGGGGCAAACACGGTGATGACCTGGTCGAGGCCCTTGTACGCCCCCGATTCAAAGAGCAGGGCGGCTTCCTTCAGCAGGTAGCGGTGGCCTTCCTGGGCACGGGCGGCGCTCCAAGCGGCAAAGTCGCGGCCGACGGCGGGGTGCACCAGCGCATTGAGGCGGGCCAGCTCGGCGGCATCGGCAAAGGCGACGCGGCTCAGGTGCACGCGGTTCAGCTGGCCGGCGGCGTCAAAGGTTTCGGGTCCGAAGGCCGCTACCAGCTCATCGCGCAGCTGCGCATCGTTGGCCATCACCCACTTAGCCCGGAAGTCTGAATCGTACACGGGCACGCCCAGCACCTGAAACAGCCGGCACACCACGCTCTTACCCGAGCCTATCCCACCCGTAATTCCAATTCGAAGCATAATCTGGTGATGAGGTGATGAGGTGATGAGGTGACAGGTGACAGGTGACAGGTGACAGGTGACAGGTAAAATAAGAACGTCATTCCGAGCGGAGCGAGGAATCTTGCGTGCTGATGTTGCAATAATAATCCAACGTCAGCACGCGAGATTCCTCGCTCCGCTCGGAATGACGTTCTTTTTTACCCTATTACTTCTTCACCCCACTACTTCATCACCTCATCATCCCCGTTCACAGATACGCGGACGGTGGGGGTGATGACGCGACGGCCCCGGACGAGGGCCGGCACCTGGGCCAGCACGGGCTGCAGGCTGGAATCGGGGCCGGCGAACTGGCCGTAGTGGAGCTGCACGCGGACCTGGCTGCGCTGCTGACTGAGGCGGGCGCTATCCTCGGGGAAGCACTGCAGGCGCACCTGCACCGTGGCCGGCCGCAGCTGGTACTCCCGGCCCGCCGGAAACCCGGATAGCTCGGGCACTACGCGCATCAGCACGCTCACCAGCGGGCGGGGCTGCAGGCGCACGCGCACCTCGGGCACACTGGTTTTCACTAGGTCGGGCCCACCGATGGGCACGCTCATGTCGCCGTTGGAGCTGCTGGCCGGGGCGCGGGGCAGGTGCACCGGGTAGGGGTTGGACAGCGCCAGCACCTGCCGCGCCGGCCCTTGAAACACCACCGAAGCCGGCGTGAAACGGGCCGCAAACGGCAGCGCCGAGCCGTCGGCGGCGGGGCTCAGGGCCAAAGGCAGCCGGCGGCTCAGCAGCCGGTCGAAGGCCACCCACAGCGTATCCGAAATCAGGTAGTTGAACTGCAGCCCTTCCATGGAGGCCTGCAATGCTGGGCGCACCACTCGGCCCGTTACGTAGCGCGTGGCGGGCAGCCCAGGCAGCGTGATTTCGGCGGGCTTCATGTCCAGCATCAGGTGCTTGCGCAGCAGCTTCCAGCCCCGCGTGGTCACGTTCACGGCTACCTCGGTAGGGAGCGGCTGCACCGGTACGTAGCGCGTGGCATCGTAGCGCCAGGCCAGCGGATAGGCAATGCGGGTGGTGTAGGTTTTGTTGAGGGCATTGAGCAGCCAGAACGTGCTGGCCGCCAGAAAGCACGCTGTTACGGCCCGCCAATAGCTCCGCTCCTGCCCGTAAAACGGGCTGAAAAACCAGCGCATCAACTGGGCAGAGCGGTTTAGCGGCATCGGGTACGGAGTAAGGTTTCGGGCTTGGCAAGCCAGGACGAAGGCAACTCCCTGTCGGCGTTGTCCTTCGTCCCGGGTCTGGCTTACGCTACAGTGTCTTTTACGCTGTCCTTGGCGGGCTTCACTTCGCGGGCAATGGCCGAACGGTCGAACTTGAGCTTGGTGCCGCGGTCCACTTCAATGATAACAGCTTCATCAGTGAGGTCCACCACTTTGCCGTGCAGGCCGCCGATGGTTACCACGGTAGCGCCTTTGCCAATCGACTCGCGGAATTTCTTGGCTTCGGCGGCTTTGCGTTGCTGGGGCCGGATCATGAAGAAGTAGAGCACCACCGCAATGGCCACCGGAAACAGATACGACATAAAGCTCTCGTTGGTAGCAGCCTGCAGCAAAAGGGTAGCAAACATGTAAAAAGGCGTGAGGAGGTGAAAAAGAATGAGGTGGCAAGGTACTGCCATCCGGGGTAACGCGAAGGACCCTATGCCAGCAGAACCGCCGACGTTGTCGCGACGCGTTCCGCTGCCATAAGGTCCTTGGCGCAGCTCAGCCTGGCGGGTCGGCCAGGCTCAGCAAAGAGGCACTACTGCCGAACCGGGCCCTGCGCGCCGTCGGGCAGGATGTTGGCCTTGATGGCAATAACCGTGGTGCTGGGCGTGGTGTTGGCCTGCACCGAAATCTGCTTGTTCTGCATGCCCGACTTGCCGTGGCTGTCGAACTGCACGTCAATCGTGCCGGTGGCGCCGGGCGCAATCGGCTCTTTGGTCCAGTTGGGCGTGGTGCAGCCGCACGAGGCGGTGGCGTTGCCAATCAGCAGCGGCGTTTTGCCGGTGTTGGTGAACGTGAACGTGTGCTTCACCACCGAGCCGGGCTGGATGTCGCCGAAGTCGTGGTCCGACTCGGTGAAGGTCATCACCGGGGCGTTGGGGTTGGGCACCTCCGTTTCGTTGGTCACGTTGGGGTTGTCCACAGTGGGGTTGGCGGCAGCCTCGGTGGCGGCGGCATTCATGCCTTCGGCGCCCACTTCCGTGGTTTTGTCGGTGTTGCAGGCGCTGGTCAGCAGAGTGCCGGCCAGCAGGAAAAGGAACGTGCGTTTCATGGAAGGAGAATTGGAATGTAGCAGAAGCTTAAGCTTGTGCCGGATAGCAACACAACAAGCGGCAGCCCGAAAACGGTCAAACACGCTTGGTCCCGCTGACGGCACAGACTAAAGCCTATGCTACAGGATGGGCTACTGCAAATTAGCAATAATCGACTGGGTGAACTCGCTGGTCGAGGCCGTGCCGCCCAGGTCGCCGGTGCATTTTTCCTTGGTCTTGAGGGTGGCTTCCAGAGCCTTCTCAATCCGGTCGGCGTGCTGGTGCTCGCCGAGGTGGTGCAGCATCATCAGGGCCGAGCGCAGCAGAGCCGTGGGGTTGGCTTTGCCCTGGCCGGCAATGTCGGGGGCCGAGCCGTGCACGGCTTCAAAGATGGCCATGTCGTCGCCGATGTTGGCACCGGCTACCACGCCCAGGCCGCCCACGAGGCCGGCACACAGGTCCGACAGGATGTCGCCGAACAGGTTGGTGGTGACCACCACGTCGAACTGCTCGGGTTTGCCCACCAGCTGCATGCACATGTTGTCGATGATCTTGTCTTCGAACACAATGTGCGGAAACTCGTTGCTGGCTTCCTTGCAGGCGTTCAGCATCAGGGTGCCGGCCATCTTCAGGATGTTGGCTTTGTGGGCCAGGGTCACCTTCTTGCGGCCGTGCTTGTCGGCGTAGGCGAAGGCGGCGCGGCAGATTTTGCGCGAGCCTTCCTTGGTGATGCGGTTGAACGAGTCGGCAATGCCCAGGCGCTCATCGTACACTTCCAGGCCCGAGTACAGGCCCTCGGTGTTTTCGCGGAACAGCACCAGATCAATGCCCTCGTAGCGCGTTTTGATGCCGTCGGTGGTTTTGGACGGGCGCACGTTCTGGTAGAGGTCGTACTTCTGGCGCAGCGTCACGTTGATGCTGCGGAAGCCCTTGCCCACCGGCGTCGTGATGGGGCCTTTCAGCGCCACGCGGTTTTTCTCCAGCGACGTCAGCAGCGCCTGCGGAATCAGCTCGCCCGACTGGTCGAAGGTGGTCTGGCCGGCGTTCTGCTCTTCCCATTGCACCGGCACCTGGGCCGCCGTGAAGATGTCCGTAACAGCTTTCGTGATTTCCGGGCCGATGCCGTCGCCTGGGATGAGGGTGATAAGGTGCATTGTATTGATTTGCTGATTGTTTGATGTACTAAGGTGCCGCTAGGACCAGCGTTGCCCATCGGCAGCGCAAAGGTACCCAAGCGCGGCCGGTGCTGAAAATGAAAATGTGCTGACGCGCTGCCGACAGTTTCCTGCACGCAGCACCTCAGCACATCGTCACGTTCGGTTGGTCACTTAAACTGTCTTGCGCGAGTTGATCTGGTTGATGAGCTGATCCACGTCGCCGAGCAGCTGCTCGGCCTTGCTCTTGGCGTCCTGAATCACGCGCTGGCCTTCGCTCTTGGCCGAGCTGGGCCCCTGGTCGGCGCGGTTGGTCACCAGATTCTCGGTGAGGTCGGCCAGGGTTTCGCGGTACTTCTCCAGCTGATAGCTCAGCCAGCTGCGGGTTTCACGGCCTTTTTCAGGCGCATACAGGAGGCCAATGGCGGCGCCGGCCAGGGCTCCGCCCGCGAAGCACAGAATACCGGTAGTGGTTTTGCTACCCATTTTTTTAGTCTTGAGTATGAAGTAGGGAGTAAGGAGACAAACTTGATGAGCTTGAGTACGAAGTAACGCACAAACGAGATGCAACTTGCCCGGGGTCAGCAAAACCGGCGCCGCCTGCTCTGCTTGCCCGATACCAGGCTCCCACCACGCCTTACTGGTTGTCGAGCAGGCCCCGGCCCGACTTGCGGATGGCGCCGCTGGCGGTCAGGTCCTGGGCTAATTTATCCAGAATCCCGTTCACGAACTGCTTGCTCTTGGGCGTGCTGTAGATTTTGCTGATTTCGATGTACTCGTTGATGGTCACTTTCACCGGAATACCCCGGAACAGGTGCATCTCGCAGAGCGCCATCTTCAGCAGAATCTTGTCGGTGAGGGCCACGCGGTCCACGTCCCAGTTCTGCACCGATTCGGCAATCAGCTTCTCGTACTTGTCGTCGTCGGCCAGGGTCTGCTGGTAGAGGCTTTCGGCAAACTCCTTGTCCTCGGCCCAGTTTGCCGACAGCGCCATCAGCTCCAGCTCCTCGGTGGCGGGCTCGTCGAGCATCTTCACCGTCTTGAGCACCAGGTTTTTCACGATGGACCGGTTTTCCTCCCAATTCAGGTCGTCTTCCTCGATGTAGCGGGGCAGGTTCTCGCCCTTGAACACGTAGGTTTTGTAGAGGTGCTTGAGCATCTCCTGGTCCTCGGTGTAGTTGCCGGCCGGGGCGGCCAGGTAGCTGATCAGCTCGGGGTCCTGGCGCATTTCGTTGCGCCAGGCCATGCGCAGGGTTTCCATTTCCTCTTCGCCGTGCCACTGCTGGGCCCGCCGGATGGTGAGGGCCTGCAGCTGCGTATTGCCGATAAGCTTCTGAATCACCAGGTTTTCTTCGAGGCGCGTGGTGTCCAGGGCCGGCTCCGCAGACGCAATGTGCTTGCGGGCGGCGCGGGCCTTATCTTCCTCAATCACCTGCAACAGCGACTCGGGGATGTTGAGCAGGTGCAGGTACTGGTCGTGAATGCTCTCGGCGGCGTGCACCATCTGGCCGCCGTAGAAGGTGCCGTCTTTGGCAATGGCCTTCTTGTAGAAGCTGATGGCATCCTGCACCGCCGAATGGATGGCAGCGTCGTCGCCCTTTTCGGGTTCTTCGCCGGTTTTGTGCCAGTCCTTGAACACCACCTCCGCCAACTTGCGCTGGCCCTGCAGCTTGCGCCGGTCCTGCGGTTCGGGCGAAGTCAGATCGGGCGCGAAGGCATCCGCAATCCGGTCATTGGCCAACAAAAAATCGGACCCGACGGCCTGATGGTAGGCGTACAGGGCCTGCATGACCTTGATGCGGAGCGTGCGACGGTTGAGCATTCTGGAGAAGATGATGAGGCCAGCGGAACGTCATTCCGAACGGAATGAGGAATCTCGCCAGTGTGGTAAAATCAGTTACTATACTGGCGAGATTCCTCGCGCTGCTCGGAATGACGTTCTTTTTTGCCTCAAGTATTAGAAAGTGGATTTGACTTTGCCGAGCGAGGCAATGCGCTCCTCAGCCTGCCGGGTGGCGGCGGCTTGCGGGTGGCTTTGCTCCTGTTCGGCTTTGTTGAGAACCTGGGTGGTGATGTCGTAGATTTTCTCGGTCTGGGTGAGGGCCGACTGACGGCTGCCCCCAATAACTTCCGAATATACGTTGATCAGGCCACCGGCATTGATGAGGAAGTCGGGGGCGTACACGATGCCGCGCTCCACAAGGGCCGGGCCGTGCGTGTTTTCGTCCTGGAGCTGGTTGTTGGCGCAGCCCGCCACCACGCGGCACTTCAGCCGGTCGATGGTGTCGTTGTTGATGGTAGCACCCAGCGCGCACGGCGAGTAGATGTCCACATCCTGGTCGTAGATTTCGTCGAGGCCCACGGCGCGGGCGCCGAAGCGGGCGGCGGCTTCCAGGGCGCGGTCTTCGTAGTAGTCGGTGAGCACCAGTTGGGCGCCTTCCTTCTGCAGATATTCCAGCAGATACGTGCCCACGTGGCCCACGCCCTGCACCGCAATGCGCTTGCCGGTCAGCGAATCAGACCCGAACGCCTTTTTGGCGGCAGCCTTCATGCCCATGTAGGTGCCGTAGGCCGTCACCGGCGACGGGTCGCCGGAGCCGCCCATGCTTTCGGGCAGGCCCGCCACGTGCTTGGTTTCCATCCGGATGTACTCCATGTCCTTGGTGGTCATGTTCACATCCTCGGCCGTAATGTACTTGCCGTTGAGGTTTTTCACGAAGCGGCCAAACTTGCGCAGCAGGGCTTCGGTCTTCAGGCTCTGGTCGCCGATGATGACGGCCTTGCCGCCGCCCAGGTTCAGACCCGAAATGGCGGCTTTGTAGGTCATGCCGCGCGAGAGGCGCAGCACGTCGTTGAGGGCTTCGGCGTCGGAGGCGTAGTGCCACATGCGGGTGCCGCCCAGGGCCGGGCCCAGCACCGTGTTGTGGATGCCGATGATGGCGCGTAGCCCGGTTTCGTGGTCGTGGCAATATACCACCTGCTCGTGCTGGTGCTCGGCAATCTGACTGAAGACCGACGTATCGGTTACTTGCTGGATTTCAACCATGGGATGAAGAAATGGGGGTGGGTGGGAGGAGGAGGGAGAGGGAAGAGAGCGGGGCGTGTAACTTTGGACGCTGTAGCGCGAAGCGAGACTTCATTTACGTTGAAGTTGAGCAGTTTGGTGCTGCCCGCTGTTTCGTACGTATAGAACCCCACGACGAGGCACAGGCCTCAATTCGGGTGCAAAAGTAACCCTATTTCCGGTTCCGGCCATCGGTTGCGCTACCTTCGTGGCTGGCGGGCCATAGAGTGGCCGGCCTCTATCCTCTTCTGCCGTGCGCGCACTTTCCGCTACCAACAAATACCTGTTTCGCTATAAATGGCACTTCCTGGGCGGCGTGCTGTTTGTGGCCCTAAGCACGCTGCTGGCCATTTTCCCGGCCCAGATTGTGCGCTACGCCTTCGATCTGGTGAGCGAGGGCATCGACCTGTACCACCTGTTTGCGGGCACGTCGGCGCAGGGCGAGGTGTACTCGCTGTTCGGGCGCAACGTGCTGCTCTACGGCACGCTCATTATTGTGCTGGCGCTGCTACGGGGCGTATTTCTGTTCTTCATGCGCCAGACGCTCATCGTGATGAGCCGGCTGGTGGAAAACGACCAGAAAAACGAAATCTACCAGCACTACCAAAGTTTGCCGCTGGCTTTCTACCGCCGCCACAGCACCGGCGACCTGATGTCGCGCATTTCGGAGGACGTGGGGCGGGTGCGTATGTACATCGGGCCGGCCCTGATGTATTTCATGCAGCTCGTCATCCTGTTCATCCTCATCGTGCCGCTGATGCTGATGGTGAACGTGAAACTGACGCTCTACACGCTGCTGCCGCTGCCGGTGCTGAGCGTGAGCATTTTCTACGTGAACACGCTGATTGAGCGCAAGTCCGACGAAATCCAACGCTCTTTGGCCGCCATGACCACCTTCGTGCAGGAGGCGTTTTCGGGCATCCGGGTGCTGAAGTCGTTTGTGCGGGAGCAGGACTCGCACCGGCAGTTTGCCATTGCCTCGGAGCACTACAAAGACAAGTCGTTGAGTTTGAACTTCGTGAACTCGCTGTTTTTCCCACTGATTCTGTTTCTGGTGGGCCTCAGCACCATCGTCACGGTGTGGCTGGGCGGGCAGGAGGTTATCCGGGGCACCATCACCACGGGCAGCATTGCCGAGTTCCTGATTTACGTGAACCTGCTCACCTGGCCCGTCACGGCGCTGGGCTGGACCAGCAGCCTGGTGCAGCGCGCCGAAGCCTCGCAGGCCCGCATCAACGAGTTCCTGGACCAGAAAACCGACATCGTGTCGCGCGAGAACGTGCAGCAGGAAATCCAGGGCGACATCGTCTTCGACAACGTCAGCTTCACCTACCCCGACACCGGCATTCAGGCCCTGCGCAACGTGAGCTTCCGCATCCGGCCGGGCCAGACGCTGGCCGTCATCGGCAACACCGGCTCGGGCAAAAGCACCGTGGCCGTGCTGCTCTGCCGGCTGTTCGACGTGAGCGAAGGAGCCATCAAAATCGACAGCGTGGACGTGCGCAACTACGCCCTCACCAGCCTGCGCGAGCAAATCGGCTACGTGCCCCAGGACGTATTCCTGTTCTCGGACAGCATCCGCAACAACATCAACTTCGGCCTCGACCAGCCCGACGAAACCCGCATGCAGCAGGCCGCCAAAGACGCCAACGTCTACGACAACATCATGCGCTTCCCCGAAGGCTTTGACACGAAAGTGGGCGAGCGGGGCATTACGCTGTCGGGCGGGCAGAAACAGCGCGTGAGCATTGCGCGGGCTTTGGTTAAAGAGCCCAAAATCCTGATCCTCGACGACTCGCTGTCGGCCGTGGATACCAACACCGAAAACGCCATTCTGGGCGCCCTGCAGCGCATCATGCACAACCGCACCAGCCTCATCATCTCGCACCGCGTGAGCTCCGTGAAGCTGGCCGACGAAATCCTGGTGCTCGACGACGGCCAGATTGTGCAGCACGGCACCCACGAGGCCCTGATGCAGGACGAAAACGGCCTGTACCGGGCGCTGTATGAGCGCCAGCTGCAAAGCGAGGACGCGGCGTAGGCGCTTTAGAAACTCTCCGCTACGCGGCACCAACGGGTTACTTGTCCGGCACCTGACAGCGCGAACATATAATGCGTCGCCCCATGCTTACCGCCCACGGCCACTCTGACAAACCACTCCTCAGCAAGCTGAGTGGCGGAGAACACCACCAGCAATGGCCGATGCTTACGGACAGTGCAGCCTCGTTTCAGCCGGGAGCTGGTCCAGGTCAGGCTCATTGACTGGCGGGGTGTGGCGGCAGCGGCGGCGCCTGCGAGTTGGTCACGAACAGAATAGCCGTCAGCCGTAAAGCACGGCGGCAGATGCTGAAATTGCGAAGCCCGTGAATCTGTTTTGCCGCAGAACGCCAAGTCAAATTGATATTGCGGCAGCACGTTTTCCACGAAGAAATCAAGCGCCGCCTGTTCGTATCGGATGACGGAGTGTTGCGCACGTAGTTCCGGCAGAGGCAGCAGTAGCATCAGGCTGAAAAGCAGAGCTGTTTTCATATTCCGTTCAGCATCTCGGCTGCCCGCCGCCCTACCCCGGCGCCCAGCGCCACGCCCATCCCGTTGCAGCGTAGCGCCCCGAACACGCCCGGCGCCAGGGGCCGCACAATTGGCTCCAAATCAGACCCGAAGGCCATCACACCACTCCATCGGTAGTCGATGCGCACGGCGCGGCCGGGCAGGATTACGTCATGCAGCAGCTCCTCCAGATACTGCTGCACCCGGGGCGTGAGGCCGGGCTTGGTGGTGGCTTCGGCGGCGAAATCAAGGTGGCGGCCGCCGCCGAGCAGGAGGCGGCCGTCAATCTGGCGGAAGTAGGTGTAGCCACGGTCGTAGTGGAAGGTGCCGGGCAGGTGCAGGTCGGCTATGGGCTCCGTGACCAGCACCTGCCCGCGGCCGGGCTGCGCGTCGAGCTCCGGGAAAAACTGCTGGCTGAAAGCGTTGGTGGCCAGCAGCACCTGCGGCGCCTGGATTTCGCCCAGCAGCGTCCGGATGCGGACCTGCGCCGGGCCCGGCTCCAGCCCCAGGGCCGCGCAGCCATGCAGCACCACTACGCCCGCGGCCCAGGCCTGCCGCAGCAGCGCCTCCATCAGCCGGCCGGTGTGTAGCGCACCTTCGGCCGTATTCTCCAGCATGGCACTGACGCCGGCAAAGCCCGTGACGGGCACCTGCGCGGTGGCGTCGCGGAACACGTCGGGGCGGCCGATAATGGGGGCCAGCAGTTCGTTGTAGTACGGCAGGGCGGCGCGGCAGCGGGCCGCCAGCTCGGCCTCGGCCGGCCGGAACAACTCGTAGCCCCCTACCGGCTGATACTGCAGCGCCTCGTCGCCGAGCAGGGCCCGCAACTCGGCCAGCCCTTCCCAGCGGGCCTGCACCACGGCCAGCAGCGCGGCCGTGCCGCCCCGCGCCTCCTGCTCCAGCAGCTCCGACACGCTGCCGAAACAGGCGAAACCGGCGTTTTTGGTGCTGGCCCCGTTGGGCAGCACGGAGCGCTCCAGCACCAGCACGCGGGCCGCCGGGCGCAGGCGGCGCAGGTGCAGCGCGGCCGTAAGCCCCACAATACCAGCCCCAATGACGACCACGTCGAAGCCCTGCAGAAACGACTGGTGCTCCCAGTAGGAAAGACTTGAGATGCTCATGCCGGAAAAATAAGGAACCGTGCGGCTTTGCGCCAGCGTGTGGGCATAGAAAAGCCCGCCCGGCGCAAGCCAGACGGGCCTCTTAGCTCCGGCAGGCAGCGCCTAGCGCCCTACCATCACGCGCTTCATGCCGCGCCGCTCGCCGGAGGTGCACTGCACCAGGTAGGCCCCGGCCGGCAGGTTGCTCACGTCGAGGGTGGCTACTTCATTGCTGTTGAGCAGGTCGCGGGTGATAACGGGGCGGCCATCGGGGCCGTTGATTTCCACGCGCGTGGGGTTGCTGGAATTGGTGCGCACCGTGAGGCGCTTGGTCACGGGGTTGGCTTCGGCGCGCACTTTCAGCGGGCCCGTGTTGGTGGGTTGCTGCACCATTTTGTCGGTGACGAGGGCCGGCGGCGCGGGAGGCGTTTCGTCCTGCTTGGCTGCCACCGTTGCCGGCTTCTTGGTAGCCGGCGCGGCGGGCTTAGCGGCCGGCTTCGCTACGGGCCGGGCAGCACCGGCGGGGGCCGGAGCCGGCTTTTTGGCGGCGGGCACGGGCTTTTTAGCAGCAGGCTTGGGGGCGGGCTTGCTTTGGGCCTGAGCAGATATCGACAGCGCCGTAGCCAGAGCCAGCCAAACGAGAGTAACGAGTGTTTTCATACGCACGCCTAACGCGAAAGGGATGAGGGGTAGTATCGGGTAAAGATAACCAATATTCGCATCAGCCTGCTACCTGACCGCTAAAGTTCTCACCATCAGAATTTTCAATATCTATTCTCTCCGATATTTTATATCGGCGGGCCTACCTGCCGTAGCCGGTTCTGGCGGAGTTAAGGCCGCCTACCAGAACCGAAATTTTGTGCCAGCCTCTCCCCACACGGCTCGGTCCCATCAGCCGCACGTAAGGCCCAGCGTATATCATTAATTACTCATTGAATATCAATATCATACACCTTAACTCAACCCTTTTGAAACGGGCCAGCGGACGGCCTGCCACCAAGCCACAAAGGCGCCCGATGGCGGCTGCTAAGCAGAAAGTGAGTAAGTTCGAAGCCTCACAAATTCCATCTCCATCTTTCCTGCAATGGCTGCACAATCACTGACCGGGCTGCGTGCCGGCGTCCTGCACGGCGACGAAGTTCAATCCCTGTTCCACTACGCCAAGGCAAATGCGTTTGCGCTGCCGGCCGTCAACGTAACGGGCACCAACACGGTAAATGCCGTGCTGGAAGCCGCGCACGAGGTAAACTCGCCGGTTATCGTTCAGTTCTCCAACGGTGGAGCCCAGTTCTTCGCCGGCAAGTATCCTTCCAATGATGGCCAGCGCGCCAGCATTGCCGGCGCCATCTCGGGCGCCCAGCATGTGCACGCCATGGCCGAGCTCTACGATGTGCCGGTGATCCTGCACACCGACCACGCCGCCAAAAAACTCCTGCCTTGGATCGACGGCCTGCTGACGGCCGGCGAAAAGCACTTCGCCCAGTATGGCCAGCCGCTCTACAGCTCGCACATGCTCGACCTGTCGGAGGAGCCGATTGAGGAGAACATCGAAATCTGCAAGCACTACCTGGAGCGCATGGCCAAAATCGGCATGACGCTGGAAATCGAGCTGGGCGTAACCGGCGGCGAGGAAGACGGCGTGGACAACTCCGACGTGGACAGCTCCAAGCTCTACACCCAGCCTTCGGAAGTGGCCTATGCCTATAAGGAGCTGAGCGAGGTGAGCCCACGCTTCACGGTGGCCGCGGCCTTCGGCAACGTGCACGGCGTGTACAAGCCCGGCAACGTGAAGCTGCAGCCCAAGATTCTGCACAACTCGCAGCTCTACGTGCAGGAGCACTTCAACACCGGTCCGCAGCCCGTTGATTTCGTGTTCCACGGCGGCTCGGGCTCGACGCAGGAGGAAATCCGCGAGGCCATCAGCTACGGGGCCATCAAGATGAACATCGACACCGACCTGCAGTGGGCGTTCTGGGAAGGCATTAAGAACAACTACGTGAAAAACGAAGGCTTCCTGCAGGGCCAGATCGGCAACCCCAACGGCGCCGACTCGCCCAACAAGAAGTACTACGACCCACGCGTGTGGCTGCGCGAAGGCGAAAAAACCTTCGTCGCCCGCCTCAAGCAGGCCTTCGAAGACCTGAACGCCGTGAACCGTCGCTCCTAGGCTTTTGCTTGGGCCAGCCCAAAAAAAACCGTCCCTTCTGCTCTGCGGAAGGGACGTTTTTTTGGGCTGGCTGATGCCGGCACAAGTTTTTTTCATTGGCTTTCGTGGTGCTGCGCCACAACACAAGCTGCAGAATATGAGGCGTATTCAGGCCAGAACCGACCCCGGAAACGAGTCCAAAAAGCCGAATACAGGCGCCGCAGACGCAATTTTCTTCGGCAGCTATTGCGCAACTCTCACTTCTTCGCTTACCTTTGTGTCTCAATTCTATCGGGGTGTAGCGTAGCCTGGTATCGCGCCAGCATGGGGTGCTGGAGGTCGTAGGTTCGAATCCTGCCACTCCGACCGAAGAATTTCTTGCCCGAAAAGCCTCTGGGAACCCCACCCGGAGGCTTTTTTCGGCAAAACCGACTGAGTTGCCCGGTGCAGATCATCGCACCAACGGCACAGTTCGGGGTGTAGCGTAGCCCGGTATCGCGCCTGCTTTGGGAGCAGGAGGCCGCAGGTTCGAATCCTGCCACCCCGACTTCGTTTTAAGAAAAGGCCCTGCTGAACACATGTTCGGCAGGGCCTTTTTTATTTGCGTTTATAACGCACTGAAAGTCTGAGTAAGAGCAACCTCTCTATAGCGTCGAGCCTCTCCTACACATATCACTGGCTTAATACTTGCAGCATCCGCCGCTGTACATTTTTATCCTTTCTTATATGAAAAAGCTCGCTACTAGCTTGCTATTACTTGGTGCGGCCACAGCGGCCCACGCGCAAACCTCTGCCGGAACTGTATTGCTTGGCGGCAGTGTCGGGTACGGGTACTCTAAAGACGAAGGCTCGTATGGCTCTTCACAATCCGAACGAACCCGTTATGAATTCAGTTTTTCGCCAACTGCCGGATATTTTGTAGCTGATAATCTTGCTGTCGGGCTCGCGGGAACCATTCAAACTGATAAGCGGAAGGAGCCTTACATTGACTATAACCAAGCATCATCTCCAGCATACTCGTTTGAGTTTACCTCGTCTTATAAATCCATAGGCCCGTTTGTCCGCTACTACAAAATGCTAAGCGAAAAAGCCGGGTTTTATGGCCAGCTAGCTGGGGGATATCGGACAGGGCACTCAAGCTCAGAAAGCAATGCTCCTCTTTTTGAGAGTTCCGATGGCAAGTACAGAGGTTCATATGCCACTCTAATGCCTGGCTTTGTCTTTTTCCCAACACCCAAATTTGGCCTAGAATTGACCTCTGGCAACCTTGGTTATTTCAACAATAAAAATACACAAGAACCAACGCAGCAACGGCCAAGGCAAGAGAATAAGTCCTCGGGCTTTGGTGCCTACTTTGGCCTGCAGAATCTTACTATTGGAGCGTCTTTTTACTTAGGCGGGAAATAGTCATCTATACCTTGCGTGAGCTAACGAAACGGCCGCCTCAACCGATGGATGAGGCGGCCGTTGCATTGGCGTTTAACTATTGATTCTTACTTCACCACGGCCCACACTTCCACGGGGCCGGTGGTGGGGAACCGCTCCAGGTAGATGTTCTGCAGGGTGAGGTTGTTCTGGTTGGCGTAGTCTTTCACGCCGGTGTAGAGCTTATCGGGGGCCACGAGGTAGCTGGCCTCGATGCGGGCGTGCAGCACGCGCTGGCCGGCGGCAAAGACGCGGTGGCGGTAGCCCTGCGGCAGCTGCTGCGACACGGTATCATCGAGGATCAGGCCCACGAATACTTTGGCGTCGTCGCTGGCCTTGACGGGGTCGTTGTAGAACAGGTTGCCGAAGGTGCCGCGCAGCTTGCCCGAGGTGCGCAGCTCGTAGGCCTGGCGGGTCAGGTCGCCGAACTGCTCGCTGTTAGCCGGGCCCTCGAAGTAGCGTCCGGCCAGGAAGATGGGCTGGCTGGTGGTTTCCAGCGTCACGTCGGCTTTTTTCAGGCCGCCCAGCATGTAGTAGGCCACGCCGGCGGCCACAATCAGCAGCAGGGAAAGCAGCAGGAAAATTCGGTTCATAAATCAGGAAGTAGGGGCGCGTTGCACGCACCCGTCGGCAAAAGAGTGTGAAAGCAGCAAAGCTACGCCGCAACTGGCATTTCTGAAGATGCCACGGTGCGTTTGGCAGCAGCGTGGGCGGGCAGGCACGGCCCGGTAGTTCCGGCAAGCCAGCCCCGGCAAACCCTGGCTGGCGCTAGCCGGCCAGCACGTCTTTGTACTGCATCTGGTAGAGCTGGCGGTAGTAGCCATCTTGGCGGAGTAGCTCCTCGTGGCGGCCCGATTCCTTGATTTCGCCGCGGTCTAGCACGATGATGCGGTCGGCTTTCTGGATGGTGCTCAGGCGGTGGGCAATGACGAGGGCGGTGCGTCCCTGCATCAGTTTCTCAATGGCCTCCTGAATCAGCTCCTCGGTTTCGGAGTCAACGGACGAAGTGGCTTCATCCAGGATGATGATGGCTGGCTGGTAGACCATGGCCCGCACGAAGCTGATGAGCTGGCGCTGGCCCACCGACAGCGTGGCGCCACGCTCCATCACGGGATAGTCGAGGGAGCCGGGCAGACGCTCGATGAAGCGGCGGGCGCCCACCAGGTCGGCGGCTTCCCAGATCTGGGCGTCGGTGATGTCCTCGTGGCCCAGCGTGATGTTGTCGCGGATGGTGCCCGCAAACAGGAACACGTCCTGCAGCACCACTCCGATGTGGCGGCGCAGCACGCTCAGGTCATAGGCGGGCAGATCCTGGCCGTCGATGCGGATGTGGCCCTTGTTGATGTCGTAGAAGCGGCTGAGCAGGTTGATGATGCTGGTTTTGCCGGCGCCGGTAGCGCCCACGAAGGCCACGGTCTGGCCGGGCTCTACCCGGAAGCTGATGTCGCGCAGCACCCACTCCTCGTCGTTGTAGGCAAACCAGACGTTTTCGAACTCCACTTCGCCGCGCAGCGTGGCCGGAGCCAGCGTGCCGTTGTTGGGCACGAATTCCTGGCTATCCAGCAGCTTGAGCAGGCGCTCGGTGCTCACGAGGCCCAGCTGCAGCGTGTTGAACCGGTCGGCAATCTGGCGGATGGGCCGGAAGAACAGGGCATTGTACATGATGAAGGCGATGAGCGCGCCCTTGGAGATGGTGCCTTCAATCTGGCCCTGGGCGGCGTACCACACCAGCAGCCCCACCCCTACCGCCGCCAGCACCTCGGCCACCGGAAAATAGATGCTGTAGTAGAGCACCGAGCGGATATTGGCGCGGGTGTGCTCCTGATTGAGGGCCTGGAACTTGCGGTATTCGCGCTGCTCGTTGTTGAAGATCTGCACCACGTTCATGCCCGTCAGGTGCTCCTGCACGAAGGCGTTGAGCCCGGCTACGGCCGTGCGCACCTCCTGAAACGACTTCTTCACCTTCTCCTTGAACACGTAGGTGCTGAACAGCAGCGGCGGAATCACGGAAAGGCTCACCAGCGTCAGGCGCCAGTCGATGTAGAACATGAAGGCCATGATGAACACAATCTGCAGAATGTCGCCGATCATGGCCGCCAGCCCCTCGCTGAACACGTCGGACAGCGTCTCGACGTCGGAGATGTTGCGCGTGACGAGCACACCGATGGGCGTACGGTCGAAGAACTTCAGGCGTAGGTTGAGGATGTGCTTGTAGAGGTCCACACGGATGTCGCGCACGATGTACTGGCCCAGCCAGCCGCCGAAGTAGGTCTGGAGGTAGCTTACGAAGGCGTGCGCCACCAGCAGCACCAGCAAAATACCGAAGCCCCGGTTCAGGCCCACCCAGTCGCTCTGCTCAATGGTTACATCGACCATGCGCTGAATCAGGAAGGGCCGCAGCGTGCCCAGCACGGCTGTGGCCACGGTCAGGAACACCAGCAAATAGAAGATGCGCCGGTAGGGCCGCACGTACACCATCAGCCGACGCAGTACCTGCCAGTCGAAGATGTTGCCGGATTTAGCGGGGGTAGCAGTAGTCGGGTCCAAAGTAGCGGGTGGGGTGAAACGTAGTAACCGGGGCCGGCGGTGGGAAGTTGCACGGCAGTCGGCAGAACGACCTTAGTAGAACGTCAGGAATAGAACGTCATTCCGAACAGAGTGAGGAATCTCGCCAGCGTAGTAACTTATTAGAGCACTAGATAAGCCAGATTCCTCATCGCTGGCTTGATGCGCCACATGTTCGGAATGACAATAGCCTAGGGCGAGATGCTTCGGCTGCGCCTCTGCATGACGTTCATGCGCCGCTGCCTAACGGGCTACCGGCCTACAAAGTACGGCAAACCGGGCGGCACCAGGTCGGCGGGCACCACATCGGGCGTGTATTCCACGCGGCTCAGATAGAGGCCCTGGGCCGGGGCGGCGCCGCTGGCGTCTACGCGGCTCTGAGCCCACAGAATCTGCTGAAACTGGGCGGGCGCAATTTTGCCGCGGCCCACGCTCAGCAGCGTGCCCACTACCAGCCGCACCATGCCCCGCACGAAGCGGTTGGCCCGGATGCGGAACACCAGTCCGCCCGGCATCGGGTGCCAGCCGGCCTCGTACACCACGCAGACGTAGTGGTTTTCGCCGCCTTTCACCTTGGAAAACGCCGTGAAGTCGCGCGAGCCGAGCAGGTGGGCGGCGGCTTCGTTCATGGCGGCCACGTCGAGGTCAAGGTCAAGATAGAGGGCGCGGCCCACGCTGAACGGGTCGGGCACTTGGCGCACGTAGTACTCGTAGGTGCGGGCATCGGCCGAGAAGCGCGCGTGGGCCTGCGGCGGCACCGGATGCAGGGCGTAGGCGGCAATGTCGGGCGGCAGGGCGCGGTTGAGGCGGTAGAGCAGGGTTTTGATGTCCAGCGTTTCTGGCAGCTCGGCCTCGAAGTGCGCTACCTGGTGGCTAGCGTGCACGCCGGTGTCGGTGCGGCCGCTGCCCAGGCAGAACACCGGCTGCCGCAGCACCTGCGACAGGCAGCGGTCCAGCTCCTGCTGCACCGTGAGCGTGTTGGGCTGCACCTGCCAGCCGTGGTAGCGGGTGCCGTCGTAGGCCAGATGAAGGAAGTAGCGCACTGTTTTGGGTGATGAGGGGATGAAGGGATGATGGGGGCCTCACCCCTTCTCCAGAAGAGAGGGGAACTAGCTGCTAATACTCTAAAACCAGAGCCCCGCTCTTTTGGAGAGGGGTTGGGGTGAGGTCCACGGCACAGGCTAAAGCCTACGCTACATTATGCGCCTATGCTACAGTTCACACAACCAGCGCGTAGAGGCGGGAGTCCAGCATCTGGCCGTCTTTCACCACGCTTTTGCGCATCGTGGCTTCCAGCGCAAAGCCGGCCTTTTCCAGCACCCGCGCCGAGGCGGCGTTGGGCTCGAACACTACGGCATACAGCCGGCAGACGTCGAAGTTCGCCAGCACGTAGGCCGCCACGGCCTGCACGGCGGCCGTAGCCAGACCCCCGCCCCCAGTACGGCCGCGCCAGCCAGTAGCCGATTTCGGCCGAGCGGCGGCGCACGTCGCTCTTGAAATGCACCCCAATACTGCCCACTGCCACGCCGTCAACGGCAAACGCCAGGTGCAGGTCGCGCTGGTTGTCGGCCACGGCGGCCAAGAAGTACTCAGCGTCGTGGGTGGTGTAGGGATGCGGAAACGTGTCGCGCAGGTTCTGCCAGATGCTTCGGTCGTTGGCGTAGCCGGCCAGGGCCGGGGCATCGGCCGGCTGCCAGGGCCGCAGGCACGCGCCCGGCTGAGGCAGAGGAAGCGTAGGCGTAAGCAGCAGGTTGGCCATTGAGTTGTTGGTTTCAGTTACTGGTTTCCATACGAACGTCATGCTGAGGCGCAGCCGAAGCATGACGTTCGTATAGAATCCCTCAACCAACAACGAACCTACATCCGCTCGTAAATCACGGAAGCGCCCTGCCCTACCCCTACGCACATGGTTACGAGGCCGTAGCGCACGTTTTCGCGGCGCTGCATTTCGTGCAGCAGCGTGGCCGTGATGCGCGAGCCGGCCGCGCCCAGCGGGTGCCCGATGGCAATGGAGCCGCCGTTTACGTTCACGATGTCCATGTTCAGGTCCAGGTCGCGGACGCAGGCAATGCTTTGGGCGGCGAAGGCCTCGTTGAGCTCAATCAGCCCGATATCCTGCAAAGTCAGGCCGGCGCGCTGCAGTACCTTCTGGGTAGCTGGCACCGGGCCCAGGCCCATGTAGGCCGGGTCGACGCCCGCCACCGCCGACGCTACCACGCGGGCCATCGGTTTGAGGTTGAAGCGCTTGAGGGCGGCCTCGCTCACCACCAGCACGCCCGCGGCGCCGTCGTTGATGCCAGCCGAGTTACCGGCCGTCACGGTGCCATCAATGGGCTGAAACGCCGGCCGGATGGCGGCCAGCTTCTCCATGCTGCTCAGGCGGGGCGGCTCGTCGGTGTCGAACAGCGCGGCGGCTCCTTTGGGGTTGGCCACGAACACCGGCGCAATTTCCTTGCGGAAACGCCCTTTCTCGGCGGCACGGTGGTATTTGCGCTGCGAATCGAAGGCAAACTCGTCCTGCTCGGTGCGCGTGATGCCGTACTTGCGGGCCACGTTTTCCGCCGTTTCGCCCATGGCAAACGGGTGGTGCATCTTGCTCAGCTTGGGGTTCACGAAGCGCCAGCCCAGGGTGGTGTCGTGGGCCGTCAGCTCGCGCCCGAAGGCGGTTTCCGACTTGGCCATCACGAACGGGGCGCGGGTCATGCTTTCGGCCCCGCCGGCCAGGTACACGTCGCCCTCGCCGGCCATGATGGCGCGCGAGGCATCGGTGATGCTCTGCAGGCCGGAGGCGCACAGGCGGTTCACGGTGCAGCCCGGCACCGTGATGGGCAGGCCGGCCAGCAGCGCCGCCATGCGGGCCACGTTGCGGTTGTCTTCGCCAGCCTGGTTGGCGGCGCCGATAATCACGTCTTCTACCGCGCTTTTATCGAGGGAAGGGTTGCGACGCAGCAGCTCGCGCAGAATGTGGGCGGCCAGGTCGTCGGGACGGACGCTGCTCAGGGCGCCTGCGAAACGGGCAATGGGCGTCCGGACGGCGTCAACTATGTAAGCGGTAGGCATTGGTAGGTTCGGATGCAGTTATTCCAGTCGTTGTTGGCTACTTTTGCCGGCCCGTCGGCACTGCCGACGGCCTAAACTGACAAAACACAAAGATGATACAAAGAATCCAAAGCGTATTCCTGCTGCTGCTGGCCCTGTGCATGATAGCCGTGCTGTTTCTGCCCCTCTGGCACAAAGCCGACCCCACCACCGGCCAGGAGTTGACCATGACGGCCCTGGGATTTAGCTACAACAAAACCGGCGCAGGCCTCACGCCGCCCGGCACGGTTTGGGTTATTGCGGCGTTTGCAGCGGCTTCGGCGGCGGTGGCGCTGTTCGAGATTTTCCAGTTCCGCAACCGGTTCTTGCAGCTCAAGCTGGGCATGCTCAACCTGCTGCTGATTCTGTGCACCATCGGGGCTGGCTTCTACTTCTCCACCCTGGGCGAGCAGGCCCTCAACGTGAAGATGCTGGGCTCCTACCAGGCCGGCTTCTACCTGCCCACGCTGGCGCTGCTGCTGAACCTGCTGGCCAACCGCTTCATCCGCCGCGACGAGCAGCTGGTACGCAGTATGGACCGCCTTCGGTAGGCAATTAACGCTGCCGAACTACACAGCAAAAAGGGCTTCCACCTGCGTGGAAGCCCTTTTTGTTGCTCGTTGAGAATCGGTGCCGCTTAACGTGGTGCCTGCTGGGCCAGGTATTCCTGCAGTTCCGTGGCCGAGTGTGAGAACGTAAACCCTTCGTTGAGGCGGTACAGATTCTGGCGGTCTACCACGCGGCTGGAGCCGTATTTGGCCAGCTCCATTCTGGAGTCCTCGAAGCTCAGCTCCTTCATCAGGCGGGTCAGGTCTTCGGCGCGCAGGCCGGTTTCGCTGAGGGCCAGGCGGGCCATGGGCAGCTTGTCTTTATCGAACGACTGGCGGTGCACGGCGGCCACCAGGGCGTCTACGTCCTGCGGCGCCATCACGCGGTTGTAGCTCACGCTGCCGCCGGGGTAGTAGCCGCCGCCGTTGTTGCCGCCGCTGGGGTAGCCATTGCCGTTAGGATAGCCGTTGCTACTGCCGCCGTTGGGGTAGCCGTTGTTGCCATAGCCGCCGGGCTGGCCGGGAGCAGGCTGGTTGCCATAAGCATCGTCGTCGTAGTTCTCATCGGTGCCTTGCTGGCCGTTGCCTTGCGCGCCACTGTAGCCGTAGCCATCGTAGCCGCCGTTGCCGTAACCGCCATTTCCTCCGTTGCCGTAGCCGCCCCGCAGCGGCACGGCGGCCACTTTGCGCAGCTCGGGCCCGCGGCCGGGGCGCGTCAGGAGCACGAAGCTGGTTTCCAGGCCGGGGTCCAGAAACACGCGGGTGCGGTAGCTGACGGAGCGGCCGTAGCCCACCGGAATCATAAACTCGGCCCAGTGCACGCCGGGCGCAACCCGGTTGAGGTGTACCTGGCGCGCGCCGCCGCGCGTGAGGGTGCGGCCATCGAAGCGCAGATTGAAGGGCACGCCGCGCTCCGAGGTGATGTTCATGTTGGCCGGAGCAGCCTGCAGGTGGGCGGCCGTCAGCAGCAGCAGGCTGAGGCAGAAGAGTAGCGCCTTTTTCATGGCAGTAGGTCGTTGGCCGGAAGCAGCCCATCTGCCTCCGTCTATATACCCAAGCCAAGGATTATGCCAACTCGCGGAACTTTGCCAGCCGACAATCAGTTTCCGCGCCCGTTCCTGCTATTGCGGCACAAGCGCACTTAAATTTCTTTCAGACCAGACGTAAAACGACAAAAACGCCCTCGCTCTGTAAGCGAGGGCTTTTTTTGGAGGATCAGCTACCCGTGTTATTCGGCAATTTTCGTCACTCGGAATTCCGTGCGGCGGTTGCGCTGGAACTGGTCTTCAGTTTTGGCGTCCTTCACTTCCGGCCGGCTCTCGCCGTAGCCTTTGGCCGTGATGCGCGCCTTGTCAATGCCCTTTGAGATGATGTAGTCTACGGCCGACTGCGCCCGGCGCTGCGACAGGGCCTGGTTGTAGGCGTCTTTGCCGCGCGAGTCGGTGTGGGAGCTCAGCTCGATGGTGATGGCGGGGTTGTCGTTGAGGGTTTCCACCAGCTTATCCAGCTCCAGCGCCGCATCCGGCCGGATGTCGGCCTTATCGTAGTCGTAGAGAATGTTCTCGACGCGGATGGCTTTATTTTTCACGATTTCCGTGAGCGTCAGCGCCACCGGAATCCGCACTTCGGTCATTTCGTTCACCAGCTGATCCTGGGCAGGCTTGCGCCCCACGGTACTCAGCGGCGCCCGGGCCGTGAAGAAGCCGGGCTGGTCGGCCACCAGCGCGTAGTTGGCCGCTGCCGAGTCCAGCTTCAGGCTGAACTTGCCTTCGGCATCTGCCGTCACGTCTTGGATTTTTTGGCCGTTGCGGCCATACAACGTCACGGTTTCGCCGCTGGCTGGGGCCATGACGCCGGTTTTCTCGTTGCGCGTCATCACCGTGCCATCGGCGTAGAAGGTCACGAGGCGCAGCGGCTTCTGGCGGAACATGTACAAGTCATCCGAGCCCTTGCCACCGGCGCGGTTGGAAGAAAATACGCCCCCATTCTTGCTGGTGAAAAACGGCGCGAAGTCGTCGCCGGCGCTATTGATGGGCGTGCCCAGGTTTTTTGCCTTGCCCTTCTCCAGCATAAAGATATCGAGCTTGCCCAGGCCGGGCTGCCCGTCGGAAGAGAAGTAGAGCGTGCCATCCGGCGCTATGGCCGGGAAGTTGTCGTTGCCGGCGGTGTTCACCTGGTCGCCCAGGTTTTCGGCGGGCGAGAAGCGGCCGTTCGGGCCCAGCGTGGCTTTGTAGATATCGTTGCCACCGAGGCCGCCTTTGCGGCCCGAGGCGAAGTACAGCGTCTGGCCATCGGCACTGAAAGCCGGCGAGAAGTCATCGGCGGTGCGGTCGTTGATGTTGGCCAGTACCGGCTCGCTCCAGGCGCCATTCTTGAAGTAAGCAATCCACAGATCCACGCTCAGTAGGCCTTTTTTGGAGCCGTTGTTGGAGCGGGCAAACACCATCGTTTTGCCGTCGGGCGTGTAGGTGGCGCTGGCTTCGTGCTTGTCTTCGGTGTTGAAGAGGGCCTCCAGCTTGCGCACCGAGCCCCCGGTCATTTTCTCGGCGTCATCAAACTTCACGGCGTACAAGTCGCTGAAGTTCTCGCCGTTGCCCAAGTATTTCTTGCCCTCGCGGCCGGAGGCAAACACCAGCTCCTTGGTGTCCGGCATCAGGGTCGAGCCGAACTCCGAGGAGGGCGTGTTCACCTGGTCCAGCGCCATCACCTCGTTGTTGGAGCGCATCGCCATGATGGTGTTGGCCATCTTGGCATTGCGGGATTCCATCTCGGCGCGGGGCGCCAGCGCGCGGCCGGCGCTGGCCTGGGTGTAGGCGTCGAACTGCTGGGCGGCTTCGTCGAACTTGCCGTTGGCCTTCAGGGCTTGTCCGTAGTAGAACACCACGTCAGGTGCCTTCACACCCCCATCAATCGCCGCCTTATAATAGCTTTCTGCCTGCTCAATGCGGTTAGACAGCCGGTATGCTTCTGCCACCCGATAGTTGGCCGTTGCCACGTTTTTACCCTTCGCAACATCGGCCTTATACAGCTCAATGGCGGTTTCGTACTCGCCCTGAGCAAAGCGCTTATCTGCTTTGCTGGCGCTGCCGGAGGTAGCACACCCGCTCAACAAGGCAGCAGAGCCGGCCGCAGCACAGACCAGTAGTAATTTCTTCATAGGTGGTGAACGATGGAGTGGATAACAAGCTAGCTGTCAAGTCAGCAAACCCGGCCCTAATAATACTAAGTTTGTACAGTATAATAGTCGAAAAACAAAAATTAGGCGACCGTCGAAAAGTACCGGGCCAGCCAGGTCTGGCCCGCCGGCCCCGGAAAAGCTGTGGTCAGTTGCCCTTTCTGCGCTACCGTAGCGTCGAAGTAGGGAGTTTCGGCGGCCAGCTGTCCCGCGGCTACGGCGCCTTTCAGGGCGGTGCGGTCAAGAAGCGTGACGGTGCCGTCCAGCAGGAACGCCATGCGCGACTTTTCCAGTAACTGGAGCCCCAAATGCTGCTCGATGCCCTGCACAAAACGGACCGAGGCATCAATGGAGCAGCCACTGGCATCGGCCACGGCTTCGTCCAGCCCCACTACCAGAAACTGCTGGTGCAGCACGGCTACTGAGGCAGCCAGGGTGCGGCCGTGGCTGGTCCACTCATCGGCAAAACGGCGCAGCGCCGGCTGCAGGTTTTCCAGCTCGGCGGCCGTGAAGGGTCGGTTGGCTTGGTATATCCAGATGCGGGCACTGGCCGGCAGTTGATCGAAAGGAACGTACATAAGACGAAAGACGTGGAAAACCGGGGCCGGACGCCCTGCGGCACCCTCCCCTACTGTTACAAAGAAACAGCCCCGCCCGGAAGTTCCGGCGCGGGGCTGTAATTAGTGCCTAATGTATGGTGCTTAGTGCTTAGGCCGTTTCTCTATCCAGAAGCAAAACAAACTAAGCACCAGGCACTACCAACTAAGCACTATTATGCATTGAGGCCTTCGGCGGAGGCAATCAGCTCGGCCAGGTCGAACACCTGCACGTCGGATTCGCGCTCCTTGTTTTTCACGCCGTCGGCCATCATGGTCATGCAGAACGGGCAGGCCACGGCAATGACGCTGCCGCCGCGGTTGGAGCCGGCGGGCAGCACGGGGGCGGTGCTTTCCACACCCTGCAGGTTCAGCAGCACGTCGGCGTCGCCGTCGAGGGTGGCCAGGGCTTCCTCGGCACGCTCCACGTTCACGTCTTTTTTGCCGGGCTCAGGCTCTTTCCACATCTGGGCACCACCGGCACCGCAGCAGAGGCCGTTGGTTTTGCAGCGCTTCATTTCCAGCAGGTCGGCGTCGAGCACCTCCAGCACCTCGCGGGGCGCTTCGTAGATGTTGTTGGCGCGGCCCAGGTAGCAGGAATCGTGGAAGGTGATGCGGCGGCCCTTGAACGACTCGCCGCCCTTGGCCGTCACCTTGCCCTCGTTGATGAGCTGCTGCAGGAAGGTGCTGTGGTGAATCACCTCAAACTCGCCACCCAACGCGGGGTACTCGTTTTTGATGGTGTTGAAACAGTGCGGGCAAGCCGTTACCACCTTCTTGATGCCGTAGCCGTTGAGGGTGGCAATGTTGGTCATGGCCTGCATCTGAAACAGGAACTCGTTGCCGGCGCGCTTGGCCGGGTCGCCGGTGCAGGATTCCTCCATGCCCAGCACGGCGTAGCTCACGCCCACGTGCTCCAGAATGCGGACGAAGGCGCGGGTCACGCGCTTGTACCGGTCGTCGAAGGCGCCGGCGCAGCCCACCCAGAACAGAATTTCCGG
Source organism: Hymenobacter sp. APR13 (assembly GCF_000737515.1). Taxonomy (NCBI): domain Bacteria; kingdom Pseudomonadati; phylum Bacteroidota; class Cytophagia; order Cytophagales; family Hymenobacteraceae; genus Hymenobacter; species Hymenobacter sp. APR13. The sequence goes on from NZ_CP006587.1 coordinate 1,845,124, forward strand.
CGACTCGCCCCGGGCAGCCAGGTCGGCCATCAACGGAACAGATACGGGACGCTTGGCAGTTTGCTCAGCCATTATATTGAGGTGGTTAGGGTCGTCATGCAGAGGCGGAGCCGAAGCATCTCGCGTGCTGATGTCTGATTACGATTACAACGTCAGCGCGCGAGCTGTCTGCTCCGCGCGACCCGACGTTCTGCTTACACTAGGCCGTTACCGGCGTTTTTTCCGTCACGAACAGGTCGTCGGCCCAGTTGAACCGGTCGGAGGGCGAGAAGGCCCAGGGCGCGCCGTTGTTTTCGATGTTGCTGAACATCACGTTCAGGGAGTTCGGGGCGGCCGACTCTTCCAGCACCAGGAAGCGGCGCATCTCGATGATGCTTTCCAGGGGGTTGATGTTCACCGGGCAGGCTTCCACGCAGGCATTGCAGGTGGTGCAGGCCCACAGCTCCTCGGGCGTTACGTAGCCGCGCAGCAGGGTGTGGTTTTCCTTGTCGAGCTGCTCCTGGGGGTTATGCTTGGCTTCGGGGCCGTACAGGCTGGGGTGGAAAATCAGCGGCGAGTTGTACTTCTCCTCTACCCGGTCGCGGGTATCCATGATGATTTTGCGGGGCGAGAGAAGCTTGCCGGTGAGGTTGGCCGGGCACACCGAGGTGCAGCGGCCGCACTCGGTGCAGGAGTAGGCGTTGAGCAGGTTGGTCCAGGCCAGATCATCCACATCCTTGGCCCCGAAGGGCGTGGGTGCGGCGGCCGAGCCATCGGGGTTGGTAGCCGGGGCGGGCACCTGGTAGCTGGGGTCCATCATGGCTTTCACCTCGTGGGTGATGCTGTCCACGTTCGAGAACTGCCCCTGCGGCACCAGCCGGGAGTAGAACACGTTCGGGAAGGCCATGATGATGTGGAAGTGCTTGCTGCTGGGCAGGTAGTTCAGAAACAGCAGGATGCCCACAATGTGCGCCCACCAGCCCACGCGCTCCAGCACGGCCAGGGCCGTGAGGTTATCGGGGAACAGGCCCGTGAGCAGGCTGCTGACGGGAAACGCGCCGGGCAAGTCCTTGCCTTCCAGCTGGTGCAGCTTCAGGTCGGCGGCGTTCATCGTGAACAGGGCCGCCATCAGAATTACCTCCACGTAGAGAATCACGTTAGCGTCGAGCTTGGGCCAAGCCCGCAGTTCGGGGCCGGTGAAGCGGCGCACCACGCTGGCGTTGCGGCGCCACCAGAAGGCCACCACGGCCAGCACTACCAGCGCGCCCAGCACTTCGTTGGTGGCGGTCAGGGCATCGTAGAGCGGCCCCAGGAACTGCAGAAACCGGTGGGTGCCAAACAGGCCGTCCACCATGATTTCAATGACTTCGATGTTGATGACGATGAAGCCGACGTAAACAATCAGGTGCAGGATGGCCGGCGTGAGTCGCTTGAACATCTTCTGCTGCCCGAAGGCCACCAGCAGCGTCTTCCACAGACGCTCATTGACGTGGCCGCTCATATCCCGGTCGCGCCCGACGAGGATGTTGGCCCGGATCTTCCGCGCCTGCCAGGCAAACAGGCCGAAGCCCGCTACCGCTACCAGCAGGAAGAGGAGGTTTTGAATAGAGAAATGCACAGGAAAGGGTAGGTTTGGGGTTGGAGCCGAAATATACTCGGTATGCATAACAAATTATCGATTTTGCCAGCATTGTTTTCGGCCAGAAGATTTTTTTGAGTTAGTGCTTGCAGGTTGAAAATGGTTTACTACTTTTGTGCTCCCCAACGGCGGTAACGCACTCGGGGCACCCAGAGCTGGTAATGTAGCTCAGTTGGTAGAGCACAGCACTGAAAATGCTGGTGTCGTTGGTTCGATTCCAATCATTACCACTCAAAACCCTCTTTGCAAATCGCGAAGAGGGTTTTTTGTTTTCACACTATTCCCTACTGCTCATACAACTAAACCCGCTCACGGCTTTAGTTGTTTTTGCTATTTTTATTAGTATTTTTGATTACTATATGATCTGACTGCTCCTTCTCGCTATGAAACAGAACCTCAGCTACCAAGTGCACTGCCAGGTGATAACTGCGCAGACGGATTGCGGAGAAATAGTTACCGCCAAACGCACTGAACATCAGCTTCTCAGCGCCACTTCAGAAGTGAGCGAGGTCTTCGCTGACCTCTACGAACAATTCCGCAGCCCATGTTTGGTAGGCCTGCAGATTGTCTCCATCCAAAACTGCCAAACGAAGGAATTGCAAGCGGCATAAGGGTAGCGCGGGCCACAGCCTACGCTACCCTTCGTTTTACCGGCTCTTGAATTGACGGATGGCGTCGCGGGTGAAGTCGGACAGCACGAGACGGCCGCTGATGGCGGCGCGCTCCGGCAGTAGCGTATCCCAGTGGTCGGTGCCCTGCCAGATGACGCGCTTGAGGTCGGTGAGGGCCTCGGGGTTGTAGGCGGCCAGCTTGCGGGCAAAGGCCAGCACGGCCGCGTCGAGGGCTTCGGCGGAATCGTGCAACTCAGCGTAGAGGCCTTTCTGCAACGCCCACTCGGCGGGGCGGAACTCGCCGGCATCAAGGGCCAGCTGGGCAAAGGCGGCGGTGCCGATTTTGCGCTCCACGGCCGGCCCTACTACAAACGGCCCGATGCCGACCACCAGCTCGCTCAGCTTCACGCTGGCGTTGGTGGTGGCAAAGCAGTAGTCGGTGGCCGCGGCCACGCCCACGCCGCCGCCAATGGCCTTGCCCTGCACCCGCCCAATGATGATTTTGGGCGCGGTGCGGCAGGCGTTAATCACCTTCGCGAAGCCGGAGAAAAACTCCAGGCCCTGGGCCGCGTCCTCAATGGCAATCAGCTCATCGAAGCTGGCCCCGGCGCAGAATGTCTTTTCACCCTCGCTTTCCAGGATGATGACTTTGGTGACTTCGTCCTGGGCGGTTTGGGTGATGGTGGCAGCCAGTTCCGTAAGTAGCGCGCCCGGCAGCGAGTTGTGTGAGGGGTGGAAGAAGCGGATGGTGCTGATGCCTTCCGGGGTAGTGTGGGTGGTAACGGTTCCTGAGGTCATGGGGAATTAGTAACTGTCATCCTGAACGGAGCGAAGGACCTTATCACGTCTGAACGTTAATCGTAGCAACGACTCGTCCAGCTGTCATAAGGTCCTTCGCTCCGCTCAGGATGACAGACGGGTTATTTATTCCTGGTCTTTCTTTTTCACCATCGTCAAAATCGTGGCGACGGCTACGGTTTCGCCGGTTTCGTCGGACACGTCTACCAGCCAACGCACGATGCCTTTGGCTACGTCGTCGGCGTCGCGCTTTTCCTGGGCTATTTTTTCCTTGACGGTGAGCTTCACGCCGATGGTCATGCCGGGGTAGACGGGCTTGGTGAAGCGGCACTCATCGAGGCCGTAGTTGAGCAGCACGGGGCCTTTGCGCGGGTCCACGAACATGCCGGCGGCCTTGCTGAGCACGTAGTAGCCGTGGGCCACGCGGCCCGTAAACAGCGTGCCATCGAGGGAAGTGGCGTCGACGTGGGCGTAGAAGTTGTCGCCCGATACCTGCGCGAAGTTGGTGATGTCGGCCTCCGAGACGGTGTGGCGGTGGGTGGTGTAGGTCTGCCCGATTTCCAGCTCCTCGAAGTAGTGCTGGAAGGGGTGCTTGTCCTTCTCAATCTGCTTGGCCTTGGGCTGGTACACCTGGGTGATGGCCGTAATCATACTGGGCGAGCCCTGGATGGCTACGCGCTGCATAAAGTGCTCCACGCCGCGCAGACCGCCCATTTCCTGGCCGCCGCCGGCCCGGCCGGGGCCGCCGTGTACCAGCAGCGGCAGCGGCGAGCCGTGACCAGTGCTTTCCTTGGCAACCTCGCCGTTGAGCACCAGAATGCGGCCGTGGTGCGTGGCGGCACCTAGCACAAACTCGGTGGCGGTGGCGGGGCTGTTGGTGGCCACCGAGCATACCAGCGAGCCGCGGCCCATGTTGGCCAGCTCGATGGCTTCGCCTACGTTCTTGTAGGGCATGAGCGTGCTCACCGGCCCGAAGGCCTCAATTTCGTGCGAGTCGGTGAACTTGAACGGCTCGGAGTTCAGCAGCACAATCGGCGACATGAACGCGCCGGTTTTGCAGTCGCCGCCGATAACCTGCACGTTGTCCAGGTCGCCGTACACGATGGGCGTGTTCTGGGCTAGGCGCTGCACCTGCTCGCGCACGCGCTTCACTTGGTCGAGGCCGGCGAGGGCGCCCATGCGCACGCCCTCGGCCTGCGGATGGCCCACGGTGGTCTGGGCCAGGGCCTTGCCCAGGGCAATCTGCACGTCTTCCACCAGGTTTTCGGGCACGATGATGCGGCGGATGGCGGTGCATTTCTGCCCGGCTTTGGCCGTCATTTCCTTGCGTACTTCCTTGATGAACAGGTCGAACTCCACGGTGCCGGGCACGGCGTCGGGGCCCAGCACGGCGGCGTTCAGCGAGTCGGCCTCCATGTTGAACGGCACCGATTCGGCCAGAATGCGCGAGTGGCCCTTGAGCTTGCGGCCGGTTTCCGCCGAGCCCGTAAACGTCACGACATCCTGGTACGTGACGTGCTCGAGCAGGCCGTGGCCCGTGCCCACCACCAGCTGCAGCGCGCCCTCGGGCAGAATCCCCGACCGGATGATTTCACGCACTACGGCCTCGGTGAGGTAGGCCGACGGCAGGGCCGGCTTCACGATGGCCGGCATACCCGCCAGCAGGTTCACGGCAATCTTCTCCAGCATGCCCCAGATGGGGAAGTTGTAGGCGTTGATGTGCACGGCCACGCCCTCCTTGGGCACCATCAGGTGGTGGCCCATGAAGTTGCCGGCCTTGGACAGCGCAATCGGGTCCGACTCGGCGTAGAATGGCGTATCGGGGAATTTGCGGCGCAGGGAGGCGTTGGCGAACAGGTTGCCGATGCCGCCTTCGATGTCAATCCAGGAGTCGGCGCGGGTGGCGCCGCTGCGGTAGCTGAGGGTGTAGAAGTCCTCTTTTTTGCTGTCGAGGTGCAGGGCCAGGGCCTTGAGCATGCGGCCCCGCTCGTGGAAGGTCATGCGGCGCAGCACGGGGTTGCCCACGCGGCGGCCGTAGTCGAGCATGGCCGCGAAGTCGAGTCCCTCGCCGTCGGCAATGGCCACCACCTCGCCGGTGGAGGCGTCGTAGAGTTCGTGCTGGTCGCCGGAGCCCGCCGTCCAGCGGCCCAGGGCGTAGTTTTCGAGTAGTTGTGCCATTGGTGAATTTGGAGGACCTCACGTTCGCCTCACCCCCTAGCCCCCTCTCCAGGGGGAGAGGGGGGCTAGTTTTCTAGCTTTCTAGCTGGGCGGGTTGTGAGGCTTGTGGGTGGGAAGTTTGGGTTGTAGAGACGCAATATTTTGCGTCTCGTCGTTGCTGAGGTTGTTTTATATGCTTTGCCGGTCGCTCAACGGGGAGACGCAAAATATTGCGTCTCTACATCGTGCTTGGGTACCGCAAACTAACGCAAACGGCTCTTTTGTGCGTCGTTCTGACGGTATCAACCACCCCTAACCCCTCCTTTCCAAGGAGGGGAACTAGCATCTAGCTCTAGAAAACTAGTTCCCCCTCTCTTTTGGAGAGTGGGTTAGGGGGTGAGGTCCTTACGCCCGCTCCAGCACCACCGCGTAGCCCTGGCCTACGCCGATGCACATGGTCACGAGGGCATAGCGCTTGTGCTGGCGGTGCAGCTCGCGGGCGGCGGCGTTGAGGATGCGGGCGCCGCTCATGCCCAGCGGGTGGCCCAGGGCAATGGCGCCGCCGTTGGGGTTCACGCGCGGGTCGTTATCGGCGAGGTGCAGGGCGCGCAGGCAGGCTAGGCTTTGGGCAGCAAAGGCCTCGTTCAGCTCGATTACGTCGATGTCGTTGAGGGTGAGGCCGGCCTTCTGCAGGGCCAGCTGGCTGGCCGGTACCGGGCCGATTCCCATGATGCGCGGCTCCACGCCGGCCACGCCCATGCTCACGATGCGGGCCAGCGGCGTGAGGTTGTGCTGCTTGATGCCGTCTTCCGAGGCCAGCAGCAGGGCCGCCGCGCCGTCGTTGAGGCCGGAGGCGTTGCCGGCCGTGACGGTGCCGGTTTTGCGGAACGCGGGGCGCAGCTTGCCGAGGCCTTCGAGGCTGGTGTCGGGCTTCAGGAACTCATCTGCGGCGAAAAGCACCGGCTCGCCTTTGCGCTGCGGAATGGGCACCGGCGCAATTTCCTCGGCCAGGCGGCCGGCCTGTTGGGCGGCGGCGGCTTTCTGCTGCGAGTGGAGCGCAAACTGGTCCTGGTCGTCGCGGCTGATGTGGTACTGGTCCACCAGGTTTTCGGCGGTTTCGCCCATGGCGTCGGTGCCGTAGAGGGCCTGCATCTGGGGGTTGATGAAGCGCCAGCCGAAGCTGGAATCGTACATCTGCGAGTCGGTGCCGAAGCCTTTGCTGGGCTTGGATACCACCAGCGGGGCGCGCGTCATGTTCTCCACCCCGCCCGAAATGAACAGGTCACCGTCGCCGCTGCGGATGGCGCGGGCGGCGGCAATGCTAGCCGAAAGGCCGGAGGCGCAGAGGCGGTTCACGGTTTCGCCGGGTACGGTGGTGGGCATACCGGCCAGCAGCAGGGCCATACGGGCCACGTTGCGGTTGTCTTCGCCGGCCTGATTGGCGCAGCCCAGCAGCACATCGGCCACGGCGGCGGGGTCGAGGTCGGGGTGGCGGCGCAGCAGCTCCTGGATGGCGTGGGCCGCCAGGTCGTCGGGCCGCACAGCCGCGAGCGTGCCGCCAAAGTTGCCAATGGGCGTCCGGATTCCGTCGATGAGGTAGGCTTGGGTCATGGGGTGGGTGATGGTGATGATTGGGTCAGGAAAGAACGTCATGCTGAGCTTGCCGAAGCATCTCGCGTGCTGAGGTTGCTTCACTAGCCCAGGGTTTAAACCCTGGGCTACGGAGCGGTTACCATCTGCTTACTATAGCAACGTCAGCACGCGAGATGCTTCGACAAGCTCAGCATGACGTTCTACTTGCTTCACAGCACTTCCTTGCTCGTCCGGTAGGCGGTGCCTTTGAACAGGGCCAGTGGGGTGCCGTGCTGGTTGGTGAGGCGCAGCTGGTACACCCCGATTTTGTGCTTGAGGCTTTCCTCGCGGGCTTCCACGGTGATGAGGTCATCGGGACGGCCGGGTTCGAGGAAGTCGATGGTGGCGCTGAGGGCCACGCTCTGGCGGCCGTGGCTGTTGCAGGCGAAAGCAAACGCCGAATCGGCGGCGGCGAAGGCCACGCCGCCGTGCAGGATGCCGAAGCCGTTGAGCATCTCGGGCCGCACCCGGAAGTGCAGGCGGCAGTAGCCGGGGGCCATTTCGTCCACTTCCAGCCCCATCCAGTGGCTGAAAGCGTCATCCTGCAGCATCTGGTCTTTCACGGCTTCGGCGCGCTGCACGGCGGCGCTAGCGGGCGGCTGGCTCATGCTGGGCGAACGTGTGGCCGGCCCGGACCAGGCGGCGCAGCAGCGGGCTGGCGCGGTAGCGGTCCTCGTGGTAGTCGGCGTAGAGGTCGTCGAGGGTGGTCAGCACGTTCTGCAGGCCCAGCTCGTCGGCCCAAGCCAGCAGGCCTTTGGGGTAGTTGACGCCCTTGGTCATGGCCAGCTCCAGGTCCTGGCGGGAAGCCACGTTGAGGGCCAGCGCGTCGGCGGCTTCGTTGATGAGCATGGCCAGCACGCGATGCACGATGTGGCGGCCCAGGGCTTCGTCGCGGGTGGGCTCGGGCGGGGTGGCGCCGTCGCGGTAGTCGTAGAAGCCACGGCCCGATTTGCGGCCGTAGTAGCCAGCCTCGAACAGGCGTTTCTGGGTGAAGCTGGGCTTGTAGCGCGGGTCGAAGAAGAACGAGGTAAACACCGACTCCGTGACACGGTAGTTCACGTCGTGGCCGATGAAATCCATCAGCGCAAACGGCCCCATCCGGAAGCCGCCCAGCTCAGTCAGCGCCCAGTCGATGGTAGCCATATCGGCCACGCCTTCTTCCAGCAGCCGGATGGCCTCGCCGTAGAACGGCCGCGCCACGCGGTTCACGATGAAGCCCGGCGTGTCTTTGCACAGCACCGGCAGCTTGCCCCAGCTCTGCACCAGCTGGCGGATTTCCCCGGCCAGCCCGGCGCGGGTCTGAACCGCCGGAATGATTTCCACCAGCTGCATCAGCGGGGCCGGGTTGAAGAAGTGGATGCCGATAAACCGCTCGGGCCGCTGGCAGGCCGCCGCAATGCTGGCAATCGACAGCGAGGACGTATTGGAGGCCAGCACGCACTCCGGCGTCACCACCAGCTCCACTTCCCGGAACAACTGCTGCTTCACGCCCAGGTCTTCCACAATGGCTTCCAGCACCAGCCCGCAGTCGGCAAACTGGTTGATGTCGGTGGTGGGCTGCACGCGGGCGGCGGCGGCTTCGGCCGCTTCCGGGGTGATTTTGCCTTTCTCCGCGAGCTTCTGCAAGCCGCCGCGGATGCCGGCTATGGCCCGTTCCAGCGCGGCCGTGTTCTGGTCGAGCAGGCGCACCGGGTGGCCGGCCTGGGCCACCACCTGCGCAATCCCCGCCCCCATAGCCCCGCTCCCGATAATTCCGATGGTCATTCTTTTAGTGCTTAGTGCCTTGTGCTTAGTTGAACGTCATGCTGAGCTTGTCGAAGCATCTCGCGTGCTGATGTTGAGTTACTATTTCAATGTCAGCACGCGAGATGCTTCGACAAGCTCAGCATGACGTTCTTATTTCATACCGTTTTACTGCCCCGTAAACGTCGGCTGGCGCTTTTCCATGAAGGCCGAGACGCCTTCTTTGTAGTCGGCGGTGCTGCCGGCGCGGAGCTGGTAGTCGGCTTCGGCGCGGAGCTGCTGGGTGAGGGTGTTGGCGAAGGTGCCGTTGAGCAGCTGCTTGGTGTAGGCGAGGCCCTTGGTGGGCATGGCGGCCAGCTTGCGGGTCAGGGCATCTACTTCGGTGTCGAACTGGTCGTCGGCAAACGTCTTGTAGATCATGCCTATCTGCACGGCTTCTGGGGCCGATACCTTGTCGCCGGTCATCATCAGGGCCGTGGCGCGCTGCAGGCCAATGAGGCGGGGCAGGAAGTAGGTGCCGGCGCTGTCCGGAATCAGCCCGATTTTGCTGAATGCCTGAATAAACGAAGCCGACTCGCGGGCCACCACGATGTCGCAGGCCAGGGCCAGGTTGGCGCCCGCGCCGGCGGCCACGCCGTTTACGGCCGCCACTACCGGCTTGTCCAGGGCCCGAATCAGCTCCACGATGGGGTTGTAGAGCTGCTCCACAATCTCGGCCACCTCGGGGCTGTCGGGGCCGGTGATTTCCGCCAGATCCTGGCCGGCGCAGAAGGCTTTGCCGGTGCCGGTGAGCAGCACGGCGCGCACCTCGGGGTTCTGCTGGCACTCGCGTAGCCGCTGCTGCAAAGCCAGCGCCACTTCCTTGTTGACGCTGTTGAACACCTGCGGCCGGTTGAAGCGGATGGTAGCCACGCCGGCTTCGAGGGAGAAGAGAAGTGAGGAAGTTTCGGACATAGTTCAGGAGTAGGGTGGGACAGGATGAAAAACGGCCGTCATGCTGAGCGTAGCCGGAGGCGAAGTCGAAGCATCTCGCATGCTGACGTTGAATTACCGTTGCAACGTCAGCACGCGAGATGCTTCGGCAAGTGGACGCCAGATGGAGCATGACGTTTTTATGCCAGCTGCATCACGCGTGGCACTTGAAGTAGTCGAAGGGCTCCAGGCAGTCGTCGCACTGGTAGTGGGCTTTGCAGGCGGTGGAGCCGAACTGGCTGACCAAGTGGGTGTGAGTGGACTTGCAGAGCGGGCAGCGCACAGCCGTATCGGCCCCGAACAGGTTGAGGACGTGGCCGGTGGCGGTGCCATCCACGGGCGGGGCAATGCCGTAGTCTTCCAGCTTCTGGCGGCCGGCCTGGCTCATCCAGTCGGTGGTCCAGGCGGGGCTGAGCTGGTTGTGGATGTGCACCTGCGTGAGGCCCTCAGCCAGCAGCCGCAGCCGGATTTCGGTGGCAATGGTGTTCATGGCCGGGCAGCCCGAGTAGGTGGGCGTGATGGTGACGTGCACCTGCTCGCCTTCCAGCCGAACCCCGCGCACAATGCCCAGGTCCAGGATGCTGAGCACCGGCACCTCAGGGTCGGAAACCTCTTCCAGCAACTGCCAGATGTGCGCTTCGGTGGGCATTACGTGGGGTTAGTTGAGCGGCTGTAGAGACGCGACACTTCGCGTCTCATTGTTGCTGATGTTGTTTTGGCTAGTTCGTTCTTGCGGGAGACGCGAAGTGTCGCGTCTCTACAGCCAATTTACCACTGCATGCCCGGGTACGTCCGCTGCATATATTGCAGCTCGGCCAGCAGGTAGCCCAGGTGCTCGGAGTGGCGGCCGTCTTTGCCGCCTTGCTGGGCAAACACGTTTTCCGGCACGGGCAGGGTGGCTTCCTCGAATACGCGCGCGACGTGGGCGTTTATCTGCTGTTGCAACGCGGCGTAGTCGGGCACGAGGCCGGCGGCTTGCAGAGTTTGCTCGGTGGCGGTGGGCGTGGTCAGCTCGCCGCCGAAGCGCCACAGGTTGCGGATGGCCTTCTCGATGCGCCGCCGACTCTCATCGGTGCCGTCGCCAAGGCGAATCACCCACTCCGAGCTCCACTTGATGTGATAGGCCGCCTCCTTCACCGATTTCTCGGCAATGGCCGCCAGGTGCGCGTCGGGACCCTGCTGGAGCTGGAGCAGCAGGTGATAGTGGAAGGCATCGTACAAGAACTGCCGCACGATGGTGTGGGCGAAATCCTGGTTGGGCTGCTCCACCAGCAGCGGGTTGCGGTACTCCACGGCGGGCCGCAGGTAGGCCAGGTCGTCTTCGGTGCGGCCCTGGCCTTCCAGCTCGGCGGCGTACTGGTAGTAGCTGCGGGCCTCGCCCAGCAAATCCAGCGCAATGTTGGCCATGGCCAAGTCCTGCTCAAGGATGGGGCCGTGCCCGCACCACTCGCTCAGGCGGTGGGCCAGAATCAGGCTGGTATCGGCCAGCTGTAGCACGAAGGGCAGCAGCTGCCGCTGCGTTTCGGTGACAGTGGCCAGGGCCGGCGTGGGCGTGAAGTCGTCCGTCATCGGTTACATGTGCTTGATGGAATCCGGCACCTGGTAGAAGGTCGGATGGCGGTAGATTTTGTCGTTGGCGGGCTCGTAGAAAGCGGCCGCGTCGTCGGGGTTGGAGGCGTGCACGTGCGTGCTTTCCACCACCCAGATGCTCACGCCTTCGAGGCGGCGCGTGTACACGTCGCGGGCGTTCTGGATGGCCATGGCGGCGTCGGCGGCGTGGAGGCTGCCCACGTGCTTATGGTCGAGGCCCTGTTTGCTGCGGATGAAAACCTCCCACAGCGGCCATTCTTGTTGCGTCATCATTTTGTGCTTAGTAGAACGTCATGCTGAGCTTGTCGAAGCATCTTGCGTGCTGACATTGAGTTATTATTTTCAGCGTCAGCACGCGAGATGCTTCGACTTCGCCTCCGGCTCCGCTCAGCGTGACGTTCGATGATAAACTTACGCGGCCGACTTGGCCAGCTCGCGGGCGGCGCGTTTAGCGGCGTGGGCCAGGGCGGCTTCGCGCACCCAGGCGCCTTCTTCCCAGGCATCTACGCGGGCCTGCAGGCGCTCCTGGTTGCAGAGGCCGTTGCCTTTCACCACGTTCCAGAACTCCTCCCAGTTCACCTCGCCGAAGTCGTAGGCCTGGCGCTCCTCGTTCCAGCGCACCTTCTCATCGGGCACCGTGAGGCCCAGGAACTCGGCCTGGGGCACCATCATGTCCACGAATTTCTGGCGCAGCTCGTCGTTGGTGAAGCGCTTGATGCGCCACTTCATGCTCTGCTCGGTGTTGGGCGAGTCGGCGTCGGCGGGGCCGAACATCATCAGCGTGGGCCACCACCAGCGGTTGAGTGCTTCCTGCGCCATGGCTTTCTGCTCGGGCGCGCCTTCGCACAGGGTCTGCATAATCTCGAAGCCCTGGCGCTGGTGGAAGCTTTCCTCCTTGCACACGCGCACCATGGCGCGGGCGTAGGGGCCGTAGCTGGTGCGGCACAGCGGCACCTGGTTCAGGATGGCGGCGCCATCCACCAGCCAGCCCACGCAGCCCATATCGGCCCAGCTCAGGGTGGGGTAGTTGAAGATGCTGCTGTACTTGGCCTTGCCCGAGTGCAGGTCGGCCAGCATCTGGTCGCGGGTAGTACCCAGGGTTTCGGCGGCCGAGTAGAGGTAGAGGCCGTGGCCGGCTTCGTCCTGCACCTTGGCCAGCAAGATGGATTTACGCTTCAGCGAAGGGGCACGGGTAATCCAGTTGCCTTCGGGCAGCATGCCCACCAGCTCGGAGTGCGCGTGCTGCGAAATCTGCCGGATCAGCGTCTTGCGGTACGCCTCGGGCATCCAGTCCTTGGGCTCGATGCGCACATCGGCATCAATGCGGGCCTGAAACTGTTCTTCCTGGGTGAGTTCTAGGGTTTCCATGCGCCTTCAACAAAGGTTAACTAACAATCGTTAGTTAAATGTAAGGAAAATTTTGGGCTGCTGGGCTGCAGCATCTCAAAAGAACGTCATGCTGAGCGAAGCCGGAGGCGTAGTCGAAGCATCTCTACCGCTTCGTATGATTACTAGCGCAACGAAGCGGTAGAGATGCTTCGGCAAGCTCAGCATGACGTTCCTTTTTATTAGCCTCCTCTTTACTGGTCGAAATCCACCACTACCCGTTCCGAAGTGGGGCGGGCCTGGCAACTGAGGACGTAGCCCTGGGCCACTTCCTTTTCGGAAAGCGAGTAGTTCACGTCCATTTCTACGGTGCCTTCCGTCACGCGGCAGCGGCAGGTGCTGCACATGCCGTTTTTGCACGAATACGGCGCATCAGCCCCGGTTTCGAGCACCGCGTCCAGAATCGTGTCGCCGTAGTACGACATTTCTAGGATGCGCTTCGTGCCTTCCAGCTGCACCGTTACCTGGCTGTGCTTGTCGTCCTGGCCGGCGGGGCGCTGGGCCTGGCGGGCAGCGGCTTTCTGGGCGCCGGCGGCCGAGGCAAACAGCTCGAAATGCACCTTCTCGGGCGCAACGCCAGCTTCCAGCAGCACACTTTTCACCTCCAGAATCATCTCCTCGGGCCCACACAGAAACGCCTCGTCGATTTTCTGCGCCGGAATGATTTTGTCGAGGAACACGCGGGCTTTGGCGCCGTCGATGCGGCCGAACAGCAGATCGGTGTCGCCCTGCTCGCGGCTGAGCACGTGGTACACGCTCAGGCGCTGCAGGAAGCGGTTTTTCAGGCCCTCGATTTCTTCCTTGAAGATGATGGAGTTGCGGCCCCGGTTGCCGTAGATAAGCGTCACGCGGCTATTGGGCTCCGTTAGCAGCACTGTTTTCAGGATGGACAGCACCGGCGTGATGCCCGAGCCGGCCGCGAACAGCACGTACTGTTTGGCCTGTTCGGCGTGCAGCTCGGTGGTGAAATGGCCCATCGGGGGCATCACCTCCAGCTCGTCGCCCACGCGCAGTTCCTGCACGGCGTGGGTGGAAAAGCGCCCTTCCGGCACCTGCTTGATGGCCACGCGCCACTCGTTTTCCAGCGGGCTGCTGCAGATGGAGTAGCTGCGGCGCACTTCCTCGCCGTTCAGGTTCCGCCGAAACGTGAGGTACTGGCCCTGCGTGAACCGGAACGTGTCGCGCAGCTCGGCGGGCACGTCCAGCGCCACGCTCACGCAATCAGGCGTTTCGCGGGTGATGCTCTTGACTTTAAGCGTATGAAAGCGGCTCATTTTTTTAGTGCTTCGTGCATGGTGCTTGGTGCTTAGTGACTGGGGCTTTGTCCGCTCTTATCTTCATTGCCAGAGCGACCTAAGCACCAGGCACCAGGCACTAAGCCCTATAAATCCTGTTTCCTCAGCCCCGACAGGAGCATGGTGATGATGTTTTCTTCGAGCTCCTCGGCCGTGACGCCGCGGCCCGGGCGGTACCACAGTTCCACCCAGCGCACCGCCGACAGAATGGTAAACAGGGCCACCGACACGTTCACAGGCTGCAGCTCGCCGGCTTCAATGCCCTGCTCGATGAGGGCCGCGAAGCCTTTCTCGTAGTTTTTGCGGGCTTCCTTGAACTCGGTCAGGCGCGGCTCGGGCAGGTACTTCCAGTCGTTGTTGGCCACCGACACGGCCGCGCCGTCTTCCACCATCAGGCGGATGTGCAGCCGGATCAGGGCCTTGATCTTGTCGACGTACGAGGCTTCGGTGCGCTCAATCTCGGCCAGCTGCGAGATATAGGTGTCGGAAACGTGGAAGCAGATGTGGTCGAGCAGCTCGTCTTTGGAGCTGATGTGGTTGTACATGCTGGCCGCCTCCATGCCCACCTGCGCGCCCAGCTCCCGCATGGAGGCGCCGCTGAAGCCGCGGGCCTTGAACAGCTTGGCGGCTTCTTCCAGAATAATCTGGCGCTTATTGGACTTAGTTTTTTTGGCCATGAATGGAAAGTAGCACTATCTGCATGTAAGTGCTGAGCAGCCCGACAACCGTTTTATCCGGGCAGGAAACCACCAACAACTCATTCGCAAGGCCCTCAAAAGTACGTAGCGTTGAGCTCCAAACAAACATTCGTTAGTTGAACCACTTACAAAATTCCGGCTTTTGGCTTTCAGCCTGATTTGTTCAAATATCTATAAACAAATCACTTACATATTTATTAGAGATTATAAGTGAGTGAATACTCACCTAAAAAGCAGCTACTCACCATGCCGGGCCGGATTCTTTGCTTAATATTGTTCCGGCTATCGCACGGTGAATCCCCCCCGCCGGGTGGTAGCAAATTCCCACAGTGATTACCCGGACGTCTGCCCCACCCCGTCCGGTTCCTGTTCACCGAAAACCGCATTCCCTGCTTCGGCGGGTTGAGAGTCGGTTATCGAATTTCTACCCCGGCCGAAGCGGATTTATTTCTGCTTCGGCCGGGCTGTTTTTGGGCGGATTTGGTGGCGGCGGCGTTTTCCGGAGCCCGTGCGAACTGCCGGCGGTTTCGCGCCTAGCGGCCGGGCGGCTACCTTCGCGGCGCTTCCCTCCTACTGCTGCCCGCCCATGCCTAACGGAACCCTGCTGCTCATCGACGACGAAACCAGCCTGCGCCAGCTGCTGGCCCGGGTGCTGGAGCTGGAAGACTACACCGTGCTGCAGGCCCCCGACGCCCGCCGCGGCCTGGAACTGCTGCGCCAGCACGCCGAGGACGTGCTGGTAGTGCTGAGCGACGTGAAACTGCCCGACGGCTACGGCCTCGACCTGCTGCCGCGCTACAAGCAGGTGGCTCCGCTGGCCGAAGTCATTCTGATGACGGCCTACGGCACCATTCCCGACGGCGTGCGGGCCATGAAGGAGGGCGCCTTCGACTACCTCACCAAAGGTGATTCCGACGACCAGTTGCTGGTGGTGGTAGACCGCGCCGCCGAAAAAGCCCGCCTGCAACGCCGCGTGGCCGACCTCGAAAAGAAAGTAGGCGCTCAGTACAGCTTCGACAGCATGATTGGCCGCTCCCAGGCGCTGCTGCAGGCCCGCAAGCTGGCCGAGCGTGCCGCTCCCACCGACAGTACCGTGCTACTGGAAGGCCCCACCGGCGCGGGCAAAGAGCTGTTTGCCCAGGCCATCCACCAGGCTAGTCCGCGCCGCAGCAAGCCGTTTGTAGCCGTGAACTGCTCGGCTTTCCCGAAGGATTTGCTGGAATCGGAGTTGTTTGGCTATAAGAAGGGTGCGTTTACGGGCGCGCTGACGGATAAGAAGGGTCTGCTGGAAGAGGCCAACGGCGGCACCCTGTTCCTGGACGAAATCGGGGAGCTGGAGCTGAATGTGCAGGCCAAGTTCCTGCGGGTGCTCGAAACCCAGCAGTTCACCAAGCTCGGCGACACCAAGCCCACTAGCGTGAACGTGCGCATCGTGGCGGCCACCAACCGCAACCTGCGCCAGGAAGCCGAAGCCGGCCATTTCCGGCCCGATTTGTACTACCGCCTGGCCGTGTTTACGGTGCCGGTGCCGGGCCTGAACGAGCGGCGCGACGACGTGCCGCTGCTGGCCGAATACTTCCTCCAATTCTTCGCCGGTAAGCTGCGCCGCCGCCTGCGCGGCCTAGAGCCCGAGGTGCTGGAGCAGCTGCGCCGCCACGACTGGCGCGGCAATGTGCGGGAGCTGAAAAACGTGCTGGAACGCGCCGCCATCCTCGCCGACGGCGACACGCTCACCACCGACGACCTGCCCGCCGAGTTCCACTACCTGCCCGCCGCCCCCGGCACCGATGAAGCCTCCGACAACAGCCTGCGCACCCTGGAAAAGCGCCAGATCCGCCAAGTGCTCCACGATACCGGCGGCAACAAAATGGAAGCCGCCCGCCAGCTCGGCATCGGCACTAAAACCCTCTACCGCAAAATCCAGGAATACGGGCTGTAGAGACGCAATATCTTGTGTCTCGTCGTTGAACGACGACGCCTGCGCCCCAGGGCTGAAGCCCTGGGCTACGTAGCGTCTGCCCGTTCTCACTCACTAGCCCAGGGCTTCAGCCCTGGGACATAAGGACTACCAAACCGGGTTATTCTGACCAGCGCACCGGGTCAGAATGACCCGGTTTTTTTGTGCGCGGGGTGTGGGGTGGAAGATATTTAAAAATATTTTAAACTGATAATCAGACAGATAAAGGCAATTTAAAACACAGCATCCGGATGTGGGCCCGGATTGGCAAGAAGCCGCCCGAGCCATTCGTCGATTCGGCAAACGGACCGAACCGGGGCCGGTGCTGGGGTGCCTGACAACCAGCCCAGCGCCATGCCCCGCCGACGCACGGCTCACTCACGGACCCGTTCCACTTTTTTTCATCTCGTCAGATGACTTCTTCTTCCGAAACCGCCACCCTATTGCTGGAAAGCTTCCCCGAACTGGGGGCGGAACTGCAGGTGCCAGCCACGCGCCAGAGCCTGTACCGGCAGCTGAGCTGCTTTGCCACTTTCACCCGCGAAGCCGCCGAGGCCGGCCAGCTGGCCCTGCTCAAGCGCTGCTTCGAGGTGGCCGACCGCCTGCTACGCCAGGGCGACGCTTACCTGGCCCGCGCCATCGAAAATGTGTACCTGCACTGCCTGCACCTCGATGGCAGCACCTACGGCAACCAGCTGGCCCGCCAGCTCATGCCCAGCCGCCTCTACCAGACCTATCACTATCCGCACACCACCATGCTGCCCTAGGGCCGCTGCTTTTCCGCTTCGCCAATGGCTCCGCTCCTAATGATTCCCTTGCTCACGGCCGCCGGCCTGGCCGGTTTCTGGCTCTTCTACAAGTCCGTCGATTTCTTCGACCAGATCTAACCTCGTCGCGCCATGATGGTCACCCTGTTTTTCCTCTCCCTCGCCACGTTCGGCTACCTCTGCTACGTGCTGCTGCGCCCGGAGCGCTTCTAGTTGTCAGTTGCTGGTTGTCAGTTGTCAGGCGCTGGTTGTCAAGCGGTTTATCCTGCCTGATAACGATAAAGTCGACAACTGACAACGAACAACTAGCAACTGACAACCAATAACTGACAACTCACCGAAAATGAACAACGAACTACTCAGCATCGGCGGAATTTACCTCGTTACGCTGGTGCTGGCCCTGCCGCTGGGCGCGTATCTGGCCCGGGTGTTCCGGGGCGAAAAGAACCTGCTCGACTTCATGCGGCCCGTCGAGAATGGCATCTACCGGCTTTCGGGCATTGATGCCCGCCGCGAGATGACGTGGCAGCAGCACATGGTGGCGCTGCTCACCATCAACCTGGTGTGGTTCCTGCTGGCCATGCTGGTGCTGTGTACCCAGGGCAGCCTGCCGCTCAACCCCGACGGTAACCCCTCGATGTCGCCCGATCTGGCCTTCAACACGGCCATTTCCTTCCTGGTGAACTGCAACCTGCAGCACTACTCCGGCGAGTCGGGCCTGTCGTACCTCTCGCAGCTAGTGGTGATTACCTTCCTGCAGTTTGTGAGTGCCGCTACCGGCATTGCGGCGGCCGTAGTGGTGTTCAACGCCCTCCAGACGCGCACCACCGAGAAGCTGGGCAACTTCTACGACTACTTCGTGAAGAGCCTCACCCGCCTGCTGCTGCCCGGTTCGCTGCTGATTGCCCTCATCCTGGCCTTCAACGGCACGCCCATGACGCTGCAGGGCAAGCAGGAGCTGATTACGCTGCAGGGCGACTCGGTGGCCGTGAGCCGCGGGCCGGTGGCCGCCATGGTGGCCATTAAGGAGCTGGGTACCAACGGGGGCGGTTTTTACGGGGCCAACTCGGCTCACCCGCTCGAAAACCCCAACTTTATCACCAACGCCGTCGAGAACATTGCCCTGGTGATTATCCCGATTGCCATGGTGTTTGCGCTGGGCTTCTACCTGAAGCGCCGCAAGCTGGCCTACATGATTTTTGGGGTGATGACGATGGGCTTTGTGGCCCTGTTGGCCCCCACGGTGTACTACGAGATGCACGGCAACCCCGCCATTACCAAGCTCGGCGTCGATCAGGCGCTGGGGGCCATGGAGGGCAAGGAAATCCGCTTTGGAGCGGCGGCTTCGGCCTATTGGAGCATCACCAACACCATCATCAGCTGCGGCTCGGTGAACTCCATGCACGACTCGTTTATGCCGATTTCGGGCATGAGCCAGATGCTGGGCATGATGACCAACGCCTTCTACGGCGGCTGCGGCGTGGGTCTGCTCAACTTCTTCGCCTACCTTATTATTGCCGTGTTCATTGCCGGCCTGATGGTGGGCCGCACGCCCGAGCTGCTGGGCAAGAAGATTGAGGCCCGCGAGATGAAAATTGCCGTCATCGTGACGCTGCTGCACCCGCTGCTGATTCTGGCGGGCACGGCCCTCACGGCTCACCTGTACGCCGGCAACCCCACCGAGTACAGCGGCTGGCTAGCCAACCCCGGCTACCACGGCTTCTCCGAGATGCTGTATGAGTTCACCTCCGCCTCGGCCAACAATGGCTCCGGCTTCGAGGGCCTCGGTGACAACACGCCGTGGTGGAACATCAGCACCGGTGTAGTGCTGCTGCTGGCCCGCTTCCTGCCCATTGTGGGCCCGGTAGCCATTGCCGGCCTGCTGGCCCGCAAGAAGTACGTGCCCGAAAGCGCCGGCACCCTGCCCGCCGACACGGCCACCTTCGGGGTGATGGTGCTGGCCGTCATCGTCATCATCGCCGCCCTGGCCTTCTTCCCGGCCCTGGCGCTGGGGCCGCTGGCCGAGCATTTCTCGCTGTACTAGGCGGAGCCAATATCCGAGACTGTCATGCTGACGAAGGAAGCATCCTATCACGACTGCCTTCATCAGAACTAGTAATCAATGTAGCGCAGGCGTGATAAGGTCCTTCGCTACTCTCAGGATGACAATTACCCATGTCAACTAAATCTCAATCTCTCTTTCAACCCGCGCTGGTGTCGGAGGCCGTGAAACAGGCGTTCGTGAAGCTCGACCCGCGCATCATGTTCCGCAACCCGGTGATGTTCACCGTGGAAATCGGGACGGTGGTGATGCTGCTCGTGACGCTGGGGCTGCTGGTGAAGCCCGATGCCGCCCAGGGCTCGTTCGGTTACAACTTCACCGTGTTTGTGGTGCTGTTCCTGACGCTGCTGTTCGCCAACTTCGCCGAGGCCATTGCCGAGGCCCGCGGCAAGGCTCAGGCCGAAAGCCTGCGCAAAACCCGCGAGGAAACGCCCGCCCGCGTACTCGATGCCAACGGCCAGGAGTCGTCGGTTTCCTCTTCCCAGCTCCAGAAGGGCCAGATTTTCCTGGTGGAAGCCGGCGAAATCATTCCCACTGATGGCGAAATCATCGAGGGCCTGGCCACCATTGACGAGTCGGCCATTACGGGCGAGTCGGCCCCGGTGATTCGGGAGGCCGGCGGGGATAAATCCTCCGTCACGGGCGGGACCAAGGTGCTGTCGGACCGTATTAAGGTGGTGGTGACGACGGCCCCCGGCGAGTCGTTCCTGGACAAGATGATTGCCTTGGTGGAAGGCGCGTCGCGGCAGAAAACGCCCAACGAAATTGCCCTCACCATTCTGCTGGCCGGATTTACGCTGGTGTTCGTGCTGGTGTGCGTGACCCTCGCGCCGTTTGCCGAGTACTCCAAGACCCCCATTGCCATTTCGGCCTTCATTGCGCTGTTTGTGTGCCTGATTCCGACTACCATCGGCGGGCTGCTCTCGGCCATCGGCATTGCGGGCATGGACCGCGCCCTGCGCGCCAACGTCATCACCAAAAGCGGCAAAGCCGTGGAAACGGCCGGCGACATCGACGTGTTGCTGCTCGATAAAACCGGCACCATCACCATCGGCAACCGCAAAGCCACGCACTTCTGGCCTGCCCCCGGCATCACGGAGGCCCAGATGGTAGAAGCCGCCACCCTGGCCTCACTCACCGACGAAACGCCCGAGGGCAAGAGCATTGTGGAGCTGGCCGGCGAAACCCGCCGCTCCGACGTGGCCGGTCTGCGCACCCGCCTGCAAGGGGCCGAGCTGATCAAGTTCACGGCCGAAACCCGCAGCTCGGGCGTGACGCTGCCGGATGGCACCCGCCTGCGCAAGGGCGCTTCCGATGCCATCCGGCAGCTGGCCGCCCGCGCCAACCAGCCCTTCCCCCAGGAAACCACCCAGCGCGTGGAAGCCATTGCCAGCAACGGCGGCACCCCGCTGGTGGTCAGCCAGAACGACCAGGTGCTGGGCGTGGTGGAGCTGCAGGACATCATCAAGCCCGGCATTCAGGAGCGGTTTGAGCGCCTGCGCAAAATGGGCATCAAAACGGTGATGGTCACCGGCGACAACCCGCTCACTGCTAAGTTCATTGCCTCAACAGCCGGCGTGGATGACTTCATTGCCGAGGCCAAGCCCGAGGACAAGATGACCTACATCCGTCGCGAGCAGCAGCAGGGCAAGCTGGTAGCCATGATGGGCGACGGCACCAACGACGCCCCCGCCCTGGCCCAGGCCGACGTGGGAGTGGCCATGAACTCGGGTACCCAGGCCGCCAAAGAGGCTGGCAACATGGTGGACCTCGACAACGACCCCACCAAGCTAATTGCAGTAGTGGAAATTGGGAAGCAGCTGCTGATGACGCGCGGTACGCTCACCACGTTTTCGATTGCCAACGACGTGGCCAAGTACTTCGCCATTGTGCCCGCGCTGTTCATGGTGGCCATTCCAGCCCTGGGCGCGCTCAACATCATGGGCCTGAAGTCGCCGCAGTCGGCCATCCTCTCGGCCGTGATTTTCAACGCCGTAATTATTCCGCTGCTGGTGCCGCTGGCACTGCGCGGGGTGGCCTACAAGCCCATCGGGGCCTCGGCCCTGCTGCGCCGCAACCTGCTGGTGTACGGCCTGGGCGGCGTCATCATCCCCTTCATCGGCATCAAGGTGATTGACTTGGTAGTAGGGCTGTTTTTGTAGGAAATAGAAAAACAAAATCGGCTGTCATCCTGAGCGGAGCGAAGGACCTTATTACGTCTGGATTACGACTGAACGACTTGTTCAGGCGTGATAAGGTCCTTCGCTCCGCTCAGGATGACAGACAAACAATCGACGCAAAATCAACATGAAACAGAACCTGCTTCCCGCATTCCGCCTGACCCTTGTGCTGCTGGTGGTGTGCTGCCTGATTTACCCCGCCTTGGTGTGGGCCGGCGCTCAGCTGGCCCCGGCCGGCGGGCATGGCGAAACCATCAGCCACAAGGGCCGCGTGGTAGGCTACGATAACGTGGGCCAGCGCTTCACCCGGCCCGAATACTTCCAGGGCCGCCCCTCGGCCGTGGATTACAACGCCGCCGGCTCGGCCGGCTCCAACAAAGGCCCCAGCAACCCCGACTACCTGGCTACCGTGCAGGCCCGCCTCGATACGTTTCTGGTGCAGAACCCCGGCGTAACCAAGGCCCAGGTGCCGGCCGAGTTGCTCACTGCCTCCGGCTCGGGCCTCGACCCGCACCTCTCGCCGGCCGCCGCCGCCGTGCAGGTAGCCCGCGTGGCTAAAGTCCGCAACCTCGATGCCGCCAAGGTGCAGGCCCTGGTGACGGAGCACACCCAGCACAGCGCCTTCGGCCCCGACCGGGTGAACGTGCTGCGCCTGAACGTGGTCCTCGACGCCCTGCAGAACCGCTAGCCGGTGGCTGCCTCCGCGCATCGGGCCCGCGCCCACTACCGGCTGCGCGCCCACCGGCACCGCGGCCGCCGCTTCCGCCCCGGCTACACCCTGCTGGCTCTGGCGCTGCTGTGGCTGCTGCTGCAACTAGTGGTCTGAGGCAGTAGCCAGTAGCGCGAACTGTGTAGTTCGCGCCCCCGCGCCGTTGCAACGATTGTCGTTCTGGGGCGCGAACTACAAAGTTCGCGCTACTGCCTCCCGGCTCGTTTTTGTTGCTTTACATCCTCAATTCTGTATTACTTCCCCGCCATCCGCCTGATCAAAAATCGTCAGGCTCCCCCTCTCCCCGTGGAGAGGAGGCCGGGGGGTGAGGTTCTCCGCATTCTTTCTCTCCCAATGAAACCACTGGTTCTCCTTACTGCTACTGCACTGCTCACGGCTTCGGCTGCTACGGCCCAAACCACGCCCGATTCCACGGCAGCTGCGGCGGCTCCGGCCAATCCGCTGACTACCTACGGGTTTGTGGATGGCTACTACGGCTATGATTTCAAGCACGCGGCCACCAACCAGCGGCCCGGCTTTCTGTACTCGCACAACCGCCAGAACGAGTTTACGGTGAACAACGCCGTTATCGGTCTGCGCTACGACAACGGGCAGGTGCGCGGGGCCCTGGGCCTGCACGCGGGCACCTACGTATCGGCCAACTATGCGGCTGAGGACCCGGTGCTCAAGCATCTGTACGAAGCTTATGCGGGCTTTCGACCCTTCAAAAAAGCCTGGCTTGACGTGGGTATTTTCGGCTCGCACATCGGGTTTGAGTCGGCCCTGAGCAAGGACAACTGGACGCTGACCCGCTCGTTGATGGCCGAAAACTCGCCGTACTACGAGGCCGGGGCGCGGCTGACCTACGAGGTGAGCCCCAAGCTGACGCTGACCGGCCTGGCACTCAACGGCTGGCAGAATATCCGCGAAAACAACCAAGCCAAAGCCCTGGGCACTCAGATTCAGTGGAAGCCCACCGATAAGCTACTCATCAACAGCAGCACCTTCTACGGCAACGAGCAGCCCCAGGACTCGGTGCGCCGCCGCCGCTACTTCCACGATTTCTACGTGAGCTACGCCGCCACCGACCGCCTCAGCCTGGCCCTGGTGTTCGACGTGGGCAAGCAGGAAAGCGAGCAGCGCGGCGGCAAGGCCGATACCTGGCACACCGGCGCGGCCTTCGTGCGCTACAAGCTGGCCGATAAGTGGACCGCCGCCGCCCGCGCTGAGTACTACAATGCCGACCGGGGCGTCATTATCAGCACCATTTCGCCGGTAGCCGCCGCCACCGATTTCAAGGTGCAGGCCGCCTCGCTCAACCTCGACTACGCGCCCACCAGCAACGTGACGTTCCGGGTAGAGGGCCGCACCTTCCACGGCCGCCAACCCTTCCTCACCGACCGCAACGGCAACCCCACCCGCAACTACGGCAACCTCACCAGCAGCATCGTGCTGTCGTTTTAGAGTACTCAGCCAGCACGACAACATAGCACGTCATTCCGAGCAGCGCGAGGAATCTCGCGTGCTGACGTTGCCAAGCTACCTGTCATGCTGAGCGTAGCCGAAGCATCTCTCCCGCTTCGTTGAGCTACCATTTCAAGAGTCAGCACGCGAGATTCCTCGCGCTACTCGGAATGACGTTCTACCAAAGCGGTAGAGATGTTTCGGCTGCGCTCAGCATGACGTTCTATTATCTCCTTAACCATGTCAACCCCAGCCGACAACCACGACGACCAACAGCGCGACCAATCGGCCGAGCGGTTTCTGCGGCTGGTGCAGCAGCGGCGGCGCGGGCGGCTGAAGGTGTACCTGGGGCTGGCTGCCGGCGTGGGCAAAACCTACCGCCTGCTGCAGGAAGCCCACGAGCTGCGCGCCCACGGCGTGGATGTGGTGTTGGGCTACGTGGAAACCCACGGCCGCCCCGGCACCGTGGCCCAGCTGCGCGACCTGCCCACCGTGCCGCGCAAGCACATCTTCTACAAGGGCCGCCTGCTGGAGGAGCTGGACGTGCAGGGCATTCTGCAGCGCCGCCCCTCGGTGGTGGTAGTGGATGAGCTGGCCCACACCAACGTGCCTGGCTCCGAAAACGAGAAACGCTGGCAGGACGTGGAGCAGCTGGTGCGGGCCGGTATTTCGGTGCTTACGGCCGTCAACATTCAGCATCTCGAAAGCCTGCACGACCAGGTGCTGCGCATCACCGGCACCGACGTGACGGAACGCGTGCCCGACCAAGTGCTGAAGCTGGCCGACGAGGTGGTGAACGTGGACCTGACTGTGGGCGAACTGCGCGCCCGCCTGGAGGAAGGCAAAATCTACGATGCGGCCAAGGTTCCCACGGCGCTGGCTAACTTCTTTCAGGCCGAAAACCTGCTGCAGCTGCGCCAGCTAGCCGTGCGCGAAACCGCCAACCTCATCAGCCGCCAGATTGAAACCGACGGCGGCGGGGCCGCGCCCGTGGCTCCCGAGCGCCGCAACCAGGACCGCCTGCTGGCCTGCATCAACGCCAACGCCCCCGCCGCCAAGGAAATCATCCGCAAAACCAGCCGCCTCGCCGACCGCCTCTCGGCCGCCTCCTGGGCCGTGCTCTACGTGCAAACGCCCCGCGAAGCGGCCGACCGCATCAACCTGGCCACCCAGCGCCACCTGCTCAACAACCTGCAGCTCACTACCGAGCTGGGCGGCCAGATTCTGCGCGTGAAAGCCACCGACGCGGTACCCGAAATCCTGCGCGTGGCCCAGGAAAAAGGCGTCACGCTGCTGATTTGCGGCGTCACCAGCGAGAAAAGCTGGTGGCAGCGCCTGCTGCGCCCCGGCGTAACGCGCCGCCTCATCCGCGCCGTAGCCCGCTCCCCGCTGGACGTGGACGTGTTTCTGGTGAGTTACTGACTGGTGTAATCTGGTAAAAGTCTGTCATCCTGAGCGGAGCGAAGGACCTTACCACGTCGGAGTTAGTATTGAATGAGTCGCGCCGGAGTAATAAGGTCCTTCGCTCCGCTCAGGATGACAGAATTGAACAACATCCCGCCCATGAACCTCAAAACCAAAATCACCCTGGCCTTCGTCACTATGCTGCTGCTGCTGCTGGGGGTGAGTGCGTTTACCCTGTTCTCGCTCAACCGCCTCGACCGCACGGCGCGCAATGTGCTGCAGGACAACTTCTACTCCGTAGAGCTGGGCCAGCGCATGCTGCGCGCCCTTGACAGCGTGCAGACCGCGCCGCCGGTGGCGTTGGCCAGCTTCCGGGAGGCTCTTACCCGCGAGGCCGGCAACGTGACGGAAGTGGGCGAGCAGGCGGTGGTAGACAGCCTCACGGCCACGCTGGCCCGCTACGAGCGGCTGCCCCAGGCCGCCACCGCCGCCCGGCTCCGCACGCTCACCTACCGCATGATTGACCTGAACACCCAGGCCCTCACCCGCAAAAACGAAGCCGCCAACCTTACCGCTACCCGGCAGCAGCGCTACGTACTGGCGCTGCTCACCTTCGCCTTACTGACTTCCCTGCTGTTCGTGCTGAGCGTGCCTGAGGCGGCCGTGGGGGGCCTGCGCAAGCTCACGGCCAGCATCGAAAACGCCACCAACCAGGATTATTCGTCCTCCATTCCGGTGGAAAGCTACGATGAGTTTGGCACCGTGGCGCGGGCCTTCAACCGCATGCTGGTACAGCTGCAGGACTACCGCACCTCCACGCTGGCCCAGCTGATGGCCGAGCGCAACCGCGCCGCCAGCATCGTAAACAACCTCGATGAGGGCCTGCTGCTGGTGGATGAGCACCGCCGGGTGCTGCTGGTGAATCCCGTGGCTGCCGAGCTGCTGGGCCAGCCCGCCGCCGGACTGCTGGGCCAGCCGGCCGACGAACTGGCCCGCCACAACGACCTTTTCCGGGAGCTGCTGCGCCATTTGGATACGCCCGCCGCCCAGCGCCCCCAGGAGCCCGCCCCGGTGCTCACGCTGGCCCGCAACGGCGAGGAGGTATACTACCGCGTGGCCGTAAACGACGTTATCAGCTTCAACGAGGCGCTGGACAAGATGGAATTCGTGGGCTCCATTCTCACCCTGCACAACGTGTCGGAGTTCAAGAAGCTGGACCAGGCCAAGTCGAACTTCCTGGCTACGGTGTCGCACGAGCTGAAAACGCCGCTGTCGAGTATCAACTTCAGTTTGAAGCTGCTGCAGAACGGCAAGGTGGGCGCCGTAAACGAGGAGCAGCAGCGCATTCTGGCCACCATCAAGCAGGAAAACCAGCGGCTGCTGAAGCTGGTGGGCGAGCTGATTGACGTGTCGCGGCTGGAATCGGGCAACATCCAGCTCAACTTCCAGCCCACCCAGGTGCGCGACATCGTGCAGTTCGCCGCCGATACCATCCAGCTCCAGCTTCAGCCCAAGCAGCTCACCCTCGATATCCAGGTGCCCGCCGAGCTGCCCCCCGTGCGCGCCGACATCGAGAAAACCACCTGGGTGCTGCTCAACCTGCTGGCCAACGGCATCCGTTACTCACCCGAGCAGGGCCAGCTGCACATTCGGGCGGCGCTGGCCCCGGGCGGGCAGCAGGTGGAGGTGTTGGTGCAGGACGACGGCCCCGGTATTGCGCCCCAGTACCAGGAAAAAATCTTCCAGCGCTTCGTGCAGATTCCCGATAAAACCGGCTACCGCGGCGGCTCGGGCCTGGGCCTGAGCATTGCCCGCGAGTTCATCGGCAGCCAGGGCGGGCAGCTGTGGGTGGAAAGCGAGCTGGGCAGCGGCAGCACCTTCCGCTTCACGCTGCCGGTGGCCGGCTGAAAAGAGGGTCCGGTACGCTGGTGGATAACCTCCCCCGATTTATGCAGCAGCCCACGCACTTATGGGCTGCTTTTATAGGCTCAGTGAAATATTTTTCACGTCCGATAAATCCAATTATCCAGTCAGGGGCGTAAGTGCTTTCAAATCAACCACCCCCCTTCTTCTTCCTTCCTTGATTATGAAAAAGACCCTTCTTTCTTTCGCTGTAATGGCCTTTATGGGCGCTGCTTCGGTTTCTTCGGCTCAGGCTCAGGCCAAGATGACGCCCGGCACCGTATCGGTGGGAGGCCAGGCCATGTACCCGAATAAGAACATTGTGGAAAACGCCGTCAACTCGGCCGACCACACCACACTGGTAGCTGCTGTGAAGGCTGCCGGCCTCGTGGAAACCCTGCAGGGCAAAGGCCCCTTCACGGTATTCGCTCCTACCAACGCCGCCTTCAGCGCCCTGCCAGCCGGCACCGTTGAAACGCTGGTGAAGCCCGAGAACAAGGCAACCCTCACCAAAATCCTGACCTACCACGTGGTAGCCGGCAACATGACCGCCGACAAGATTATGGCCGCCATCAAAGCCGGCAAAGGCACCGCCAGCCTCAAAACCGTGAGCGGCGGCACCCTGAAAGCCATGATGAACGGCCCCAAAAACGTAGTGCTGGTTGACGAGAAAGGCAACGTCT
Source organism: Hymenobacter sp. APR13 (assembly GCF_000737515.1). Taxonomy (NCBI): domain Bacteria; kingdom Pseudomonadati; phylum Bacteroidota; class Cytophagia; order Cytophagales; family Hymenobacteraceae; genus Hymenobacter; species Hymenobacter sp. APR13. The sequence goes on from NZ_CP006587.1 coordinate 1,872,752, forward strand.
CGACCATCTCCACCTACGACGTGACCCAGAGCAACGGCGTGATTCACGTAATCGACAAAGTTCTGATGCCCTAATCCAACCGGTGTTTTGACACCAGCAAAAAGCGCCTTTCCAGCTGGGAAGGCGCTTTTTTTGGTTGATAGTCTGTAGTTGTTCGTTGTCAGTTGTCAGAACTGTACTAACAACTGACAACTACTGTCACCTAAACTCAGGGGCAATTCTGGCGGCGGGCTTCGTCGGCGTAGGCGTAGCCGAGGCGCACGGCACGCTCGAAAAACTCGCAGGCCGCCGACGGATTGCCTTCCTGCTGCGCCAGCCGGCCCAGCAGAAAATGCACCTGCCCATTTTTTGGATTGGCTTCCAGCACTTGGCGGTAGTCGGCGCGGGCTTGGGTCAGGTCCTGCATTTTGTAGTAGGCCAGGCCCCGGTACGTCAGGTATTTGAGGGGCAACGGGCGCCCGGCGCGGGTGCGCAGGCGCAGGCCGGTGGTCAGGTCTTCGGCGGCCTTCGTGAAGGTCTGTTGCTCAAACAGGCGCACCTCGCCCCGGGCCAGCCAGGCTGTACTCTGCGTGGAATCCAGCGCCAGCGACACGGTGAAGCTCTGCTCGGCAGCATCCGCTTCGCCAAGACCCGCCAGGCACTGCCCCACCCGAAACAGCAGATGGGCCCGCTCGGCGGCCGGCTCGGCATCGGTGAGGGCCGCTTCGTAGTCGGCGCGCGCGGCGGCATAGTCGCGGTTGATGAGTTGCTCAATCTCGCCCCGGCGCCGCAGCGCGGCCCCGAACTCGGGCTTGAAGTGCAGGGCCTGCGTGAAGTAGGCGTGCGCCGCCGACCATCGCGCCCGGCGGTACGCCCGCAGGCCGTCCTCGTAGTTGCTGACGGCCGTTACGTGGTCCATGATCAGCTTGCCCCCCAGCACAAACGCCAGAATGGCGGCCAGCAGCCCAAACGTGAGCAGATAGTCGCGGCGCGTAAAGCGGCGTTGCTTGGGAATGGTGCGGTAGTGCCGCTCGCCGGAGCCGGCCGGCCGCCGGGTGCGCAGGGGCGCCGGCGGTGGCATGGGCACCCCGTACACGTGCTGCGTGGGGGCGCGGTACTGTTGCTGCCGCTGCTGCTCGGCGGCGCGCTGGGCAGCCTGGCGCAGTTGCTGGTCGTAGGCGGCGCGGCGCTGGGGGTCGCCCAGCACCCCGTAAGCCACGGCCACGGCCTTAAACCGCTCCTCGTACAAGGCGCTGCCACCGTGCTTATCAGGGTGGAGCTCCACGGCCAGCCGCTTGTAGGCACGCTTCACGTCGGTGGCGGTGGCGGTGGCGGCTATGCCCAATACGTGGTAATGATTCTGGCTCAAGATGCAGCTGCTTGCGGGTAAAAATACGCCGGGTTTCAGACACGCGCACGGTTTTCCCGTATGAAGGGGCTATCTGAAAACCAGGCCGCAGGCCCGGAGTTCAGGAGTTGCTTTCGAAACATGGTTTTCCGCAAATTATCTCCCGCTCATGGGCCTTTTCTCCGACGACGACGACGCTACTAAAACTCCCCGTACCGACAATATTATCGGCAACCTGAAGGGCTATCTGGACACGCGCATTGACCTGATGCGGCTGGAAGTACAGCAGAAAGTGAAAGTTGCTGTGGTAGGCACCATGCACGGCGCAGCTATGGCCGGCATCGGGTTGGTCTTCTTTCTGTTCCTGAATCTTTTTATTGCCCTGCTGCTTAATGAGCAGCTGGACAGCTCATATTGGGGCTTCGGCATTGTGGCCGGCTTCTATCTGGTGGTGCTCATCGTGTTTCTGGTAGGCGTTGACAAGAAACTATTCCAGGGCGTAGCCGATAAGCTGCTCGACAACACCATCTACAAATCCGACAAACGTCAAGCCTAATCCGACATGGCCGAACTGACCAACCCTTTGTTTGAAGACGAAAAAGAGTTTCTGGAGCGTCAGAAGCTGGAATACGAGCGCGCCCTGATGGGCGACGTGGAGGAGATAAAGGAGAAAACCCAGCAGGCCAGCAAGTACGTGGCCATTGGGGCTGGCGTATTGGCCGGCGCGTGGCTGCTGTCGAAGGCATTCGGCGGCAAGAAAGACAAGGTATTGCAGGGCCGTCATCAGGCGCCGCAGACTTTGCCCAGTGCGCGCGCCCCTCGCACGCTGCGCAAGCACCGCGCCACCGTTCCCGACCCCAGCACGGCCGACGACCTGGGCTTCGGCAATGGCCACCACGCTGATCGTGGCCAGCAGCCCTCCCACCACGAACGTGCTCAGATTGCGCCTGACGTGTACCACGCCTCCGCCCTGGCTTCGTCCGACACCCTCGGCTCCGACGACCCATTCCAGCCCATTGGGGCTGATGTGCAAGCATATGCCCCGGTTCGGCAGGCAGCACGTCCGCATAGCGCCGAACCCGACCCCGTAGCGTCTTCTATCGTAGCCGATACGTTTCGGGTATTCCTGCAGTCGGATACCGGCAAGATGCTGGTAGCGCAGGCAACGGCCGTGCTAATGGCCGTAGTAGCCAAAAAACTGAATGAGTATTTGCCGATGCTCAAAAATCCCGACCTTGCAACCTCCCCAGCGGAGCCGGAAACCCGGGACATCGACTTTACTTATCACCACGACGACGCGAATGCGCCTCACAAGCCTCTATGATGGCCTCAGCAAGCGCCGCTCCCACGGCCGCAAATCCCTGGCTATCCTGCTCGACCCTGATAATCTGACTGAAGCAGGCTGCCGCAAGGTGCTGGCGCTAAGCGAAACGCACCCGGTAGATTATTTCTTTGTGGGTGGCAGTCTGGTGATAAACTCGCACCAGACTGCCCTCATCCAGCAGATTAAGCAGCATTCGGCGGTGCCGGTGCTGCTTTTTCCTAGTCATAGCCTGCACCTCGATCCGCAGGCCGACGGGATTCTACTGCTGAGCTTGATTTCGGGCCGCAATCCGGAGTTCCTGATCGGGCAGCACGTCATTGCGGCGCCGCTGCTGCGCCAGAGCAACCTGCAGATTCTGCCCACCGGCTACCTGCTCGTAGATACCGGCCGCCAGACCACGGCCAGCTACATGAGTGGCACTACGCCCCTCCCCTACGATAAGCCTACCATTGCCGCCTGCACGGCCATGGCCGGCGAGCAGCTTGGCCTGCGCCTGATGTATCTCGACGGAGGCAGCGGCGCCATGTATCCGGTGTCGGCAGCCACCATCCGGGCCGTACGCCAGGCCGTCGACGTGCCCATCATCGTGGGGGGCGGCATCAACACCGCCGATAAAGCCCAAGCCGCATTGGCCGCTGGCGCCGATGTTATTGTAGTCGGCAACCAAGTGGAGAAAAACCCGGAGTTTTTGGGCGAAGTGTCCCGCGTAGTGCAATCATTCAATACAGTTGCGGACGTCGCATAACGCGATATGGCACCTGCAGAGTACCACCCGGCTCCGGCCGCCCATATCACATAAAAAGCCCCTTGCTACTCCCGTAGCAAGGGGCTTTTTGCTTCAAGAGCCACCGACAACGGCGCTGCTGAGGCCTAGATATTCATGGCCGATTCGCGGCGGCGCATTTTGCCGGCCGGAATCCCGAACATCATTTTAAAGCGACGGCAGAAGTACGCCGTATCCTTATAGCCGACCTCTTTGCCGATGTCGCGGATGCTCTTCTTGGTGGTACGCAGCAGAAACACGGCGCGCTCCATGCGCTGGTACTCGATGTAGTCCTGGGGGTTGATGCCGGTGAGCATCTTGAAATACTGCCCCACATAGTCCTCGCTCACGTTGGCCACGTTGCTGAGCACCTTGTTGCTCAGGTCGCCGCCGATGTTCTCCTTGATGTAGTTGAACAGGTCGATCAGGCGCGGGTCCTTGAAATAGGTGCTGTTGGTGGCCAGCTGCTCTACAAACATCTTGTTCTTGAGGATGTAGCGCACGATTTCCACCACAATGTTCTCGGTGTAAATCGTAATCAGCCGCTCGCGGCCGGGCAGTTCCTGCAGGCTCTCCTCCACCACCTTGATGATGAGGTTGCCCAGCTTGGAGTTGTTGGAAATCAGGAACGCGGGCACGTCCAGCGAGGCAAAGAAGTTCACCGAGTCGAACACCTTGGCCTCGAAGCTCACAAACGAGTGGCTTTCCTCGGCGTCCCCGATCAGGTCGAGGTCGGAGTTGGAGTGGAAGAACTTGTCTTTGTTGCTGATCAGGTCGTCGTTGGTGATGACCTTGCCGGCCGAGTCACCATAGTTCACCTTGGTAGCGCGGCCACCGGGGATGAAGAGCATTTCGCCTTCTTCCACCACCTGCTCTTCCTCACCGAACGTAATACGGCCTTTGTGCAGCAGAATCAGGTTGTTGCCGACATCGTAGGAGTTGCGCACCGTGAACGGCTGCTGCAGCACCAAATTCTTCGCTTTTATGTAGCGTACGCCAAGCGACTCTATCACTTTATTGTAATCTTCCATCTTCGTAGGGCAGTTTGGGTACTGAGGTAAACCCGGTATTGGGGGTGGCCGGACTTATGTAATGCAAATTAAGATATAAAAATTCACAAAAACGAAAAACCCAGCCGAAATTCGACTGGGTTTAATGCAATACTTCTGACTTTTAGGCAATTCGCCTGCTACTTCAGAATTTCCCGAGAGATTACAATTTTCTGAATCTCCGAAGTGCCTTCGTAAATCTGGGTGATTTTGGCGTCGCGCATCATGCGCTCTACGTGGTATTCCTTCACGAAACCGTAGCCGCCGTGCACCTGCACAGCTTCTACAGAGGTTTCCATAGCTACTTTCGAGGCAAACAGCTTGGCCATAGCACCGGACTTAGCGAAATCCTGGCCGGAATCCTTGTCGTGAGCAGCCTGCAGGCACAGCAGACGGGCCGCGTCGATGTTAGTAGCCATATCAGCCAGCTTGAACTGGATGGCCTGGTGCTGCGAAATCGGCACCCCGAAGGCCTTACGCTCCTTAGAGTATTTCAACGCCAGCTCATACGAGCCGGACGCAATGCCCAGCGCCTGCGCGGCAATACCGATGCGGCCGCCGGCCAGCACCTGCATGGCGAACTTGAAGCCGAAGCCGTCTTCGCCGATGCGATTGGCCTTAGGCACTTTCACGTCGGTGAACAGCAGCGAGCAGGTATCAGAGCCGCGGATGCCGAGCTTGTTTTCCTTGGGAGCCGTCTGGAAGCCTTCCATGCCCTTCTCCACAATCAGCACGTTGATGCCGCGGTGCTTCAGCTCGGGGTTGGTCTGGGCCACTACGAGGTATACCGAGGCCGTGGTGCCGTTGGTAATCCAGTTTTTGGTGCCGTTGAGCAGGTAGTAGTCGCCTTTGTCTTCGGCGGTAGTGCGCTGGCTGGTGGCGTCGGAGCCGGCTTCGGGCTCGCTCAGGGCGAAGGCGCCGATGATTTCGCCGGACGTGAGGCCGGGCAGGTACTTGCGCTTCTGCTCCTCGGTGCCGTATTTCTCCAGGCCCCAGCACACCAACGAGTTGTTCACGCTCATGATAACCGAGCAGGAAGCATCCACTTTGCTGATTTCCTCCATGGCCAGCACGTAGCTCACGGTGTCCATGCCGCCGCCGCCGTACTCGGGGCTTACCATCATGCCCATGAAGCCCAGCTCGCCCATTTTCTTGATCTGCTCGGCAGGAAACTTCTGGTGTTCGTCGCGCTCAATCACGCCGGCCCAGAGTTCGTTCTGGGCAAAGTCGCGGGCGGCCGCCTGCACGGCGAGTTGTTCTTCGGTGAGCTGGAAATCCATGCGGTAAGGGGAGGTGGGATGGGGAAAACGTCAGAGCGTATCGGCTGCACCGCAGCCAAACTGTCCTCAAAATTAAAGCGCAGATTCGGCAGATTGGGCGCGCCGCCCGGATTTTTTACCGGAATCCGGCCTGAAAAGCTGCAGACCCGCTATTTTGTTTGATAGTAGGCCAGCAACGGGCAAGCGGCCGGAAAGCCAGCCCGAACGGTTAGTCGCGGCGGCGGCCCATGAGCAGGGTGGCGTAGTAGAACAGCGTAGCCAGGGAGCCCAGCGCCGCTACCACGTAGGTCATGGCGGCCCATTTCAGGGCATCTTTGGCCATCACGTGTTCCTGCGGCGTCACGATGTTGCGCTTGTCCATCCAAGCCAGGGCCCGCTTGGAGGCGTCAAACTCCACGGGCAAGGTCACGAAGCTGAACAGCGTGGTGAGGGCGAAGAAGGCTACGCCAATGCCCAGCGGCAGTGGCGTGGTGCGCAGCATAATCACGCCCAGAAACAGCAGAATGGGCATGAACTTGGACACGGCACTCAGCGCCGGCACCATGGCCGAACGGAACTGCAAAGCGCTGTAGGCGGTGGCGTGCTGCACGGCGTGGCCGCACTCGTGGGCCGCTACGGCGGCGGCGGCGGCACTGCGCTCCGCAAACACCGCTTCGCTCAGGTTCACGGTTTTGTCAGCGGGGTTGTAGTGGTCGGTCAGGCGGCCTTCGGTGCTGATGACGCGCACGTCGGTAATGCCGTGGTCGGCCAGCATCAGCTCGGCAATCTGACGGCCGGAGAGGCCGTTTTGCAGGCCTACCCGCGAGTACTGCTCAAACTTGCTTTGCAGGCGGCGCTGGATCAGCCAGCTGGCCAGCATGGTGAGCAGAACGATGATATAGGCCGGATTCATACTGTACATCGGTGAGAGGGGTGGAAGAGGGTGAAGAACGGTAGCCGGCTGCCATTCTGACGGTTGGAAGGCCTGTGCCTCCCCCACAACCCACCAGAACCGGCAGCTACGCTCCCGTCAGGATTCGCTCGACGATGCGCGAGGTGCTGTAGCCGGCCACCAGTGGCACGGTCAGCACCTGCCCGCCATTCTGCAACACCACTTCGTGGCCTACAATTCCACTGATGGGGTAGTCGTCGCCTTTCACCAAGATGTCGGGCAGCACGGCTTCAATCAGGGCCAGCGGGGTTTGCTCATCGAAGAGCACTACGGCATCCACAAACAAAAGCGACGCCAGAATGCGGGCACGTGCCATTTCGTCCTGCAGGGGCCGGCCGGGCTTGAGGCGGCTGACGGAGGCATCGGTGTTGAGGCCCAGCACCAGCTTGTCGCCGAGGTGGCGCGCCTTCTCCAGGTAGTCGACGTGGCCCAGGTGCAGCAGATCGAAGCAGCCGTTGGTGAACACGACGCGCTGGCCTTCGGCTTTCCAGGCGGACACTACCGGCAGCAGCTGGGCGCGGGTCAGGATTTTATCTTTGCTCCACATCGGCAGATAGCTCAGTAGTTTCGAGAGGCAGCACAGCGCCGCGGCGCGCCATCTGGCCCGATTTCATCATACTCAGCAGGAAGCTGATGCCGCCCATCAGTACGATCAGCAACGTCTGGGCGCCGTGCACCACCAACGCGTAGGCAATGCCGCCTTCCTTGCTGACGCCGTACACCAGCAGCGTGCTCTGCACCAGCAGGTGGAACACCCCGATGCCGCCCTGCACTGGCGCGGCCATCCCAAAGGCCCCAAAGGTGAGAACGGCCAGCGCCGCCCGCATACCCAGGTCGTAGGTTTCGGGAAAGGCGAAAAACACCAGATAATCCATCAGGTAGTAGACCAGCCACGTGAAGAACGTATGCAGCAGGAAAGCGCCTTTGTTGGGCATGCGCACAATGCTGAACACGCCCGCCAGCAAACCTTTCACGAAGCCCAGCATCTTGTTGAACACGGTGTTCTGGCGCAGCCGCTCCAGGTTGCGCCACAGCAGGTAGCCGGAAATCAGCAGCGCCAGCAGGGCCACTACGGCCGCTGCCACCAGGGCATTGCGGTTGCGGGCCAGCGCATCGGCCTTGCCCTGGAGCAGGTAGGTATCGGCGAAGCCCCAGAACGTCTTGAAATCGAGCAGCAGCACCGTGCTCAGCAAGCCCAGCAGCACCAGCACGTCGATGATGCGCTCGGTAATCACGGTGCCCAAGGACACCTGTACCGGCACCTTGCTGGTACGCTGCAGCAGCGAGCAGCGGACCACCTCGCCTACCCGCCCAGGCAGCACCATGTTGGCCAGGTTACCGACCATCATGGCGTGGTACACGTCCCAGAAAGCCGGTTTCGGACCGGTTACGGTGGGGTCGAGCTGCATCTTCCAGCGGTAGGCCCGGCTCAGGTAGCCCAGCACCGACAGCCCCAGCGTCAGCAGCAGCCACCAGTAGTTAGCCCCCTGCACCGTATCCACGATGCGGCTCAGGTCCTGCCCGCGCACCGCGTACCACATCAGCAGCCCCGAAACGGATAGCAGCAGGGCGTATTTGAGAATGTTTAGAAGTTGCTTCACTAACGAAATCGTTGAAATAGTTAATAGCTAAATGGTTGGCTGTTTCGGAAAATCCCGCAACAGCCAACCATTTAACAATGCAGCCTTTCAGCCATTAAACCAAGCGGTTGTGCTGGTCCGGAAAGATGATGGTGGGCTGGTGCGCCCGGGCTTCGGCAAAGTCGATGAGGGCGTAGGAAATGATGATGACGATGTCGCCCACGGCTACGCGGCGGGCAGCCGGGCCGTTCAGGCAGATCATGCCCGAGCCCCGCTCGCCTTTGATGGTATACGTCTCGAACCGCTCGCCATTGTTGATATTGACAATGGTGACCTTCTCGTTTTCCACCATGTTGGCCGCGTCCAGCAGGTCTTCGTCGATGGTGATGCTGCCTACATAGTGCAGCTCGGCCTGCGTGACCTTAACGCGGTGAATCTTCGATTTGAGGACCTCGATGTGCATGAAAAAAAGCAAATGACGAATAGGGCGGCAAAGATACAAACCCGCAGATGGGGAAGCCCGCCGGCAGCCGGCGGCCCCTGGAGCTGCCTGCCTGCGCTACGCGCCTCTGCCGGCAGGGTTACTCCACCACCACGTTGTCGATCAGGCGCACGCCGCCCAGATGCGCGGCCAGACACAGCACCACCGGGCGGCCTGGCTCCCAGGCTTCCACTGGCTGCAGGGTTTGGGCATCGGCCACCTCAAAGTACTCCAGCGTGAAGGCCGGCTCGGCCTTGATGTAGGCGGCCGCCTGCTGCTGCACCTGGGTTGGCGCTACGCCGCTACGCACACCGGCCGCGGCATGCTCCAGGGCCTCATAGAGGCGCGGCGCCACCTCCCGCGCCTCCGCCGACAGCCGCCGGTTGCGCGAAGACATGGCCAGTCCGTCGGGTTCGCGCACGGTTGGGAACGACACCAGCTCCAGATCAAACGACAGGTCCTGCACCAGCTGCCGCACAATGGCCACCTGCTGCCAGTCCTTCTGCCCGAAGTAGACCTGATGCGGCCGGCACATATGAAACAGTTTGCTGACCACCGTAGCGACGCCGTTGAAATGCCCGGGCCGGTGCGCGCCCTCCATCACCCGCTCCAGCGACCCGAAATCGAAGTGCAGCACCGAGGGCTGCGGGTACATCTCCTCCACCGACGGCAGAAACAGCACGGTGCAGCCGGCCGGGCCCAGCAGGGCGGCGTCGGCCTCGGGCAGGCGCGGGTATAGCCGGAAGTCGTCGGGGTTGTTGAACTGGGTGGGGTTCACAAAAATGCTGACCACCACCACGTCGCAGGCAGCAGCGGCGGCCTGCACCAGCTGCAGGTGGCCGGCATGAAGCGCGCCCATGGTAGGCACCAAGCCCAGGCGCTGGCCGGCGCGGCGGCAATTTTCTGTGTATGCATGCAACGCGGCAGCCGTGTGCAGTATCTCCATCGATGTAGTAGCCTTGTTGGACAGGCCCCAGAGGGGTTTAGTTGAATTTTCGCCCAAATTTGTTTAATTTTGTGCTCCCCAACGTGTTGCCTTTCCCCAACTACCCTTTTCTGACTGATATGTCCAAGTTGAGAATCCTCTACGCGGCTACGGAGATTGATCCGTTTTTGCAGACCACCAAAGTAGCGGAATTTTTGCGGCGCCTCCCGCAGGGCATGCAGGAAATGGGGATGGAAATCCGCATTTTCGTTCCCCGCTTCGGCATCATCAACGAGCGGAAAAACCGGCTCCACGAAGTAGTACGCCTCTCCGGCATCAACATTGCCGTGGGCGAAGACGAGAAGCCACTCATCATCAAGGTGGCTTCCATCCCGAACGCCAAGCTGCAGGTGTACTTCATTGATAATGAAGACTATTTCCACCGCAAGTCGGTACTCGTCGACAAGAACGACAAGTTCCACGCCGACAACGACGAGCGGGCTATCTTCTTCTGCAAAGGGGTGTTGGAAACCGTGAAGAAACTAGGCTGGGCTCCTGACATCGTGCACTGCAACGACTGGATGACGGGCCTGATTCCGATGTACCTGAAAACGACCTACAAGAAGGACCCGATTTTCAAGGATGCCAAGTCGGTATTCACGATTTACAACAATGAATTCGACCACAAATTTGGCGGCGACATCATCGAAAAAGCTAAAATGCTGGATATCGATGACGATATGCTGGCCGGCCTGAAGACGGCTGACTTTGGTGGCTTCATCAAAATCGGCATGGAATACGCTGATACCATCGTGAAATCCGACGAAGACTTCAGCGACAACCTGAACGCCATCTTCACGGAGTACTCGCAGAACAAGAAGAACAAACAGATCGGGCAGGTAGGAGCCGACGAAAACCTACTAACCTCTTACTACGCACTTTATAATGAATTGGCCAATTAGCGCCTGCCGGCTCGCGTCGGTTTCCCTGCTTTCCGCAACGCTGCTGTTTACGGCGGCCGGTTGCGAAGACGCCAACGATCTGGGCGTGGAATTACCCGGCACCGCAAATGCCGATACACAATACCGCGATTTCCCCGTAACGGCCTCTACCGTCCTGCGCGACTCCACCGAAACTCAGAAAGCCGACCGGTTTCTGGTAGGCCGGGTGCGCGAAAACGTGCTGGGCTCCACCGCCGCCACGGCGTTCCTGAACCTGAAGCTGCGGCCGCTAGCGCTGGACTCGCTTCCAACTGAGGTGAAACGAGCCGAAACGGTCGTGGCATCAAACGCCATCCTAGACTCGCTTGTGCTGGAGATGCCGTTTGATGAGGTGTCAGGTTCATCTACTACGCCGCTGCGGGTGAATGTGTATCAGCTGGCACAGCCCCTGGACGACCGGACCACTTACAACTCGTCCTCTTCGGTAGCCTTGGGCCCAGAAATAGCCCGCGGGCTTTCCGCTCGTCTCAACGGCACCCGCAAAGACTCAGTTGGCACGAAGCCGAACCGCAGGCTGGTGACGGTGCCCGACCGCACGGTGCGCCTGAAGCTGCACGGCGGCGGGCAGACGTCGACGCTGGCAACCAGCGTTTTCGAGCGCCTCAAGGCCACCGGTTTCAACCAGGCCGCGCTGGATGGCCTCTGGAAAGGCATTGTGCTTCAGCCAACGGCTGACTTCAATACGGCTGTGGTAGGTCTGCGGGCCGCTGTCACGACGCGGGCCGTATTCTACTACCGTTATACGAACAAGAAAAACACCGGCCAGCTCAGCGGCCGCTACAGTATTCCGTTCAGCAAAGGCAGCTGGACCCGTCTGACGATCAACGACGCACCCCGATACTTCACACAGGTGACCAACGAATTGCCAACCGGCTCTCCTCTGAGCCGATTGGGCGGCCCAGCTGGCGCTACGCAGTCGGTGGCGGCATCCGAAACGAATGGCTTGGTGTACATGCAGGGTGGCAACGGTTTCGGGGCCAAGCTGGAAATTCCGGGCCTCGAGATACTACGCGGCCTAGCAGCCCCGCAGGCCAATGGCAGCCCGGCTATTGCCATCAACCGCGCCGAGCTTTTGATTCCGGTACGGCCCTATGCTAACCTGCTGTTTTCGCTGCCGGATAGTAGCTTCCTGTACGAAGTTAACGCCAATAATCAGTCGCTTTACCGCCCTCTGCTCAATACCCGAGTGGAGCGCATTGTACTGCGGGATGGGGTTCAGCAAACCGGAGCAGGTCTATCATCTGTTGCAGATGATTTCACGAACGGCTTGGGCTATTATCAAAACGCTGCCAACGGTCGCCTTTACACGCTGTCGGATGCCAACCAGAACTTCAGCATGATCATGACTGGTTACGTGCAGGCGTACGTGTATGATAAGCTGGGCGGCGTTTCACCGGCGGCGTTTATTCTGTCGCCGTCGCTGCGCAATTCCTATGGCCTCAGCCTGGACCGGGCCGTACTGGATGCCAACAACATCAAGCTCCGCGTATACTACTCGCAGCTGCGCTAATATTGTCTTGTTTTTGGGCCTGATGAGCCGCGGCATAGCATTTGCTATGCCGCGGCTCACTGCCATTTTTTCACGAAACTCACTTTTGCTTCCCTACTTATGTGCGGAATTGTTGCTTATATCGGTCACCGCGAAGCCTGCCCGATCATTCTTAAAGGCTTGCACCGCCTCGAATACCGGGGCTATGACTCGGCCGGCGTAGCGCTACTGAATGGTTCGCTTAATGTCTATAAGAAAAAAGGGAAGGTAGCGGAGCTTGAGGCCTTCATCAAGGAGAAGGACACGCAGGCACAGGTAGGCATGGGCCACACGCGCTGGGCCACCCACGGCGAGCCCAACGACTCCAACGCTCACCCGCACTACTCTACGTCGGAGCGTATTGCCATCATTCACAATGGCATCATTGAGAACTACGCCGCGCTGAAAGAGCATTTGCAGCAGCAGGGCCACGTGTTCCACTCGGATACCGACACGGAAGTGTTCGTGAACCTGATTGAGGAAATCCAGAAGCAGCAGAGCTGCTCGCTGGAGGAAGCTGTTCGCCTGGCGCTGCACGAAGTGGTAGGGGCCTACGCCATTGTGGTGCTGAGCCGCGACGAGCCCAACCAGCTGATTGCCGCCCGCAAAGGCTCGCCGCTGGTAATCGGGGTCGGCAAGGACGAGTACTTCTTGGCTTCGGATGCCACGCCCATCATTGAGTACACCAACGAGGTGATTTATGTGAACGACTACGAAATTGCGGTTATCAAAGACGGCAAGCTCGACATCCGTTCCAAGGAAGACGTGAAGCAGACGCCTTACATCCAGAAGCTGGAAATGGCGCTCGACAGCATTGAGAAAGGCGGCTACGAGCACTTCATGATGAAGGAGATTTTCGAGCAGCCCCGCTCCATCCTCGATTCGATGCGCGGCCGTCTGGAGTTGGAAGCCGGCCACCTGAACATGGGCGGCATCCGGGCCTACGAGCGCAAGTTCATGAACGCCGACCGCATCATCATCGTGGCCTGTGGCACCTCGTGGCATGCTGGTCTGGTGGCTGAGTATCTGCTTGAAGACCTGGCCCGCATTCCGGTGGAAGTGGAGTACGCGTCGGAGTTCCGCTACCGCAACCCCATCATCACGGAGCGCGACATCGTTATTGCTATTTCGCAGAGCGGTGAAACGGCCGATACGCTGGCCGCCATTGAGCTGGCCAAGAGCAAAGGCGCTACCATCTTCGGTATCTGCAACGTGGTAGGCAGCAGCATTGCCCGCGCTACCGACGCCGGTGCCTACACGCACGCCGGCCCCGAAATCGGGGTGGCGTCGACCAAGGCCTTCACGGCGCAGGTGACGGTGCTCACGCTGCTGGCCATGATTGTGGGCCACAAGCGCGGTGCCCTGTCTGATACCCGTCTGCGCGAACTGATGGTGGAGCTGAACAACATCCCGGCGAAAGTCGAGAAGGCACTGTTGCTCAACGACGAAATCAAGGAAATTGCCGAGACGTTCAAGGACGTGCCGAACTTCCTGTACCTGGGCCGCGGCTATAACTTCCCGGTTGCCCTGGAAGGCGCGCTCAAGCTCAAGGAAATCAGCTACATCCATGCTGAAGGATATCCGGCTGCTGAAATGAAGCACGGCCCGATTGCCCTCATTGACGAGAACATGCCGGTGGTAGTAATTGCCACCAAGGATAGCTCGTACGAGAAAGTGGTGAGCAACATCCAGGAGGTGAAGGCCCGCAAAGGCCGTATCATTGCAGTGGTGACGGAAGGCGACACGGTTATTCCGGCCATGGCCGAGTTCGTGATTGAGGTGCCGCATACGTCGGAGGTGCTGGTGCCGCTGGTATCGGTAGTGCCGCTGCAGCTGCTGAGCTACCACATTGCCGTGCTGCGCGGCTGCAACGTGGATCAGCCCCGTAACCTGGCCAAATCGGTAACGGTGGAATAAGGCGCTTTTTCCGCCTGCTATTTTCAAAAGTCCATCGGCTCCGGCTGGTGGACTTTTTTGTTTTCTGGCCGGTTTTTCTGCCCTCTACGGCCTGTGGCGGCTCGGGCGGCCGATATTTTCCGCTTACTTTAGCGCTCCTCCAAACCCACCCTTTTCTTCTTCCGATATGCCCCATACCGTTGTGTATTCCGACCAGGCCCCCGCTCCCATCGGGCCCTACAGCCAGGCCATTCAGGCCGGTGCTACCGTGTACGTTTCCGGCCAGATTGCCCTCGACTCCGTGACCGGCCAGGTGGTAGGTGGCGGCGACGTAGCCCAGGAAACGCACCAGGTGATGCGCAACCTGCAGGCTGTGCTGCAGGCGGCCGGCCTCACGCTGCGCGACGTGGTGAAGTGCAGCATCTTCGTGAAAGACCTCGGCAACTTTGGCCTGATCAACGAAATCTACGGCAGCTACTTCACGCCCGACTACGCCCCGGCCCGCGAAACCGTGGAAGTGAGCCGCCTGCCTAAGGACGTGCAGGTGGAAATTTCGTGCGTGGCCGTGGCCGGCTAGTACGCTGAGTTTCGGTAGCTATTCTCTGTTTTCTGTCAACTGGTTATGAAAGAACTTGGACTCGGCCTGTTTCTGGTGGGCTTGGTGTCGTTGGTGCTGCCTTTTCTGGGCATGAAATTCATGTTTCTGACCTGGATTGAGCAATGGGGCGCCACCACCTCGCTGCTGATCCGGGGCGGCATCACGCTGGTGGGGCTGCTGCTGTGGCTGAGTTTCCGCAACCGCGACTGATGCGCCGCCCTGCTTCTGCCAAGCCCCCGAAGCCGCTGGCCCGGCCCGCCTACTTCCCGCCCGAAAACGTGCTGGAACGGGCGTTGCCGCCGGCCCTGGCCGGGCAGCGCGAGTTCGAGGAATACCGGTTCCGCAACATCGACTTCAACGAAGCCAACCTGGCCGGTTTCCGGTTCAGCGACTGTCTGTTTGAGAACTGCAACCTGGCCGGCGCCAATATTAGCCAGACGGCTTTGCAAAACGTGGCCTTTGAGGGCTGCAAGCTGCTGGGGCTGCCTTTCCACGCCTGCCGCGACATGCTGTTCGGGGTGCATTTTGATAGGTGCCAGCTGGATTACGCGTCGTTTCTGGGCCGAGCCCTGCCCGCTACCCGTTTTGTGGGCTGCTCCCTGCAGGAAGCGGATTTCTCGCAGGCTAACCTGACGGCGGCCGTCTTCGACGACTGCCAGCTCACCCGCGCCATCTTCCGCCAGAGCATTCTGGTGGGCACCGATTTTCGGACCGCGCACGAGGTGGAGCTGGACCCGGAGCAGAACGAAATGCGGCAGGCCCGCTTTTCGCGCCACAGCCTGCCGGGCCTGCTCACCAAGTATGCCTTGGTAATTGAATAGCCGTCGTCTGTCATCCTGAGCAGCGCGAAGGACCTCATCACGCCAGAACGACGCCACCCGTACTTAAACGGGACAAGGTCCTTCGCGCTGCTCAGCACGACAGACAATTCCACCTACTCGCCAACTGACCTTTCGTATCTTTGCGGCGCGTTTTTCTATCCCGAAGACGCCGCGAACTGACTGACTTATGGAAAGAGAAGTACGGGTGCGCTTTGCGCCCAGCCCCACGGGGCCGCTGCACATCGGCGGCGTGCGCACTGCGCTGTATAACTACCTGCTGGCCCGCAAGCTGGGCGGCAAGATGCTGCTCCGCATTGAGGATACCGACCAAAACCGCTTTGTGCCTGGCGCCGAGCAGTACATCATGGATTCGCTGCGCTGGTGCGGCATCGAAATCGACGAAGGAATTGAGCAGGGCGGCCCCCACGCCCCCTACCGCCAGAGCGAGCGGAAGCCCATGTACCGCCAGTACGCCCAGCAGCTCATCGACAGCGGCCACGCCTACTATGCGTTTGATACGGCCGAGGACCTGGATGCCATGCGCGCCCGCCTGACGGCCGCCAAGGTGCCCAACCCGCAGTACAACAGCATCACGCGCGCCCAGATGCGCAACTCCCTCACGCTGCCCGCCGAAGAGGTGAAGCAGCTGCTGGACAGCGGCGCGCCCTACGTGATTCGCCTGAAAGTGCCCCGCAAGGAGGAAATCCGCTTCAACGACCTCATCCGGGGTTGGGTGGTGGTACATTCCTCGGCTGTGGATGATAAGGTGCTGATGAAGTCGGACGGCATGCCGACCTATCACCTGGCCAACATCGTAGACGACCATCTGATGGAAATCACGCACGTTATCCGGGGCGAAGAGTGGCTGCCATCGGCGCCGCTGCACGTGCTGCTCTACCGCTACCTGGGCTGGGAAGCCACCATGCCCCAGTTTGCCCACCTGCCCCTGCTGCTGAAGCCCGATGGCACTGGCAAGCTCAGCAAGCGCGACGGCGACAAGCTTGGTTTCCCGGTGTTCCCGCTGGAATTCCACGGCACCGACGCCGACGGCCAGCCAACCGTAAGCAGCGGCTACCGTGAGTCGGGCTACCTGCCCGAGGCGTTCATCAACTTCCTGGCCTTCCTGGGCTGGAACCCCGGCACCACGCAGGAGCTTTTCACGATGGACGAGCTGATTGAGAACTTCTCGATTGAGCGGGTGAGCAAGTCGCCGGCCCGTTTCGACCAGAACAAAGTGCGCTGGTACAACGAGCAGTACCTGCGCGCCAAGCCCGACGCCGAGCTGGCCCAGTACCTCATCCACGACCTGCAGGCCCAGGGTCTGGAGGTTTCGGCCGATAAGGCCGAGCAGATTGCGGCCCTGGTGAAAGAGCGCGCCACCTTCCCCGCCGACCTGGCCAAGGAGGCCCAGCTGTTCTTCCAGCGCCCTTCCGCCTACGACGAGCAGGTGATCAGCAAGAAGTGGAACGCCCAGGTGGCCGGCGCCCTCGCCGAGTTTGCCCGCCAGCTGCCCACTGCCCCCGACACCACGCCCGACGGCGTCAAAGCCCTGCTCACGCAGGTAGTGGAAGGCCAGGGCCTGAAGCTGGGCCAGGTGCTGCAGGCGCTGCGGGTGGCCGTCACGGGTGCCGCCGCCGGCCCCGACCTGATGGCCATTATGAGCATTCTGGGCACGCAGGAAACGTCCGAGCGTATCGAGGCCGCCGTGGCGGCGCTGCCGGCCTAGTAAGGCCGGGCCATAAAGTTTAGGGCACGTTTGGTATCCGCCAGCGGGGCCGCTTCGTAGTGTGATGCTAGGAAGCGGCCCCGCTGTGTGTCAGGGGCGGCCGGCTTGCCGCTCTACGCCTTACGTCTGCTTATCATGGCCAAGAAACCTGTCAGCCCGAAAAAGAAAAAGAACGACCCCGAAAAGAAAGCCCGCGTGCACAAGGAGCTGGAAGGGTTTGAAATCAAGGTCAATCCGCTCGGCGAAATCACCTCCAACTATTCCATCGAAGACATCAACCAGTTCCTCAACCGCCACGTGCGCGACAAGAAGTTGGTGAACCGCGACGGCCAGTTTGGCGAAAAGCCCGAAGACGACGAAGAGTTTCCGTTAGAAGATGCCGCCGCCATCGAGCCGGAAGAGTCGGAAGAAGACTTCATGCGCCGCACCAGCCGCGAGAGCCGCAAAAAAGGCGCGAAAGCCGAGCCCGACGCCGCTGCCGAAGCCGCCGACACCCGCGCCGAACTGCCCGAGGAATGAAATGTAGCATAGGCTTTAGCCTGTGCCATCAGCTGCCTGCTACCACCTCAGGTAGCCCCCTACAAAAAGCCCTGTCATCAGGAGGTTCGTAGCCTACTGCCGACAGGGCTTTTTTTGTGAGAATGGCTATTCGCGCGCTACCACCTGGGCAACCGACGGCACCGGCTGAAGCCTATGCTACAAGCCCTGCGTTTTCGCTATACTTGAGGCACCTTTTCACCTCACTCATTCTCTCATGGCGATGAACTCGCACGACGTAGATTACCAGATTCTGGGCAACGACATTCAGGTGCTGGAAGTGGAGCTGGACCCCAACGAAACGGTCATTGCTGAGGCGGGCGCCATGGTGTACATGGAAGAAGCCATTGCCTTCGAAACCAAGATGGGCGACGGCTCGGAGCCCGACCAGGGCCTGATGGGCAAGCTGTTTTCGGCCGGCACGCGCCTGATTACGGGCGAGTCGCTGTTTATGACGCACTTCACGCACCGCGGCAGCCACGGCAAGAGCAAGGTGGCCTTCTCGGCCCCCTACCCCGGCACCATCATCCCGCTGGACCTAGGCACGCTCCCGCAGGGCCTGATTGTGCAGAAAGACGGGTTTCTGGCCGCCGCGCGCGGTACGCGCATCAGCATCCACTTCAACCAGAAGCTGGGCGCCGGCCTGTTTGGCGGCGAAGGGTTCATTCTGCAGAAGCTCACCGGCGACGGCAAAGCCTTCATCCATGCGGGCGGCACCGTCATCGAGAAGCGTCTCAACAACGAGCTGCTGCGGGTAGACACTGGCTGCGTGGTCGCTTTCGAACCTGGCATTGACTTCAGCATTGCCCGCGCCGGGGGCCTCAAGTCCATGATTTTTGGCGGGGAAGGCCTGATGCTGGCCACGCTGCGCGGCACCGGCCGCGTGTGGCTGCAGTCGATGCCTGTGAAGAAGCTGATTCAGGCGCTGGCCCCTACCGGCGGCAACGCCCAGAAGGAAAGCGGCGGTATCCTGGGTAACCTGATGGGCGCCTTCGACCAATAGGCAGGATTGAATAGTACGTTCAGCCGGCTACTGGCTCACCGCTTTGGTGGCCGGGGCCGCGCTGTACTGCTGGCCCGTCGTCTCGATTTCGGGGTCGGCCATCTGCACGGCGATGATACCCAGACTGACAATCAGGCCCAGCACCAGCAGGCCGAGCAGGCCCAGCATGGAGCGGTTGCTGAGCAGGGGAACGTCTTCGGAAAAACGGCGGCGTTTCCGGCGGGAAACGTAGGGGCGGTGGGAGGAATCGGAAGCGGGCACGGTGGGAGCAGTGAGCTATAACGAATCCCCTAATATATAGCTTTTTCTGAGTAGAGCGCCATGCTTTATGCTGTGGCGCGCAGTGGGGCCTATCATGCTGGCTTTGTTGGGAAAGCGGCCCCGGTCGGCGGTTTTTTTTTGCGGGGCTTTTCGGGGCCAGATGCTACTTCGGACGGAGCGTCGGCGGCGCGGCTGCGGGGCGCACGCTCACCAGCTTGCCGGCCTCGTAGTGCTCCAGCTTTTCGGCTTTGCCGGCAGCCGAGTACACCGGCCAGTCGCCGAACCAGTAGAAGTGGGAACCGTCGGGCTCGGCTACGATGCGGGCCTGCCCGGTGCGCCAGATGCGGCCGTTGGGGTGGTAGTACGTGATGCGCATCAGGCCAGCAGCAGCGCGAACGTACACTTCCTTGCGCTCCAGCACGCCATTGGCGCCGTAGAAGCGGGAGGTGCCCACGAGGCGCCCATGCCGGTACCGTTCCCGCCCAGCCACCTGCCGCACCGACGCAGGATAATACGTGCGCCAGGGGCCGTGGGGCCGCAGGTCACGGTCGTAGCGGTGGTCTGACCAGAAGCCGACGGGGCCTTTGGCCTTCAGCATTCGGCAACCGCTGATTGCTACCGTTATCGTGAGTATAGCTAGGACACAACGCATAGAGCAATACCATAAGCCTGACGTTGACAGCAACGTCACTTCGGCTAAGATATTGGCTATGAAGCTGGCACACCAGCACCGGGCGGCCTACTCGCTTTCCCGCAGAATCTCCTCCAGCAGGTCGCGGGAGTTGCTGAGACGGGGTATTTTGTGCTGGCCGCCCAGCTTGCCCCGGCGGGCCAGCCACCGCTCAAACTGCCCCGGCGAGGCTATCGTGAGCGTGGGGGCCACCAGCGCTAAGTCGCGGTGGCGCTTGGCGTCGTAGTCGGAGTTGAGCTGGCGCAGGGTCTGGTCGAGGACGGCGGCAAAGTGGGCAGCGTCCTGGGGCGGCTTCAGGAACTCTACCAGCCACTGGTGCCCCCCGCGGGAGCCATCGGCGGCACCGGCGAAGTAGATGGGGGCCGCGGTGAAGTCGCGCACGGTGGCGGCTGTGGCCTGACAAGCGGCGGCTATTGCGGCTTCGGCGTTTTCCACCACCACTTCTTCGCCGAAGGCATTCAGGAAGTGCTTGGTGCGGCCCGTGATGCGGATGCGGTAGGGCCGCAGGCTCGTGAAGCGCACCGTATCCCCGATTTTGTAGCGCCACAAACCCGCATTCGTGCTGATGATGAGGGCGTAGCTTTTGCCCAGCTCCACGGCCTCCAGCGGCACGGCCTGCGGCTCGGCGGCATCCCACTGGTCGGCGGACAGAAACTCGTAGTAGATGCCGTGGTTGAGCAGCAGCAGCAGGTCTTCCGAGTCGGGCTCGTCCTGCAGGGCCAAATAGCCTTCGGAAGCGTTGTAGACCTCCAGATACTGCATCTGCGGGCCCGGAATCAGCTGCCGGAACAACGCCCGGTACGGCCCGAACGCCACGGCGCCGTGCAGGAACAGGCGCAGGTTGGGCCACACTTCCGTGATATTGGCGGCGCCGGCTAGCTCGGTTACGCGGCGCAGTAGCACAATCATCCAGGTGGGCACGCCGGCCAGGGCACGCACGTCTTGGTGCTGCACGTGGCGCGCAATCCGCTCAATCTTCTCCTCCCATTCATCCAGCAGCGCCAGCTCCAGCGGGGGTGTGCGAATGTACTCGGCCCAGGCAGGCAGGTTCTGCATAATGACGGCCGACACGTCGCCGGCGCGGGACGCGGGGTCCTCGGGGCGTAGCGGGTTGGGCGTGTGCGTGCCGCCCAGCGAGAGGGTTTTGCCGCCCAGCAGCCGCGCCTCGGGGTAGTGCAGCGTGGAAAGCGCCACCATGTCGCGGCCGGCGCGGTAGTGGCACTGGTGCAGGGCTTCCCGCGTGACTGGAATGTACTTGCTGCGGGCGTTGGTGGTGCCGCTGCTCTTGGCAAACCACTGCACCTGGCCGGGCCACAGCACGTCGGCCTCGCCACGCATCACCCGCTCTAAGTCAGGCACCAGCTGCTCGTAGCTACTCACGGGCACCCGCTGGGCAAACTCGTGGCCGGTAAGACTATCGGCGAAACCGTAGCGGCGGCCCCAGTCCGTGGCCCGCGCTGTGTGCAGCAGCTCTTTCAGCACGGTGTACTGAACCTCCAGCGGGTTGTCGCGGAAGTGGTAGATGCTGGCTAAGCGGCGCTGAACGGCCCAGGAGAGTATGCCGTTAATCACAGGCAGGAGAACAGATAGAACAGGAAATCGAGCGGCTTTCCATACTTCACTACAGCTGGCAAGGTTGCCTTGGCGGGCCGGGCGCCGCGTGGGTTCGGGCTACTGCCAATCTGCTTCGCCTGAATTCTCCGGCGCAGATCAGCAGCCTCCATACGCTGGCAAGCTATGTAAGCTCCTTCTATGCGGCGCTTACAGCTTGCGCTTCAGCTCGAAATTCTTGCCCAGGTACACGCGGCGCACGGTTTCGTCGGCGGCCAGCTCTTCGGCGGTGCCGGCTTTCAGCAGCTTGCCCTCGAACAGCAGATACGCCCGGTCCACGATGCTGAGCGTGGAATTGACATCGTGGTCGGTGATGAGGATGCCGATGTTTTTGTGCTTGAGCTTGGCCACGATGCTTTGAATCTCCTCGGTGGCAATCGGGTCGACGCCGGCGAACGGCTCATCGAGCAGCACAAACTTGGGGTCGACGGCCAGGGCGCGGGCTATTTCGGTGCGCCGCCGCTCGCCACCGCTCAGCACCTTGCCCAGGTTTTTGCGCACGTGCGTCAAGCTGAACTCGTTGAGCAAGGATTCCACCTTGTCGAGCTGCTCCTGCTTGGGCATCTTGGTCATTTGCAGCACGGCCAGGATGTTTTCCTCTACGCTCAGGTCGCGGAATACGCTGGCCTCCTGGGCCAGGTAGCCGATGCCGAGGCGGGCGCGCTGGTAGATGGGCATCTTCGTGATTTCCTGATCGTCCAGAAACACGCGCCCGCCGTCGGGCTTCACCATGCCCACGGTCATGTAGAACGAGGTGGTTTTGCCGGCGCCGTTCGGGCCCAGCAGCCCCACAATTTCGCCCTGCTCCACGTGCAGCGACATGTCGTTTACGACCGTGCGGGCCTTGTACTTCTTAACCAGGTGTTCAGCTCTGAGAATCATCGTGCGGCAAAGGTAACGAAGCGGCGCGGCCTGACGCCGCCCGGCCCTACAACGCAAAACCGGCCCCGACGAATGCGTATTGCCGGGCCTTTCGGCCGCCACCTACTCCGGCGCGTATCTTGTGGGCAACTCTTTCACCTGCCATGCCTGGTTTTCGCCGCTTCAGCCGCTTTCTGCTGGCCTTTCTGTTCGTGGGGGCTGGCATTACTCACTTTGTGGCGTCTGGCCCGTTCGTACGCATCGTGCCGCCGTATTTGCCGGCGCCGCTGCTGCTGGTGTACCTGAGCGGCGTGGCCGAAATTGCCGGCGGCCTGGGGCTGCTGCTGCCTGCCACCCGCCGCTGGGCCGCCGGGGGTCTGGTTTTGCTGCTGATAGCCGTGTTTCCGGCCAACGTGTACATGCTGCAAAGCCACGGCGCGGGCCTGGCAGTGCCGCAGTGGGCGCTGTGGCTTCGCCTGCCCCTACAGACCGGGCTGATAGCCTGGGTGTGGTGGGTGCGGAAGTAACGAAGCTCCGCTTCGCGACGGGCGCAGCGAGTATACGGTACTGCGCTACCAGCTCCAATGTCGGATACTCGCTGCGCTCGTCGCGAAGCGGAGCTTCGCGTTACTCCCAGCGCATTTTCGCGTTACTCCCAGCGGATGTCCTTCACGCGGAGCTGCAGGGTTTTTACGCCGCGGTATTCGTTGATTTCCACCGTGTAGCACACGCTAAACGGCTGGCCCTGCTGAATCTGGGGCAGGTGCTCGGCCAGGCCAAACCCGATGGCGTCCACCACGTGGTGGCCGTCTTGGGTGAGGGCCAGCTTGAGGTGCGAGTTGCCCACCACCCGCGCCGAATCGGGGGCGGCGTACACGTTGCGGGCCATGAAGGTGGGGTTGCTGTTACCGGGCCCGAAAGGCTCCATCTGGCACAGCAGCTTGTGGAAATTGCGCGTCACCTCGTGCAGCGGCAGCTCGGCATCAATGTCCACGGGCGGAATCATCTGCTCCGGCCGGATGCGGCCCGCCACTATCCGCTCGAACTTCTCACGGAACGCGGGCACGTTTTCCACGGGCAGCGTGAGGCCGGCCGCGTACATATGGCCGCCGTATTGGTCGAGCAAATCGGCGCACTCCTCAATGGCCTGGTGCACGTCAAAGCCTGCCACCGAGCGCGCCGAGCCGGTGGCTTTGCCGTTGCTTTCGGTGAGGATGATGGTGGGCCGGTAGTACTTGTCGAGGCAGCGTGAGGCTACGATGCCCACCACGCCCTTGTGCCAGTCCTGCTTGAACAGCACCGTGGTGTGCGCGTCCTGAAACAGCGCGTCGGCCTCAATCATGTCCAGGGCCTCCTTGGTGATGCTGGTATCGAAGCCGCGGCGCTCCTGGTTGGTTTTGTCGACTACGGCGGCCTTGTCGAAGGCCTCCTGCTTGCTGCCGGCCAGCAGCATGGCCACCGAGCGTTTGGCGTCGCCCATGCGGCCGGCGGCGTTGATGCGGGGCGCGAAGCCAAACACCAGGCTGCTGATGTTCAGCTCCGCGGTTTGCAGGCCGGCCAGCTCGCGCAGCGCATCGAGGCCGGCGCGCTGGGGGCGCTGGGGGTCGTTGAGCAGGCGCAGGCCGTGGTAGGCCAGCGTGCGGTTTTCGCCCACAATCGGCACAATATCCGCCGCAATGCTCACGGCTACCAGGTCGAGCAGGTCGTAGAGCGGGGCTTCGTCGAGGCCCTGGTCTTCAGCGAAGGCCTGCATCAGCTTGAAGCCCACGCCGCAGCCGCTCAGCTCCTTGAACGGGTAAGGACAGTCGGCACGCTTAGGGTCGAGCACGGCTACGGCGGCCGGCAGCTCGGTGCCCGGCAAGTGGTGGTCGCAGATGATGAAGTCCACGCCCCGGTCGTTGGCGTAGGCCACCTTATCCACCGATTTCACGCCGCAGTCCAGCGCAATAATCAGCGCGTAGTCGTTGGCGGCCGCAAAGTCGATGCCGGCCTCCGACACGCCGTAGCCTTCCTTGTAGCGGTCCGGAATGTAGTAGTCGATGCGCTCCGGGCCGAAATACGGCAGCAGGAAGCTGTACACCAGCGCCACGGAAGTGGTGCCGTCCACGTCGTAGTCGCCGAACACGAGCACCTTCTGGCCGGCGTGCAGGGCTTCGCGCAGGCGAGCCACGGCGCGGTCCATGTCGCGCATCAGCAGCGGGTCGGGCAGGGTGCTCAGGTCGGGCCGGAAGTAGGCGCGGGCTTCTTCGAAAGAGCTGATTTCGCGCTGGCAGAGCAGCGCTACAATGGCTTCCTTGACGCGCAGGGCGTCGGCCAGGTGCCGGACTTTTTCAGCGTCGGGGGCTGGCTTGCGAATCCATCGTTTTTCCATAACAAATAGGGCGGCTCGGGTAGGCGTTATCTTCAAAAGTACAAAGAAAACCGCGCCCTGCCACCCCGTTGTCGTACCTTTAAGCCATGTCCAGCTTCCGCGAGTTCTTCCGAAAATACGGCCAGTACGTCCTCTCCGATGGGCTCATGTACTTGATTTTCATCGTGGCCCTGGGTCTGATGTTTTTGTTTTTCAGGTAGTCGCTGAACGTCATGCAGAGCGGAGCGAAGCATCTCGCGTGCTTACGTTAAATAGTGACTATCATGCTGAGCTTGCCGAAGCATCTCTACTGCTTCGTTGAATCTGTGCGAACGAAGCGGTAGAGATGCTTCGGCAAGCTCAGCATGACGTTCTGCAATTCCTGCACTACAAACTGTCGCCGCGGAGTTTGCGGAAGTGCTTGCGGGCCTCGGCCACGTAGATGCTGCCGGGGTATTTCACCAGCAGCTGGTTGTAGAGGGTTTTGGCGGCTTCCTTGTCCTGCAGATTGTCTTCCTGAATGGTGGCCAGCAGAAACAGCGCATCGTCGCTGAGCACGTCGTACTTGGGGTTGGCCGTGATTTTCTCCAACGTGCCCACGGCGCCTTTGTAGTCGCCGGTGCGGCGCTGCAACTGGGCTTTCAGCAGCCAGGCTTCGTCCTGCAGGGCGTGGCCGGGGTACTTCTGCAGCAGCGCATCGAGGCCGCGCAGGGCCTCGGGCAGCTTGTTCTGGAACACCAGCTGCTCTACGGCCGCGTAGTCGCGCAGGGCTACGCCGGCGGTGTCCTGGGCGGTGTTGTCGGTGATGAGCAGCGAGAGCTGCATGGCGTCGTTGGCAATTTCGCGGGTGGTGGCCTCCTTCAGGATATCCAGGTGGCTTTTGGCCAGCTTGAAGTCGCCGGCGAAATAGCTCAGGCGGGCATTGCGGAGCTTGGCCTCGTAGCCCAGCGGAGAATCTTTGTGCGACTTCTCCACCTGCGAATACAGCAGCGTGGCTTCCCAGGGCTCGGCCCGCAGCAGGTAGATATCGGCCAGGTCAATCTTGGCCTGGTCTACCACGTCGAGGCTGGCGCGGGGCATGTCAATCACCTCCTGCAGCAGCTTGATTCCTTCGGGCTTTTCGTCGAGCTGGAAGGCGTGCAGCACGGCCATGCTGCGCAGCACCGGGGCCGTCTGGGGTGTGCGGCCCAGCTCCGTGAGCACCTGCTGGTACTCCCCTATCAGGCTGCGGATTTTGGCGGTTTCAATCGGGTACGTGTCGCGCACCTGGGCTTCGCGGGTCTGCACCAGCCGCTGCCGGGCCATGGCGTAGAACGGGCCGCTGCGGTACTCGCGCAGCACGTACTCGTACCCGCCGATGGCGCTTTCGTAGTCTTTGTTCTGCTGGGCAATGGCGGCCAGCTCCATCACGCGGCTGCCCTCGGTGCGGCCCCGGCGGTCCAGGGCCTTGGCCTGCACCAGCGCGCCCGTGAAGTCGCGACGCTGCACCTGCAGCCACAGCAGCAGCTCGCTGTACACGGTGCGCTCGGGGTATTTCTGCACGCTGCTCAGCAGCTCCCGTTCCAGCGCCTCGAAGCCTTTATCATCCTGCAGCGAGTTCTGCAGCATGTTGCGCACGAACGGCAATTGGCGTTCGTCGTCCTGCACGAGGCGCAGGGTTTCGGCCATCAGGCGCTCGGAGTTGCCGCTTTGGGTGTAGAGCTGGATGAGCTGCGGGCCGTATTCGGTGTCGGTTTTGGCCAGCGCCCGGCCGCGCAAGTAGGTTTTCTCGGCCCACTCCGGCAGCTGGCGGCGCTGAAACTCGGCCGCCACGGGCAGCACCTGCTGAGCCGTGAGCTGGCTCAACACCCGCTCGTACTGCTTGATGGCGGCGGCCGGGTCGCCGGCGGCGGCGTACACGGCGCCCAGCGTCACGCCGTAGGGCTCCTCGGGGTGCGCCTTCTGGGCTCGTTTCACCAGCTTCTCGGCGTCTTTGTAGCGCTTGAGCTGCTGCAGGGTTTCCAGGTAGTCGGGCAGCACGTTGGAAGCCGTTTGGGCATCGGTGGGCAGCCTGGCGTACAGAAACGCCGCCTTTTCGTGCTCGCCCTTGCGGGTGTACTCTTTGGCCAGCGAGATATTGCCACTCTCCTGCTGGGCCACCGCCGGCGCCGAGAGCAGCATCAGAAACAAAGCAAAACGGAAACGACGCATACAAACAGGGCTATTCAGCAGCAACGGCTGCCGGGTCGGATTCATTTCAAGGTACGCAGGAAAATAGTGGATTAGCTGGGCAATGCGTCAAGCCGTTTGTCATGCTGAGCTTGTCGAAGCATCTCTACCTCTGGCTAAATCCCTGCACTGCAACGAAGCGGTAAAGATGCTTCGACAAGCTCAGCATGACGTTCTATGTTTACACGATTGCAGCCCGTAAATTCATAAAAAAAGCCGCTCCCGAAGAAGCGGCTTTCCTGTGGCGGAGCGGCAAGGCTTAGAAGAACTTGTTGCGCTCGTCTTTGATGTTGGCGTTGGCTTTCACGGCTTCGTAGATGAGGCCGTCGGCGCGGCCCTGGCGCTGGGCCTGCAGCTGCTTCTTGATGGCGGCCACATCGGCGGCGGCGGCGGCGGGCTTCTGCACGCTCACCGGCTCCACAATCAGCACGCCCTGCTCACCCTGGATGGGGGCCGACTTCTGCCCGGCTTTCAGGCCGAACACCTTGCCCACGGCCAGCGGCTCGGCGCCCAGCCCCGGTATGGTGCCGGTGCCCAGCACTACGTTGTCGGCCGTTTTCACCTGGGCCTGTGCGCCGTAGGTGGCAGCAATCTGCTCGAGCGTGCCGGTCTTGCCCTGCAGCTTGGCCATGATTTGCTTGGCTTTCTCCTCGTTGCGCACGGCGGCCTGCAGCTCGGGCTTCAGGCTGGCCACGTCGGCGGTGCCTTTGCTCCGCTCGCCGGTCAGGACGGCAATAACGTACTGGTCGCCCATGTCGAACACCTCCGATACGTCGCCGATGGCGGTTTCCTTACCGGCCGTGCCGTAGGCCCAGCGCACAATCTCGCGGGCGTTCTGCAGGTTGTTTACGGCCCGCTCGCCGCGGCCGAGGCCTTTGGCTTCCTGCTTCTGCAGGGTTTTGTCTTTGGCTACCGCCTTGCGGAACGACTCCAGGTCGGTCATCTCGCCTTTCAGGGCCTGGGCCTTGGCGTAGGCGGCTTCGTTGGTAGCTTCCGAAGGCGTGATGCGCTTCTGCACCGCGGCCACCTGGTAGGTCTGGCTGGTTTTGGGCGCCGTGATTTTTACGATGTGGTAGCCGAACGACGTTTTCACGAGGCTGGGCAGCAAGCCGGCCGAGGTAGCGCCGAACACGGCTTTCTCGAACTCCGGTACCATGCGGCCCTGCTGGAACCAGCCCAGGTCGCCGCCGGTGGCGGTGGTGCCGTCGGTGCCGAACTGGCGGGCCAGAGCCGCGAAGTCAGCGCCACCTTTGATTTTGTTGAGGATGTCGGTGGCTTTCACTTTGGCTGCCGCATCGGCCTCCGGCGTGGTGCCTTCGGGCTTGATGAGGATGTGGCTGGCGCGGGCGGCGGCCTGCGCGCCGGCTTTGGCTCCCGTCACTTTGAAAAGGCTGGTGGTGCCGTTCTCCGAGAACGGACCGTACACCTTGCCCACCGTGAGGGGCAGCTGCTGACGCAGCTTCTCGGGCATATCAGCCGGCGACACGTAGGCGGCGCTGTACGGCTGGTCGGAGTTGAGCTTCACGAACAGCGAGTCATTCGGAGCCGAGGCAAACTGCGTAGCCAGCTGATCAACGGCCTGGCGGGCGGCGGTGCTGTCTTCTACGGAAGCCGTCACCGGAACGCTCACGTACTCGATGGTGCGGCCGTCTTCCACTTTGTAGCGGCCCTTGTTCTTGTCGAGGTAGGCCTGCAGCTGGTCGTCGGTTACTTTCACCGCCGAATCGGAGATGGAGAAGTAAGGCACGAACAGGTAGCGCATGGAAGCGCGGGTGTTCTGGTCTTCGTCGAAGCGCTTAGCTTCGGCCGACGTAACGTAGGTGCTCAGCTTGAGCAGGTTGTTGTACTTCTGGCCTACGCGCTCCGGGCCGAGGTTGGCTTCGAAGTTGCGCCAGGCAGCCTGCGCGTCGGGCGGCAGCTTGTCGAGGCCCTGCAGGTACTGGATGATCTTGGCGCGGTCGAACTGGCCGGTCTGCTGGTCGGTGAAGGCCTGGCGGATGCTGGGGTGGATGTTCTTGCCCTGCACCATGTCGGTCAGCTCGTCGTCGGAAACGGACAGGCCGAGCTTGTCGAACTCCTTCTGGAAGGCAATGCGGTAGATGGTCTGGTTCCAGGCCTGGTCACGCAGGTAGCCCATCGTCTGCTCGTCGGGCTGGCGGCCCTGCTGCTGCACGAAGCTCTGCTTGGCCTGCTCCAGGGTGTTGTTGAAATCGGCCAGCTCCACTTTTTCGCCGGCTACTTCGCCCACCACGTTTTCGTTGCGGTTGAAAAGCCGGTTTTTACCCCCGACAAGGTCGCTGCCCACGATGAAGAAGAGCATGCCGATGGCGACAGTGCCCACGGCCCAGCCTGATTTTTCTCGAATCGTGTTAATTAATGCCATTTACTTGTGAAAAAGCGCAGGTTGAAAAAGCGGAAAGAGGTGCAAAATAACCAGAATCCGCGGGAGAATCAAAGGCAACGGGCCGATTGGGTAATCCGGTGAGTTAGTGAAGGCTAGGCTATCATGCCAAAACAGCCTGCCATCCGGCGCAAGGGCAGGACAACAGGCTGTTTCAGGCGGCGGCTATTTGGGGCTAGCCGCGCCGCTTGTTGCGGGGTATGGGCTTGGCGGGCGGCAACGACGCCGCCGGATTTTTGGGTGCCTCTTCGGGTTTGGGCCGCGTGAACCGGTGCAGCATCGTGCACACAAAGGAAATCATGAACAGCCAATAGTTGTCGGTTATGGCATTCTTATCGTTCTGCAACACGGTCTGGTACGCACCGATGACAAACGATACCACGGCCAGCGAAAACAGAATGGTGCGCCCGAGGCCGGGACTCCAAAAGCGTTTCATGCAAGAAAGTTAAGGGGCCGGCTGCGTGGCAGCCTGGTCGATGGTGAACACGCCCTCCGGCTTGAGAATGGTGTAGCGCGAGAAGTCCTGGTTGGCCGTGAGGCCGTAGCCGGTCAGCACCTCGGTGGGCGTCTGGATGCGCACGAGCTGGGTGGTGTCATTGTAGATCAGTTGCTTGTTCTGATCAAAGAACATCTCCTCCGTTTTCATCGACTGCTGCTTTTCCACGTTGCTTACGCGCACGTCGCCGCGAATGAAATACAGGTTTTTGGCCTTGTCGTAGCGGCCGTAGTTGCCGCGCAACGTGTTGAGCACCTTGGCGCCGCCCTCGGTGTAGAAGGTCACGTCGATACCCTTAGGGTAGAGCTTGTCGCCGCTTTCGAACTGCTGCTCCAGCGGGGCCGTGTACTTGATTTGCAGCTTGGCCGAGTCGCTATAGAGCGTCAGCACGTTGGTGGTCTCCAGCAGTGGGCCTTTGTATTCCACCTCCTTTTTGCTGGCCTCCGGGTCCTTTTTCTGGCAGCCAGCCACCAGCAGGCCGGCGGCCAGAAGCGCCACCAGCCCATACCGGCCGAAAGATCTGAACGAGTACGCAGCCATGAGCAGCTTATTCAATGCGACGCTTGATAAACCAGCGGTTGTTGAGCGAGATGCCCAGCTGGGCCCGGATGTAGGTTTCCTGAATGTTGCGCTCGGTGGCACCACTGCTTAGTTGTTGCACATCGGTGTTGCCGCGGCGGCCGTAAGTGAAGCCCATGTTGAGCGTGGTGGCATCAAGCGGCGAGGCCGACACCGGGAACGAGAAGCCCCAGCTCACGGCCCGGTCGTAGAGCACCTGCCCGCCGGGGCGGTAGGGCATTTCGGCCACCGATACGCCGGCCCGGTAGGTTACGCGCCGGAAGTATTTGTCGACGGAAGTTGGGTCGGGGGCAAACTCGCCGCCCAGGCCCGCGCGCCACGTGTTGTTCAGGGGCACGCCCACCGTGCCGCCGCGTTCATTGAACGCCCGAAACTTCGACCATTGCTGGTTGGCGGCATCCACACTCACCGACCAGTTTTTGTTGTTGTCGAGGCTAGCCCCGAACTGAGCCAGCGCCGGCAGGTTGGCCGAACCCTCGCCGCTTTCCAGCACGAGGCTCTCCACCTGGTTGCCGGCAAAGGCCTGGCGGTCCAGCGTGAGGCTCCGCTCGCCGTTCAGCTGTGTCTGAAAGCTGTATACCGCGCCCAGGTTGTAGTTGATGGTGCTGTTGAGCTTGCTGCGGTAGTGCGCCCCGCCCCGGAACTTGAAGTCGGAGTAGTGGATGTGGTCGAGCAGGATGGTTCGTTCCAGCGCGTCGTTGTCGGTCACCACATCGGGCACCACCTGCGTGCCGGTGCTCACATCAATGCTACCAAACACGTAGGAAGCCACCACGCCCACCGACAGGCCTTTGGCCACGCGCACGCCCTGGGCCAGGTAGGCTTCCGACAGCTCGCCTTCACCGCGGAACTGCCGCACTACCTGCGCCAGCGTCGGGTCGTTGTTGACCCGTTGGGCTTCCACCGATTCGAAATCGACGGAGCTGAAGGGCTTGAGGCCGATGGCTGCTCCCCAGCGGCTGGAAAGCGGAACGGCCAGCGCCAGATAATTCAGCTTGCCGGTGCCCGTCTTCTGCGACGTTTGGTTGTTCTCAATGGTTTTGTACTGCCCTACGGCCGTGAACTCCCACGTTGTGCGGTTCATGTAGTAGAGTAGCGCCGGGTTCAGCTCGTTTACCTGGGTGCCGTTGGGGGCCGAAATTCCGACACCGCCCATCCCCATCTGCCGGACACCACCCGAGTTGAAGTACGTGTCGCCCAGCCCGAGGCGGGAATAAGGAGAATTGCCCAGGCCCTGGCCCTGGCCGCGTGTGGCAGCCCCAAGGCTCAGCAGCGTTAGGCCCAGCAGCCCGGCGTATTTAGAGTTCAACATTGTATGCCAATATACGGTGGAGCCCAATCAGCACGAGCTCCGGAATGCCAAAGATAGGGCCTTTCAGCCGGGGTTGGAAAAAAGCCGCGTCGCCGCCGGCCAGCACCACGCTGAGCCCCGGATACTGCGCCTGGTAGCTGGCAATGAAGCCGTTCACTTCGGCCACAGCCCCATTGAGTACCCCACTTCGGATGGCCGAAGTGGTATCGTCGCCGGTGAGGGGCAGCGGGGCCGCGCCGTCAGGGGGAATTTCTACCAGCGGCAGGCGACCCGTAAACGTATGCAGCGCCCGAAAACGCATGTGCAGGCCCGGCGCAATACTGCCCCCCCGAAACGTGTGCCCGCCTTCCACCAAGTCGCACTTGATGGCCGTGCCGGCATCCACAATCAGCGTGTGCTGATTGGGTCGCAGCCAGGCCGCCCCTACCGCCGCCGCCAGCCGGTCGGCGCCCAGCGTGTGCGGGGTGGCGTAGGCGTTGCGCAGCGGCAGCGGCGTGGCAGCGGGGCTGAACTCCAGCACCGTGCCCGGCAACCGCCGGCGCAGTGTAGCCGCCCAGTCGGCGGTAGGCTCCGCCACTGAGGCTACGATGGCGTGCTGCGGCTGCAGTCGTTCCACAGCGGCCATCACCTGTGCCGCCGTCTGGCCGGTGGCCGTTTCCAGCAGCACGGGCCCGTCGAAGCAGCCGTATTTCACAGCCGTATTCCCAATATCAAGGGCAAACGTGCGCAAGTCAGGTAAGCGTGAAAGGTGAACAACAAAAAAGTGGCGGGATGATGCGCACCGCAGGAGCCAGGCAGGCCGTCGGGCCGGGCAGCTAACACCGGCAAAACAACCTCCTTCTCTCCTACCGTTCGCGCATCATTCCGCCACTAAGAGCCACACCGCCGGTCGGCGGTTGCGTATTACATGAAATACTTCAGGCGAATCACTTCCTTCTCATTGAGGAAGCGCCACTTGCCGCGCGGCAGGTCCTTTTTGGTGAGGCCCGCGTACTGCACCCGGTCCAGCGACACCACGTCGTAGCCAAGGTGCTCGAAGATGCGGCGTACAATCCGGTTCCGCCCGATGTGGATTTCGATGCCCACAAAGTGCGGGTTGCCGGCCACTACGGCCACATCGTCCACTTCGGCCTTGCCATCTTCCAGCTCGATGCCGGCCGCAATCATGCCCAGATGCTCCTCGGTGAGCGGCTTGTCGAGCTCGGCCTGGTAGATCTTCTTGTTGCGGTGCGAAGGGTGCGAGAGTTTCTGGGCCACTTCGCCGTCGTTGGTGAATAGCAGCAGACCCGTAGTGTTGCGGTCGAGGCGGCCCACCGGGAAGATGCGTTCCTTTGACGACTCCTTCACCAGATCCATCACCGTGCGGCGGCCTTCGGGGTCTTCGGTGGTCGTGATGGTGTCTTTGGGCTTGTTGAGCAGCACATACACCAGCTTCTCGCGGTTGAGGTTGGTTTTGCCGTACTGCACGGTGTCGGTCGGCTGCACTTTGTAGCCCATTTCCGTCACCACTTCGCCGTTCACCTTGATTTCGCCGGCCGCAATCAGCGAGTCGGCTTCACGGCGCGAGCACACGCCCGCGTTGGCGATGTAGCGGTTCAGGCGCAGCTCGTCGCCTTTCACGTCTTCCTCTTCGCGGCGGCGCTTGTTGCCGCGGCTTTTGTCGTCCTCGTAGTGCTTGAGGTTTTTGTAGTCGGGAGCCTGGCCGGCCACCTCGCCGCGCTTCAACTTGTCGGCGCGGTTGGGCGTGGAGGCGTCATGGCCGAAACGCTTGGGGGCCGGACGCTCCGGACGCGTGCCATACGGGCGGGCGTCGCGGTCAGCATCCGAGGCACCACGGCTTGGCTCGCGGCGGTCGGCGCTGTTGCGGTTACCGAAGCCACCTTCCGAACGG
This sequence comes from Hymenobacter sp. APR13, assembly GCF_000737515.1. NCBI lineage: Bacteria > Pseudomonadati > Bacteroidota > Cytophagia > Cytophagales > Hymenobacteraceae > Hymenobacter > Hymenobacter sp. APR13. Next base: position 1,906,183 of record NZ_CP006587.1, read on the forward strand.
TCGTTGAAGCTGCGGTTGCCGAAGGCCGGACGCTCGCCGGTGCTGCGGGGCTTGAAGCCCGACTCGCGGCGGTCGTTGAACGCACCACGCGGCCGGTCGCCGAAATCGGCGCCACGCTCGGGGCGGGGGCTGGCGGGGCGCTCGGCGTCGAGGCCCTCGGGGCGGCTGCGGAAGTCAAACGGGCGGGCCGGCCGGATAGCGCGGTCCGGGCCCTGGTCGTTGGCATCCTCGGGGCGTGGGGTCTGCTCGAAGCTGGCCGGGCGCGGCGTGTAGCCCGTGGGGGCATCTGGCTGGTTGGGATCAGCTTTCACAAACTTGCGGTTCCGCTCACCAGCAGCACCGCGGGGTACCGCCGGGCGGCCTTCCTGGCGGTAGGGCTGGCCGTCCCAAGTTTTGCGCGGCTCAAACGGCCGCACCGGGCGGTCGTCGTTGTCGCGGCGCGGGGCCGAGTTGAAGCCACCACGGCGGTCGTCGTCGCGACGGCCACCACCTCCGAAACCACCGCTGCGGCGGTCGTCGTTGTCGCCGCGTGGGCCGCCGAAGCCGCCGCTGCGACGGTCATTGTTGTTGCCGCGGGCAGCCCCAAAGCCACCGCTCCGGCTGTCTTCCCGGCGCGAGCCGCCCCGGTCGAAGTCGCGGCCACCCGATGGGCGGCTGCCAAACGAACGGCTGTCGCCGCCGTTGGTGTCGCGGGGGCGGGAGTTGCCACCGAAGCCACCTTCGTTGCGGCCGCCGAAGCTGCCGCCGCCACTGCCAAACTTCTTGGGGCCGCCGAAGCCGCTGCCGCCCGTGCGGTCAGCGGGGCCACGCCCGAAGGAAGGACGCGACGAGAAGTCGCCGCGGGGTGCGTCGCCGGACCGGCCGGCGGGCCGGTCACGGTCGCCGCCAAAGCGGGGCGGGCGGCCTTCGCCGGCCGCGCCACTGCCCGCGCCACGCGGAGCGGAGAATTTCTGATAAAAGCCGGAGCCGCCAGCGCTGCTGGAAGGACGGTCGGAGCGGCCGCGGCCGCCGGCTGCATTGCCGGAATTGTGCTTCTTGCCCATGGTTGCAAGGATGAGTGCCGTATCGCTACGGTACAGGTGAAAACAGATGGTTCAGTAAGATAGCCGGTTGGGCCCCGATATCAACGAACCCAACCAGAAAACAGTGCCCGGGCTCACGGCCTGACTTCCACGCAATGGGAAGGCCGGCCGAAAACCCGGGCGCTGGTACTAAAGCCGTCGGAACTAGTCGCGACGAGCCATTTTGGCTTCAATGGAGTGTTGGGTGTGCGGTACGGCGCGCAGCCGCTCTTTCGGAATCAGCTTGCCGGTACCGATGCATACGCCGTAGGTGCCGTTCTTGATGCGCACCAGCGCATTCTCGAGCTGCTGGATGAACTTCATCTGGCGCGAAGCCAGCTGGTTGAGGCTCTCCTTCTCGGCCGTGTCGGCGCCATCTTCCAGCACCTTGCTCGATGAGGCGGTGTTGTCGGTACCCGAGTCGTTTTTGCGGCTCAGGGTCTCCTTGATGAAGGATACTTCTTTGCGGGCGGCAGTCAGCTTATCCTGAATGATTTGCTCAAACTCGGCCAAATCCTCTCTGGAATAGCGTATGGTTTCGTCACTCATGTCGGGGTCAGAAAAAGTAAACTAAGAATGGGAGAGAGAAAATGCTACGAATAAAAGTGGCGGGCCTCCGTCCGGATGTTTGCGCTAACAGCAGGCTGCAGAAATTAGTTTATCCCTGTGCCTGCACCGCAGGCGGTATCTGCCTGAACGCAACGGGCCCTACCCCCTTTTTCGGGCGCAAAGCTACGCTTTTGTCTGACAATCACTTGGTGTATGCCTGGTTTTTGGCGTTGCGCGGCCCCGGCCTCAGAAGCTTAGCATATGGATGGCCGCCACGGCCCCTTCCACGCCTTTGTTGCCGTGCTTGCCGCCGGCCCGGTCCCAGGCCTGCTCCAGGGTGTTGGTGGTCACCAGGCCGAAGATGACTGGCTTGTTGAACTTGAGGCCCACGTTGGTGATGCCGCTGGCCACGGCGTGGCAGATGTAGTCGTCGTGCTTGGTTTCGCCCTGGATGACCACGCCCAGGCAGATGACAGCGTCAATCTGCTCGTGCTGGGCCAGCAGCTGCGCGCCCAGCGTCAGCTCGAAGCTGCCGGGCACGGTGTTACGGAAGATGTTCTCTTCCTTGGCGCCGTGCTTGATAAGCGTATCGTAGGCGCCCTGCGCCAGCGTGTCGGTGATTTCGCGGTTCCACTCAGCCACCACCAGCCCGAACCGTTTGTCGGAAATGTCGATGAAATGGTCGGAGTTGTAGTCGCTCAGGTTTTTGAGGGCAGTCGCCATCGCAGATTTTGCAGATTAAGAGTGATTACTCGGATTCAGATAGGATACAACGGCGCGTATCCTTTGTTGGCAGCCCGCAGGCCGGAGTTGTGTGGCAGCTAACATGAAAAAGGAAAGGACGGTACCGGACCGTCCTTTCCTCTGTTATCTGTGCAATCCGGCAAACTGCAATATTACTTGCCGCTCAGGGCTTCTACGCGGGCCTTGTACTGGCGGGCCTCGTTCACCTCAAACGAGGCAGGGTACTCCGTGATGATACGGTCATATGCCTTGAGGGCACCTTCTGTGTCTTTGGCCAGCTCGCGGGCGGTGGCTTCCTTCAGCAGGTATACCGGCGTGAACTGCTCGTTGGCGTTGTGGTTGGCGGCCTTGCTGTAGAAGTCGGCGGCTTCCTGAGGTTTGTTCATCTCCAGGTTGGCGTCGCCGAGCAGCGAGTAGGCGCGGGCCTGCACCAGCAGATCGTCGGACGAGAAGTCTTCGAGGTAGTCGGCGGCGGCTTTGTACTGGCCTTGCTTGAGGGCAGCCACGCCGGCGTAGAAGTTGGCGAGGTTGCCGGCCTTAGTGCCGCCATACTCGTTGGCTACGGTTTCTAGGCCGGGGTTCTGGCCGTCACCTTTCATGGCCTTCTGCAGCGAGTCAGCCTCCCAATAGTTCACGGCCTGGAACATCACGGCCTGCGCCTTGGTGTCCTGCGACGAGCGCCAGGTGTAGAACGCAAACGCGCCTACGATGGCCAGCACCACGACCGTCAGCAAGCCCAGCAGCACGTTCTTGTTGCGGCGCAGGAAATCCTCGGAGTCGGCCAGGCGTACGGCCAGCGCATCCGGGTCTTCCAGCATCGGGTGTTCCGTGGCATAGGTTTCTTGCCCTAGCGGATCGGCCGATACGGGCTGCTGAGGCTGACGGGCGCCGGGTGTTTTACCCGTGTAAGGAATCTTCGACATGAGAAGTAACTGGAAAACAAGGGCCGGAACCTGGGGAGGCTCGCGGCAGAACTAGTCGCGAATGTAAGGATAGTCCTGCTGCACGTACACGTCTTTGTAGAGCTCGTCGGCAGTAGGATAAGGAGACGTCTCGGCAAATTCCACCGACTGCAGTACCTGCGCCTTGATCTTCTCATCAATGGCCGTGAGGTCGTCCTCGGTAGCCATGTTGTTGGTGAGAATGGTGTGGCGTACCGATTCGATGACGTCGCGCGAGCGATAGTCTTCCAGCTCGTCTTTGGTGCGGTACTTGGCCGGGTCACTCATGGAGTGGCCTTTATAGCGGTAGGTTTTGAACTCCAGGAACGTGGGGCCTTCGCCGGCGCGGGCGCGCTCAGCAGCGCGGGCCACGGCGTCGTGCACGTCTTCCACGCTCATGCCGTTCACCGGCTCCGACGGCATGTCGTAGCCGCGGCCGATGTGGTAGAGCTCCGTCACGTTGGAAGTCCGCTGCACCGAAGTACCCATGGCGTAGCCGTTGTTTTCCACTACGAAGATGACGGGCAGCTTCCAGAGCATGGCCATGTTGAAGGCTTCGTGCAGGGCGCCCTGGCGCACGGCGCCGTCGCCCATGTAGCAGATGCACACGTTGCCTGTCTTGTTGTATTTCTCGGCGAAGGCAATGCCGGCCCCCATGGGCACCTGCGCGCCCACGATGCCGTGGCCGCCGATGAAGTTCACCTCCTTATCGAAGATGTGCATCGAGCCGCCTTTGCCTTTGGAGCAGCCGGTGGCCTTGGCGTACAGCTCAGCCATGATGGCGTCGGGCGAGGTGCCCAGGGCCAGCGGGTGCGCATGGTCGCGGTAAGCGGTAATCCACTTGTCGGCTTTGGTCAGGGCTGAGGCCGCACCGGCGGCGCAGGCTTCCTGCCCGATATAGAGGTGGCAGAAGCCTTTGATCTTTTGCTGACCGTAGAGCTGGCCGGCCTTTTCTTCAAACTTGCGCATGAGCTGCATCTGCTCGTACCAGCGCAGGTAGGTTTCCTTGGAAAACTTTGGCTTGGCTGGCTCAGCCCCTTTCGCCGATTTGCTGCCTTTCTTCGTAACGGCAGGAGCCGCGCCGTTGGCGGGCGGCAACACCGGATCCGGCTGAGTTACCGTTTTGGTAACCGCGTCACTTTTGGCCACAGCCTTCTGGGTCGACGTTTTCTTCGCCGAGTTGGAAGCCTTGGGGGCAGCCTTTACTTTCGTCTCCGCCATCTTGCTTTCAGTTGTTCGCGTTTGGGATGCGAAAGTACGTAAAATGATTGCAATTCCGAACCCCTGAGCATGATACTGGAAAGCCTGCAGCTGCTGTTCTTCAAAAACTACGATGAAGCGAATTTGCGCCTCTCGCCGCGCATCAACTGCTTCATCGGCGACAACGGCAGCGGCAAGACCAACCTGCTCGACGCCATCCATTACCTCTCGCTTACCAAGAGCGCCTTCACCTCTGTCGATGCCCAGAGCATCAAACAGGGCGAGGAGTTCTTCGTGGTGAAGGGCCGGTTTCAGCCCGCCGACGAGGCGGCCGAGGCGGCCGGTCCGGAAGCTATTCAGGTGAGCTTGCGCGCCGGGCAGAAAAAGGTGGTGGCCCGCAACAAGCAGCCCTACGACCGGATAGCCGACCACATCGGCCGCTACCCCGCCGTGCTCATCTCGCCCTACGACACCGACCTGATCCGGCAGGGCAGCGAGGAGCGCCGCAAGTATTTCGACAGCCTCATCTCGCAGCTCGACCACGCCTATCTGGAGCTGCTCATCTCCTACAACCATGTGCTGCGGCAGCGCAACTCGCTGCTAAAGCTGGCCGCCGAACGCCAGGGCGGCTACGACCGGGACTACCTGCTGGTGCTCGACGAACAGCTGGTGCCGCTGGGTTTGCAGCTGGTGGCAGCCCGCCAGCAGTTTCTGCTGGACTTCGAGCCGCTCTTCCAGCGCCACTATCAGCTGCTGGCCGACAGCCGGGAAGAAGTGCTGCTTACTTATAAGAGTCAGCTGCCCGAAACCGACTTCGCCAAGCTGCTTCGGGTGCAGGAGCGCAAGGACCTGGCCTTGCAGCGCACCACAGCCGGCCCGCACAAAGACGACTTCGTGTTTCTGATGGATGGGCTGCCGGTGAAGAGCTACGGCTCGCAAGGCCAGCAGAAGTCCTACGTTATTGCGCTCAAGCTGGCGCAGTTTGAAATCTTGGCGGCGCGCAACCAACAGAAGCCCCTGCTCCTGCTCGACGACATTTTCGACCGGCTCGATGAGAAGCGCATTGTGCGGCTGCTGCAGCTCGTAGCCGACCACACCTTCGGGCAGATCTTTCTCACCGACACCCACCTCGACCGTACCGACCTGGCGCTGGCCAGCATCACCGAGCAGATCAACCGGTTTCGGGTGGAGGCCGGCACGGTGCGCGCCGTGTAAGCCGAGCGTGGGCGCCGTACCTTTGCGTAGCCGCCGCTCTAGGCGCAGCGGCATTCTCCGCGCATTAGTATACCGACCCGACGTGAAAAAACCAAGCAAATCCGAAAACTCGCGTCGTGCCGATATCGTGTCTCTGAAGGACAGTATTCAGTCGTTGCTGAAAGCCTACCGGCTGCAGGGCAAGCTCAACGAGGTGACAGTGGTAGGCAGTTGGGAGAAAGTGATGGGCAAGGCCGTGGCGCTGAAAACCCAGGAGGTGTACGTGAGCAACGGTAAGCTTTTCGTGCGGCTTTCCTCGGCCCCGCTCAAGCATGAGCTGGTGATGGCCAAGACCCGGGTGATGCAGCTCATCAACGACGAGGTAGGCGAGGCAGTCATCAAGGAAGTGGTGTTCCTATAGCGCTTCGCGTCCCGGCTGCGCAACTCCGCCATATCAGGCTTCTCTCCGAGCGCGCGGATTGAACCAACCTTTATTGGGCATAGCATCCGGCAGCGTTGTGCGCGGCTTGGCTCACCTCGCATGCCAGCTTAGCTGACCCAAGCTGCGAATGATGCGGCGGCCACTGGCAAGAGCTCCGGTCCGGCGGCTCTTTCAGCCGTCGTGCTGGTCTTCGCAGGAGTACACGGACCACCTTGCTAGCTGTAGCCACATCGTGCATCCCAAGACCGGCCCGACGGCTGAAAAAGCCGCCGGACCGGAGCTGCTCCGCAACTTGGTTTAGATAGAGCCGTGCCCCTTGCCACTGTGGCCCATCATGCCCGCCGCTACCTTAGGCCGGGCCAGTATAGCGGCAGGCATACCGCATGATGCCCCAACCTGGCAAGCCCCCTTATCTTGCACAGGTCCGGCAATGCTACTGCCGGAATGTTTCTCCCTCCACTTGCTGTGCCTATGCCTCCCTACCCTCTCCCCAACTTCCGGCCCGTGTCCTATTCCCGGGTAACGCTCACCGAGCTTATGATTCCTTCCTACGCCAACTTCGGCGGCAAGATCCACGGGGGCATCCTGCTTTCGCTCATGGACAAGGTGGCCTACGCGGCGGCCTCCAAGCACGCGGGCACCTACTGCGTCACGGTGAGCGTCGATGGGGTGAACTTCCTGCAGCCGGTGGCAGTGGGCGAACTAGTGTCGTTGCTGGCCTCGGTGAACTACGTGGGTCGCACCTCGCTGCTGGTCGGCATCAAGGTGATTGCCGAAGACGTGCGGACCGGAACCGTGAAGCATACCAATACCTCCTACTTCACGATGGTGGCCAAAGACGACGATGGCAACCCGACTCCGGTGCCAGGCCTGCTGCTAGAAACTCCCGACGATACCCGGCGTTTCGTGGAGGCCATCAAGCGGCGCGAATTCAACGCCGACTACCACCGCCAGTTCAACGATGCCCGAACTGGCATGCAGGCCGACAGCCTGCTGCACCTGCTCGAAACTGAGCGGTGCCAGCTGGGGTACTAGCCCCTTCCCTACCCCAGTATCTGACGCACACAAAAGCAGCGGGGCGCAGCAGATTCAATCTGCTGCGCCCCGCTGCTTTTACCTTCTTACAACCCTCCCGATTGGCCCTTGCGGCTGGCCGCCGTCGGCTGGTCTTGCTTATCATTTCAGGCAACAATTGCTACCGTTATACAGACAAAAATGTTTCACGTGGAACGTTTTTGTTACCTGGGGCCATACACTTTCAGCAGTAGTTCATTATAGGCCTCCAGCAGGGAAATGTACTTGGTTTGGAGAGCCAAAAGCTGTTTGGAGCACTCTGGCTCAGGTTGTGATACAGAGACAGGCTTGCTCGTTACAGATTGTAAAGGTGTAACATCAGCGCGTTGTGTTACAAAAGGCAATGTCACTTGCTGAACAACTGTAAAGTCGCTGGAAAAGTCGTGTCCGATAATATCACCCACTCGCTTTACGAATGCGTAATCCAGTGTCTCTTCTTTAAACTTGCGGTATATGGTAGGGCGTGTAATACCGAGTCCGTCCACGATACGCGTGATGGAAATTCCGCTGTTTTTGATGGCTTCCTGCAGTATTTCGCCTTGATGCGGCATAGTAAAGCGTCCTGAATTGTTGTGTCTGTAAATATGACAATTGTGTTTCACATAACAAAAACAGGAATACAAATAAACGTGTGTTACAGGACACACATTACACGTATACATGATACATATTTACACATCTTACATATTACAAACTTTGTTTATTGATACAGTCACAGTGTTACAATATGGTTCGTGTTACGTCCACAACCTCCCTTACACCCACCAGAGGGTCGTTCAGCAAAACACAAAGCACCTGTAACGATTCGCTACAGGTGCTTCAGATAATACGGTAGTAAATGCCCTGTCCGGAAAGGCGTGATGGGTCGCGGAAGTGGCCTACTCTGCGCGCTGTCCGGAGGGGTAAAGCGGCAACAGCCGGTCGGGATAATCGGTGGTAATTCCGGCTACGCCCAGCGCCATTAGGCGCAGCATATCGGCGGGGTTGTTGACCGTCCAGGGCACTACCAGCATGCCGGCCTGCCGGGCTTCAGCAAGCAGCTGCGGCGTCGCCAGCGCGTGGTGCGGGCCTACCACCTGGGGGGTGAAACCGAGCTGCTGCAGGTGGCTGGCCAGGGGTACGTCGTCTTCGATGAGCAGGCACAGCGGCAGCTCCGGCAGCTGGCGCCGCACCTGCTGCAGGATGCGTCGGTCGAAGCTCAGGAGTGTGGTGCGCGGCACCAGCCCGAGGCGCCGCAGCTCCTCTACCACCACTGCCACGTAGGCCGCCGGGGCCGGGTGAAACAGGTTGTCGCCGGCCGGCTCGCTCTTCACTTCGAGGCTGAAGCGGGGCGGAATCCGGCCCAGCTCCCGAGCCAGTTCATCCACGGCAAGCACGACTTCGCGGAGCAGCGGCTTGTGCGCCGGCAGGTTTTGCTGCGTCGGAAAAACGGGGTGCGGCAGCTGCCCACAGTCGTAGCGCCGGACCTGAGCGTAGGGCATCTGGTAGAGGTTGTGCTGCTGCTGGGTGGCGGCCGGAATAGGCTGGCCGGCGGGGTCGAGGCAGATGGTGGCGCTCATCCAGGGCTCGTGCGACACCACCACCTGCCCATCGGCCGACAGCACCACATCCAGCTCCAGCACGGCTACTCCGAGGCGGACGGCATGCAGGAAAGCGGGCAGCGTATTCTCCGGAAACAGGCCGCGGCAGCCACGGTGGCCATGCACTTCGGGAGGCGCAGAAAAAGGCGTGAGAGTAGACATAAGCAGCAGTACGCAGGCCCTGCCCAGATAGCTGACGGGCCGCTGAACCGGGGCCGACCCCGCCGCACAAAGACCAGCCGAATCCTGTATTTTCGCTGGCAACTTCTTTCCTCTCTCTAATGAAACGATTAATTATTCTGGCCGTGCTGGTGGCCCTGGCCGCCGGCGGCTACCTCTACTATCAGAGCCTGAAGGCAAGCCCCAAATACGCGCTGATGCAGGCCGCCAACGCCGTGCGCACCCACGACATGGCCGACTTCGAGCGCTACGTCGACGTGAGCAGTGTAACCGGCAGCCTCGTCGACCAGGTCACCAGCCAGGGCTCGGCGCTGGGGCTGCTGAACCCGGGCGGCATGATGTTTAAGGGGGCGCTGCGGCTGCTCAAGCCCCAGCTAGCGCAGTCGGCCCGCCAGGAGCTGCAGCGCTACATAGAAACCGGCTCGGTGGAAGCAGCGGCTGCTGCGGCTCCCGATAGACTGATAAACGTATCAATGCTGGGACTGGCCGGTAAGGTGGTGAACCCCGACAGCCAGTTCAAGGACATCAAGTACGTGACCGAGCAGGGTGAGCAGGCGCTGGTAGGCCTGGAGTTCACGCAGCCCAAATACGACACCACGCTGGTGGTGGAGCTGAAGATGCGCAACCAAGGCGACCATTGGCAGGTGAAGGAAATCACGAATACCGGCGAGCTGCTGAAGCACGTAGCGCGGCTGGAAAAGCAGCGCCTACTGAAAGGCATGTAGCACCTACCCCACCACCAACAGAAAGCCCCGACACGAAAACGTGCCGGGGCTTTTTACTTACAGAGGCTGTCTGAATCTAGCGGCGACCTGAGAACAGGAAGTAGATGATGGAACCACCGAAGGGGAAGAACCAGATGATCAGGCCCCAGATGATTTTCTTGCCCGTCGACCAGTCCTGCTTGATCAGGCTCAAGAAAGCGGCCACCGCCAGGATGATGTAGAACACCCCGAAGATGGTGAGGTTGCCGTTGCTGCTGCGGCCGGCGCAGCTGCTGAGCAGCAACGAGAAGGCCATGGCCAGGGAAAGCATACCAACCGGCAGGCGGTTGGCGAGGGTTTTGAGCTTATTCATGGGAGTAGAGAGTTGGTGTTTGAAGGCCGTTTACGGGCCGGTAGCCGGAATAGATATACATAGGATAATATTAATTTTTTAATCAATTGATTTACAATACATTACTTAAATAAGACTGCACTTGTTGCCAAAAATCCAGCGCCGATGAAGGCAGCAGGGCCAGCGTGAGCACCACGCCATACAAAGCGCCATAAAAGTGGGCGTCGTGGTTGATGTTGTCGGCGTTGCGGCGGCTCATGTAGTAGGAATAGGCCAGGTAGAGCAGCCCGAAAATGAACGGCTGAATGGGAATCGGGAGTGGGAAGATGTAGATGCCGCCGCCGCCGGGCGCCACCGGAAACAGCAGCACGCTGGCAAACACCACCGACGACACGCCACCCGAAGCGCCCAGGCTGTGGTAGCCGGGGTTGTGGCGGTGGCGGAAAAACGTGGGCACCGACGACAGGATAATCCCGCCCAGATACAGCAGCAGGAAGAACCCGATGCCCGCTCCCACCCCGTAGCCAGCCACGTACTCGCGCAGCACAATGGGGCTGAAGGAGTAGAAGGCAAACATGTTAAACAGCAGGTGGGTCAGGTCGGCGTGCAGGAAACCGGAGGTGAGGAACCGGTACCACTGCTGCCGCTGCTGCATCAGGTAGGGGCTCAGGATCCAGCCATCGAGCAGCGCACGGTTCGACCACGCGTACATCGAAATGCCGGCCGTGAGGGCTATCAGAATCAGAATAGGGTTGAGGAAGGACATGCGAGGGGAATAGAAGAAAAAATAAGCGCGTTTAAGGCGCGTCAGACGCACGGTGGACCTCAAGGAGGCACTCGTGGCCAGCCGATGCTCAGAAGCCCGCAAAACGCCCGAAATGGGTGGCTGTGGCGCGGACTTCAGTTCGCAGCCCCCACGCCTGCCCGGATGGTGCGGCGTGAGGGCTGCGGACTGAAGTCCGCGCCACGGTTGTGCGTTGCGGCTTTCGTCTATACGAATGACGCGGTGTGCCCAGCCGGAGGGGCTGCGGACTGAAGTCCGCGCCACAGCCCGATAGTTTAGCTTTCGCGCTCCAGCAGCTGCAGGGCCAGATGGCGCAGGGGCTCTTTGCGGGGCGCCGGCACGCTCACGCGGTCCAGGTGTTGCAGGGCATCCTCGAAGTAGTGGTTGATGCGGGCCTCGGTCTGGGGGCGGATATCGAGCTCATCGTAGAGGGCGCGCACGGCCTGCACTTTGGCGTCGGCATCCGGGATGGGCTGGCCGATGTGGCGGGCCAGCTGGGCACGCTGCGCGTCGTTGGCCTGGGTTTGGGCCGTGAGCAGCAGGAAGGTTTTCTTGTCGCTAAGGATGTCGCCGCCCACACGCTTACCAAAGGTGGCGGCGTCGCCGTACACATCGAGCAGGTCGTCGCGGAGCTGGAAGGCTATGCCGATGCCTTCGCCGAACAGGCGCAGGTGCTCGGCATCATCCTCGGAAGCGCCGCCGAGCCGGGCACCCAGCTCCAGCGCGAAGCCCAGCAGCACGGCCGTCTTCAGCCGGATCATGTCCACGTACTGGTCGATGCTGACCTCGGTTTCCGTTTCGAAGTTCATGTCCCACTGCTGGCCTTCGCACACCTCGGCAGCCGTCTGGGAGAAGCGGCGCAGCATGGGGGCCAGCAGGGCGGGCGGCATATCAAACAGCAGCTCGTAGGCCCGCACCAGCATCACGTCGCCGCTCAGGATGGCCACGTTGGGGTTCCACTTTTCGTGCACCGTAGGCTGGCCGCGGCGCAGCGGGGCCTGGTCCATGATGTCGTCGTGGAGCAGGGTGAAGTTGTGGAATACCTCCACGGCCAGAGCGGGCTTCAGGGCCACGTCCAGAGCATCGGTGTAGAGTTGGGCGCCCAGCAGCGTGAGCAGCGGCCGGATGCGCTTGCCGCCAAGGGCCATGATGTAGCGGATGGGCTCGTAGAGGGCCGTGGGCTGTTCGCCGTAGTGCAGCTCGGCCAGAGCCGCCGTGAGTTTGTTGGAGAGGGCAGTAAGGTCCACAGAAACGGGTAAAGGTTCGGAGAGGAAAGGTACGGCGCAACGGATTGTCATTGCGAGGAGGCACGACGAAGCAATCCTTCCTCTCTGTGAGTTGAGTCAGAATTAATCAGAAAGCCCTCCGGCACTAGGCTATAACCTGGAACCGGAGGGCTTGTCTATAAGGGTCGTTTGTCTCAGAGGGAGGAAAGATTGCTTCGCTCCGCTCGCAATGACAGCTACCGGCGGCGCTTGCCTTTGTCGCCGCCGGGCCGGCCGCCGCTGCTGCGCTCGGGGCGGTAGCCGCGGGGCTTGCTGTTCTCGCGACGCTCCTGCAGCTCGCGCTGCTTCACGGCGTCGGGGCGGTTGTCCACCAGCTCGAAGTCGATGGTGCGGTCGAGCAGGTTGGCCGATTTCACGATAACCTGCAGCTCGTCGCCGAACTGGATAATGCGCTTGGTGCGCTGGCCCACGATGCGGTAGTTGTCGCGGTCCAGCTCGAAATGGTCGCCGGGAATCTCGCTCAGGCGCACCATGCCTTCGCACTTGTTCTCCTCGATTTCCACGTACATGCCGCGCTCCGTGAGGCCCGACACCACGCCGGTGAACGTCTCGCCGATAACCTCGGACATGAACTCCACCTGCTTGTACTTGATGCTGGCGCGCTCGGCGGAGGCCGCCACTTTCTCGCGCTCTGAGGAGTGCTTGCACTCTTCTTCCACAGGCTCCACGTCCACGTTCTTGCCGCCCTCCAGGTAGTGCTCCAGCAGGCGGTGGGCCATCATGTCGGGGTAGCGACGGATGGGCGAGGTGAAGTGCGAGTAGTGCTCGAAGGCCAGGCCAAAGTGGCCCAGCGGCTCGGTGGTATAGATGGCCTTGCTCATGGTGCGCACAGCCAGGGTCTGCAGCACGTTCTGCTCGGGCCGGCCCATCACCTCCATCGAAAGGTCGTTAAGCTCGGTGCTGATCTTTTTGGGGTTGGCCAGGTCGAGGTGGTGGCCAAATTTCTTGGCGAACAGCGCGAAGGTCTGCAGGCGGTCCGGGTCGGGGGCTTCGTGCACGCGGTACACCATCGTGAAGCGCGGCTTGCGGGCCTTGAGCTTGAACACGAACTCGGCCACCTTGCGGTTGGCCAGCAGCATGAACTCCTCGATCATCTTGTGCGCGTCCTTGCGCTCCTTCACATACACGCCCAGCGGCTTGCCGTTCTCGTCGAGCTTGAACTTCACTTCCTGCGTCTCGAAGCTGATGGCGCCCTGCTTGAAGCGTTGCGCGCACAGCTTCTTGGCGATGCTGTTCATGAGCTGCACCTCGGCCGTGTAGTCCGACTCCAGTCCTTCGATGCGTTCCTGGGCATCTTCGTAAGCGAAGCGGCGGTCGGAGTGAATGATGGTTTTGCCGAACCACGACTCGTAGAGCTTGCCGTTTTCGTCGAGCTCAAACACGGCCGAGAAAGTCAGTTTGTCCTCGTTGGGGCGCAGCGAGCAGAGGCCGTTGGAGAGGCGCTCCGGCAGCATCGGAATCACGCGGTCGACGAGGTACACCGAGGTGGCGCGGTGCTTGGCTTCCTCTTCCAGCGCCGTGCCGGGGCGCACGTAGTGGGTCACGTCGGCGATGTGCACGCCGATTTCCCAGTGGCCGTTGTCGAGCTTCTGAATGCTCAGGGCATCGTCGAAGTCCTTGGCGTCGGCGGGGTCGATGGTGAAGGTGGTGATGTGGCGGAAGTCGCGGCGGCGCTCCACTTCCGAAGCCGGGATGATTTCGGAAATCGACTCCGACTCCTCCTCCACTTCGGCCGGGAATTCAAACGGCAAGCCGAACTCAGCCATGATGGCGTTTATCTCGGCCTCATTGGCGCCGGCCTGGCCGAAGCTGCGCACCACCTCGCCCAGCGGCGAGCGGCCAGCGTCATCCTCCGGAAACTCCGTGACGCGCACCAGCACCTTCTCGCCATCCACGGCGCCGTGCAGGTTCTCGAAGGGCACGAACACGTCGAAGTACATCTTGCGGTTGTCGGGCTTCACGAAGCCGATGCCGCCGCGCACCTGCAGGCGGCCCACCACCTCGGGGCGCACCCGCTTGAGCACTTCCACCACGTCGCCGACGGGGCGGCCGTCGCGGGAGCCGCGCAGGCGCAGGCGCACCGTGTCGCCCTGCATGGCAAAGCGCAGGCGGTCCGTGAACACGCGCACGTCGCTTTCACTTTCCTCGGAAATCACGAAGGCAAACTTGTCGGTGGCCAGCGCCACGGTGCCCACAATGGTGTCGGCGTGGGAGGCGTGGCGGCGGCGCGAATCGGTGGTGCTGGCTGCGTCAGGGAAGTCGAAGCCGGCCTCGCGGCGGCGGTGCACCACGGGGTCCTGGCCGAACTCGGCCTCGGGCGAGCGGGCACTGCGGCGGGCGGGGACCGCCTCGTTTTTGCGCGAGCTGCGGCCACTGCCCGCGTCCACAGCGGCGGGCGCGTTGGCTGGGTCGGTGAGGCGGTATTCGTCGTTCTGCACCAGCGTCAGCAGGCCGGCTTTCTTCAGCGCCTTGAGGTGGCTGAATACTTCGTCGCGCTGCTCGCGGGTGGTGACGCCCAGGCGGCGGGAAATCTGGCGGTAGGCCAGCACCTTCTCGGGGTTGTCGCGGAAGATGCGGAAGACCAGGTCCTGGGAAATGAGGGCAGCATCAGGGCTGCCGGGGGCTGCCTTCGCGCGGTTGGCGCGGGGGGCGGCGGAGTCGTCTTTTCTTTTCATTTAGAAAATGGGAGCCGCCAGAGGTTGTCGTTTTCGCAGGCGGCGGGGGTTGATGGGAAAGCAGCGGCCAGAACCGGCGCACCTTCCGTAATGAGGAATATCGGCCGTCTTACGGGCTTCGGAAAGATGATACGAAATATAGAGAGCAATAACTATTCCGGGCTGAAAATACCCGGTTATGGTTGGGTTACGCGGGGCCGGAAGGCGCTGCATAAGTTGGCTTGGCTATCTGAGACCAAGCAGCCGCTTGCCATCGTATCGGGTGGGCAAGCAGACGTATTGCTTAGTACGACTGCCAACGCGGCCCCAGCTGGAAAAGTGCCGGATTTTCCAGCCGGGGCCGCGTTGGCAGTCGATGATGCATCAGCCACTACAACTCCAGCACGCGCTAAGCTAGGCTCCGCCCTGCTGCTTCCCTCCTACGCCCGGCTGGCTACGGCGGCGCGGATGTCGGCGGGGGTGTCTTTGGGGATGGCGGCCAGCAACTGCTTGGTGTACTCGTGCTGGGGGTTGGCGTAGATGTCGGCGGCGGGGCCGCTTTCCACGATCTGGCCCTGGCGCATCACCAGCAGCCTATCGGACATGAAGCGGGCCACCGAGAGGTCGTGGGTGATGAACAGGTAGGTGATGCCGAATTCGCGCTTGAGGTCGTTGAGCAGGTTGAGCACCTGCGCCTGCACCGACACGTCGAGGGCCGACACGGACTCGTCGCAGATGATGCACTTGGGCTGCAGGGCCAGAGCGCGGGCAATGCAGATGCGCTGGCGCTGCCCGCCGCTGAACTCGTGCGGGTAGCGCTGGTACTGGGCTTCGGTGAGGCCGACGGTGCGCAGCAGCTCCAGCACGCGGGCCTTCTGCTCCTGGCGGGTGCCGCCCACGCCATGGACGCGCATGGGCTCCAGGATGGCCTCGCCCACGGTCATCATCGGGTTGAGGGCGGCGTAGGGGTCCTGGAAGACCATCTGAAACTCGCGGCGGCGGCGGCGCAGCTGCTCGGCCGGCAGGCGGGCCAGGTCTTCGCCCTCAAACAGGATGCTGCCCGAGGTTGGCTCCACCAGCCGCAGCAGCGCCCGGCCCAGCGTGGTCTTGCCGCAGCCCGACTCCCCCACCAGCCCGACAGTTTCGCCCGGATACACCTCGAAGCTCACGCCATCTACGGCCCGCACAAACTCGGGCTTGCGGTTGAAGAATCCCTTGCGAATCGGGAAGTGCACGTTCAGATTCTCGACCTGCAGCAAGGGGGCAGTGGTGCCATGAGTTGCCGAGGGCCTCGTGGTACCACTATCGTTGAACGAGGCGGCAGCGGGCGTGGCGGGCGTGGCGGCGTCGTTCAACGGTAGTGGTACTACGAACCCCTCCGGGGAATTCGCAGCACCACTGGTGGCGCCGTTGCTGGTCAGCAGGGGTTGGCCGGATTCCAGGCTTGGGGCCGTTTCCAAGCCAAATTCCGGGGTTTCAGGGCGTGAAACACGATGTTCCACGGGGAACGTTTTGGCGGTTTCACCGTCGTTGTGAGAGGTGGAAGCGGGGACTTCAGGGGCAAGACCGTCAACTACTTGCGTGAAGTCAGTTTCAGTGCTGATAAAGCCTCCTTCGGCCGTTTCACGCATGAAATCGGCCACTACAGGAAGTTTTTTGCGTCCGACGGAAAGTTTTGGGCGGCAGGCCAGCAGGCCTTTGGTGTAGGGGTGCTGCGGATTGGTGAATATGTCGAGCACGGGGCCCTGCTCTACCACGCGGCCGCGGTACATCACCAGAATCCGGTCGGCAATTTCGGCCACCACGCCCAAGTCGTGGGTGATGAAGATGACGGCAGTGTTGTGCTGGCGGCGCAGGTCATCGATGAGGCGGAGCATGCGGGCCTGCACCGTTACGTCGAGGGCGGTGGTGGGCTCGTCGGCAATGAGGATGGCGGGGTTGCAGGCCATGGCCATGGCAATCATCACGCGCTGCTTCTGGCCGCCGCTGATTTCGTGGGGGTAGCTGGTGAATATTTTCTCGGGTCGCGGCAGCTGGGCCATCGTGAACAGCTCCACGGTGCGGGCCTCGGCTTCCTTCTCGCTGAGCGGGGTGTGCAGGCGCAGGGCCTCCACCACTTGGCTGCCGCAGGTGTACACGGGGTTCAGCGAGGTCATCGGCTCCTGAAAAATCATTCCGATGTCGTTTCCGCGTACTTGCTGCAGCTGCTTATCCGTGAGCTGCAACAAGTCCACCTCCCCTAGCGCCTCGCTCTGAAACCGCGCTTCGCCGCTCACAATCCGGCCGGGCGGCAGCGGAATCAGCCCCATCAGCGCCAGCGACGTCACCGACTTGCCCGAGCCCGACTCGCCCACGATGGCAAGCGTCTCGCCCCGATGCAGGTCAAAGGAAATGTCCTGCACGGCCCGCGTGTTGCCACGGTGGCTGTTGAAGTCGATGGTGAGGTTGCGAACGGAAAGAATGGGCTGGGACATAGCAGGCAGGTAGATCAGTAAAGATAGGCGCTGCTGTAGAGACGCAACACTTCGCGTCTCGCTGTTGAACGGCCGAAACAGCTGTAGAGACGCAATATTTTGCGTCTCGCCGTTGAACGGCCGAAACCGCCCAGTTGCAACAACATCAGCAACGTAGAGACGCAAAATATTGCGTCTCTACAACGAAAACGGCCCGCCGGAACGATTCCGGCGGGCCGCTTTCAGGCAGAAAGACAGTCGTTACACCACTTCCGACGAGGCTTCGGCGTCGTGGCGGGCCTGGGCGGCGGCGGGGTCGTTGGCGGCCAGCGGGTGCGCTTTTTCGTCCTCGGTGCTGTAGAAACGGTTCTGGAACAGCAGAATCAGCACCACGCCCACGAAGATGCTGGAATCGGCGATGTTGAAGATGGGGAAGTCCGGAATCATCTGGCCGCCTACCAGCGGCCACGAGGCGGGAAAGAAGCCGTCAGGGAAATCCACGAAAATCATGTCAATCACCTGCCCGTGCAGCCAGGGCGTGGGGGCGCCGTACACCGTGAGGCCGGGGCCATACACGATGCCGTAGAAGATAGAATCCACGAGGTTGCCGATGGCGCCGCCCAGAATCAGGGCGATGCAGAACATGAGGCCCTGGGGCGCGCGCTGCTGCCACAGCCGCCGAATGTAGTAGGCAATGCCCGTCACGGCCACCAGCCGGAACAGCGTGAGCAGCACTTTGCCGTAGGGCGCGGGCAGCTCCACCCCGAAGGCCATGCCCGGATTGGTGGTGTAGTGCAGCTTCAGCCAGTCGCCGAGCAGCGGAATTTCGCCGGGCATGCCGAGCGGCATATAGCGGTGCACGGCCCACTTGGAGAGCTGGTCGATGACGATGACCAGCACGGCCACGAGGTAGTATTTCCAGTACTTCATTCTTCGGAAGTGAGAGGTTAGAAGGGAGAAGTGAGAAGTGAGACGCTGAGCTGACGTCTTGTCAGAGCTAGTCCCTCTCCCCTCTCGTGGCACAAAGTGACGCAGAATTTTAGACTTCGGCCGCAGAGCTGAGCGCCGGGCCGGTGCGCCGTTGGTATATGTTTCGGGTAGCGGTTTATGCCGTTTTGAGCCGGATTCGGTGGCCGGTTTTACGCTTTGTGCGCCGGTGTGCCAACCGCCGTTTCTGAGGCGGCGGTTGGCACCTGAGGCTTAAGCAGTTGCTACGTTCAGTAGCACCGGCACGGAAAACTCGTCGAATTCCAGCACCGCGCCGCCGCTGATTTCCGGGGCGAAATCCAGGCTCAGGGCCTGCACTTCCTCCCGGATGTAGCTGCCGAACGACTGCACGGCGGCTTCCAGCTCGGGCTGCTGCTGCAGCGTGACGCGGATTTTGTCCTGCACTTCCAGGCCACTGTCTTTGCGCAGGTTCTGGAGGCGGTTTACCAGCTCGCGGGCCACGCCTTCTTGGCGCAGCTCGTCGGTCAGGGTCACGTCGAGGGCCACGGTGAGGGGGCCGTCGGTGGCGACCAGCCAGCCGGGCAGGTCCTGGGTGCGGATTTCCACGTCGTCGGGGGCCAGGATGTAGGCTTCGCCATCGATTTTTACGGCCAGCTGACCGGTTTTTTCGAGGGTGCTGATTTCCTCGGCGCTCATCTGCTGGATGCGGGCACCCACGGCTTTCAGCTTGGCGCCGTACTGCTGGCCCAGGCGCTTGAAGTTGGGCTTCACCGACTTCACCAGCACGCCGCTGGCATCATCGAGGAACTCCACGTGCTTCACGTTCACCTCGGCGCAGATCAGGTCTTCCACCAATGCCACCTGGGCGCGGGTCGAGTCGTTGAATACCGGCACCAGGATGCGCTGCAGCGGCTGGCGCACCTTCAGCACCGATTTCTTGCGTAGCGAGTGCGTGAGCGAAGAAATGCGCTGGGCCAGCTCCATGCGCTCCTCCAATGCCTTGTCGATGCGGGCTTCGTCGGCTTCCACCAAGAGTGTCAAATGCACCGATTCGGCGGCCAGCGGAGTGCTGCGCTCGATGGCTTCGGCGCGCATGCCGTTGGTCATGTTCTGATACAACCACTCGGCGAAGAAGGGCGCAATCGGGGCCATGAGCTGCGATACTACCACCAGGCATTCCTGCAGGGTTTCGTAAGCGGCGCGCTTGTCGGCGGTCAGCTCGCCCTTCCAGAAGCGGCGGCGCGAGAGGCGCACGTGCCAGTTGGAGAGCTGGTCGGTCACGAAGTCCTGGATGGCGCGGGCGGCCTTGGTGGGGTCGTAGCTGTCGTAGTGGCCGCGCACTTCCAGAATCAGCGACTGGAGCTTGCTCAGAATCCAGCGGTCCAGCTCGCTCAGCTCGGCGTGCGGCGTGCGGTCGAACTCGCGGGCCTGGAAGCCGTCGAGGTTGGCGTAGAGGGCGTAGAACGAGTAGGTGTTGAACAGCGTGCCGAAGAAGCGGCGCTGCACCTCCGTGATGCCGGCCACGTCGAATTTGAGGTTGTCCCAGGGCTGGGCGTTGGCAATCATATACCAGCGCGTGGCATCGGGGCCGAACTGCTGGATGGTGGCAAACGGGTCCACGGCGTTGCCGAGGCGCTTGCTCATCTTGTTGCCGTTCTTGTCGAGCACCAAGCCGTTGGCCATCACGTTTTTGTAGGCCACCGAGTCTTCCAGCATCACCGCCAAAGCGTGCAGTGTGAAGAACCAGCCACGGGTCTGGTCCACGCCTTCGGCAATGAAATCAGCCGGGAAGTTCTTCTGGAACTGCTCTTCGTTTTCAATCGGATAGTGCCACTGAGCGTAGGGCATGGCGCCGCTGTCGAACCACACGTCGATGAGGTCGGTTTCGCGGTACATGGGCTGGCCCGAGGGCGACACCAGGAAGATGTCGTCTACGTAGGGCCGGTGCAGGTCGATTTTAGTGGTTTGGTCCGTCGAGCCGTTAGCCATTACCCAGTTGCCGTCCACCAGCTGGTAGGGGTTGTGGGTCATGACTTCGGCGGCGACGGCCTTGTCGATTTCGGCGTTCAGCTGCTCGATGCTGCCGATGCAGATTTCCTCGGTGCCATCCTGGGTGCGCCAGATGGGCAGGGGCGTGCCCCAGTAGCGCGAGCGGCTCAGGTTCCAGTCGACCAGGTTTTCCAGCCAGTTGCCGAAGCGGCCGGTGCCGGTGCTGGCGGGCTGCCAGTTGATGGTTTTGTTGAGCTCGATGAGCCGGTCTTTCACCGCCGTGGTTTTGATAAACCAGGAGTCGAGCGGGTAGTAGAGCACGGGCTTGTCGGTGCGCCAGCAGTGCGGGTAGGTATGCTCGTACTTCTCCACCTTGAAGGCCGTGCCGTCGCCTTTCATGCGGATGGCAATGCTCTCATCAAGGGTTTTGTAGTCGGCACCCGACTCGTCGTGGCCGTCGTAGTTTTTCACCCAGCGGCCGCCGAATTCGCCCATCTGGGCCACGTAGCGGCCCGTCCGGTCCACGATGGGGCCGAGCTTGCCTTCGTCGTCGGCTACCAGTAGGGCGGGCACGCCGGCCAGCTGGGCAGCCCGGAAGTCGTCGGCACCAAACGTGGGCGAGATGTGCACGATGCCGGTGCCGTCTTCGGTGGTCACGAAGTCGCCGTTGATGACGCGGAAGGCGTTTTCCTCGCCCTCAAACGCCGGATAGCCTTTGTTCTGGCCGAACAGCCGCTCGTAGCTGATGCCCACGAGGTCGGCACCTTTGAAGGTGTTTTCGATGCGCCAGGGCAGCACTTTGTCGCCGGGCTTGAAGTCCTCAAACGAAGCCTCTTTGCCTTTCTCCGAGAAGTATTTGCCCACCAACGCCTCCGCCAGCACCACCCGGATGGGCGCGTAGGTGTAGGGATTGAAGGTACTCACCAGCACGTACGGGATGTTCTTGCCCACAGCCAGACCCGTGTTGGCGGGCAGGGTCCAGGGCGTAGTCGTCCAGGCCAGGATGTATACGTCCGGCTCCGAGGCATTGTCGCCGTAGAGAGCGGCCAGGGGCACTTCGTCGAGCTGCACGTTGCCGAACAACGGCTCCGACTTCTCGTCGCGCTTCACCTTGAACTGGGCCACCACGGTGGTGTCCTTCACGTCGCGGTAGGTGCCGGGCTGGTTCAGTTCATGCGACGACAGGCCGGTTCCCGCCGCCGGCGAGTAGGGCTGGATGGTGTAGCCCTTGTAGAGCAGGCCCTTGTCGTAGAGCTTCTTGAGCAGCGCCCAGCAGCTCTCGATGTACTCGGGCTCGAAGGTGATATAGGGGTCGTCAAGGTCCACCCAGTAGCCCATTTTCTCGGTGAGGTCGTCCCACTGGGCTTTGAAGCGCATCACGGTTTCGCGGCAACGCTGGTTGTAGTCCTCGATGCTGATTTTCTTGCCGATATCCTCCTTCGTGATACCCAGCTCCTTCTCCACCTGCAGCTCGATGGGCAGGCCGTGGGTATCCCAGCCGCCTTTGCGGTGCACTTGCTTGCCCAGCAGCGTCTGGTAGCGGCAGAAGATGTCCTTCACCGTCCGGGCCATCACGTGATGGATGCCGGGGGCGCCGTTGGCCGAGGGCGGGCCCTCATAAAACACGAACGTGGGCTGCCCTTCGCGGGTGCTCACGCTTTTCTCAAAGATGCCGTTCTGCTTCCACCACGCCAGGATATCGGTGCCGACCTGGCCGTAGTTGAGCGGCTGCTTGAATTCGGGGTAGTTCATTTGTGGGGAGGGTCGTTGTATCAGAACGTCATGCTTGATCTGTCGTCCGCTTGCCGAAGCATCTCTACCTCAGACTAACTCAGTCGTGAGAACGAAATGGTAGAGATGCTTCGGCAAGCGGACGACAGATCAAGCATGACGGTGGAATTGAGTGGTAAAGGCTTATTAACCGTTCAGTTTCGGCTGCATCTGCATGCGACTTAGGTTCAGCTCCAGGTCGTCGTCTTCCTCGTGGTAGTTGTCGTCGTAGTGCTTGATGCCCGACTGGTCGATGACGTCCTCGTCCTTGCCGTGCTCGAAGGTAACTAGCAGGCAGGGCAGCAGAATCAGGTTGGAGAAGTTGGTAATCAGCAGGCTGGCCGACATCAGCAGGCCCAGGGCCTTCGTGCCGCCAAACTCCGAGAAGGCAAACACCGAGAAGCCCAGAAACAGCACAATGCTGGTGTAAATCATGCTGGTGCCGGCCTCACTCAGCGTGGTGCTGATGGCGGCCTTCACCCGGCGGCCGTTGGCGGCCATTTCCTGCCGGAACTTGGCCAGCAGATGGATGGAGTTGTCGCCATCGATGCCCAGCGCAATGCTGAAAATGAGGGCCGTGCTGGGCTTGAGCGGAATGCCGAAGTAGCCCATAATGCCGCCCGTAAGCAGCAGCGTGAAGAAGTTAGGCAGCAGCGTGAAGAACACCGCCCGGATGCTGCGGAACAGAATCAGCACCACCAGGCCCACCAGCGCAAAGGCAATCAGCAGGCTTTCCTTGAGCGTACCAATCAGGTATTCATTGCCCTTGGTGAAGATGATGGTGGTGCCCGTGAGCTTCACGTCCATGCCGGTGCCCTTAAAAATCCGGTTGATTTCGGGCCGGATGCCGTTGTTGAGCAGCGTATCGAGGTTGTGGGAGCCGATGTCGGCAATCTTCAGCGAGATGCGGGCCCGCTGCATGGTGCTGTCGGTGAAGGAGCGCAGCAGCTTGCTGGTGAGGGCGCCTTCGCTGCCTTTAGTGCTCTGGGAGCGGGCCAGGTAGCTGAATACGTAGTTCTTCTCGGAGTTGTCGGGCAGGCGGTAGTAGTCGGGGCTGCCGTTGTAGAAGGCCTGGGTGGAGGCTTTCAGGAAGGTCACCACGCTTACCGGCGTCGTCAGCACGGGCTGGGTGCGCAGGTAGTTCTCCAGCCGGTCAATCTTCTCCAGATTTTTCAGCTTGAGCAGGCCCTTGGGCTTGCCGGTGTCCACCACCAGCTCCAGCGGCATCACGCCGTTGAAGTGCTGCTCGAAGAACTTGAGGTCGGAGTTCACCGACGAATCCTTGGGCAGATCGTCCACCATGTAGCTCACTGAGCGCACCTTGCTCACGCCAAACCCGGCCAGCACCGCAAACACCAGCGCCGCTATGTACACCGTGCGGCGGCGCTCCAGCACCAGGTAGTCGAAGAACTCCAGCAGCTTCATCAGCGGCTTGGCCTCCAGGTGCTCCAGCTGCTTGGGCGTGGGCGGCGGCAGAATGGTGAACACAATCGGCATCAGAATGAACGACACCGCAAAGGCCACGAAGATGTTGATGGTGGCCACCGCCCCGAACTGGAACAGAATGGCAATGTTGGTGAAGCAGAACACCACGAAGCCAATAGCCGTGGTGGTATTGTTCATCAAGGTTACGAGCCCGATTTTGCGCACCACCCGCGCCATCGCCAGCACCTGGTTGCCCGATTTGCGGTAGTCGTAGTGGTAGCGGCTAAGCAGATAAGTACAGTTCGGAATGCCAATCACGATGATGATACTCGGAATCAGCCCCGTCAGCAGGTTGATTTTATAGCCCATCAGCACCATCGAGCCAATGCACCACACCACCACAATCA
This sequence comes from Hymenobacter sp. APR13, assembly GCF_000737515.1. Taxonomy (NCBI): domain Bacteria; kingdom Pseudomonadati; phylum Bacteroidota; class Cytophagia; order Cytophagales; family Hymenobacteraceae; genus Hymenobacter; species Hymenobacter sp. APR13. The sequence goes on from NZ_CP006587.1 coordinate 1,929,920, forward strand.
GCACAATCAGCAGCGGAAACACCACCGCCGACCACGTCCGGAAAAACATGAGCAGCGTGAGGGCCATCATCACGATGGTGAGGCCCACGAACAGCTTCATTTCCGAGGCTACCTTGGTGGTCATGGTGGCCCGCACGTAGGGCAGGCCGGCGTAGTGCATCTTGATGCCGGTTTTCTGCTGAAACCGCTCGGCATGGCCCAGAATCTCCTTCATCACGGCTTCCCGCCGGCTGGAATTCAGGTACTTGGGGTCCATGGTGAGGGCCAGCAGCGTGGCCCCGGTGGTAGGCGAAATCAGCTGGCCTTTGTAGAATTCCTGGGAGTTCACCACCCGCATCAGGGAGTCAAGCTCGGGCTGGGTCTGGGGGAAGTTGCGGAAGATAGGCTCGGCTCGGAACGTGCGCAGAGTGGTATCCTTCACCAGCCGCGGCAACCGCGTGACGCCCAGAATGCCGTTCACGCCCCGCACCTGGCTGAGCGTGTCCGTCAGCAGGCGCAGCTCATTGAAGTTGCCAAGCTGGTACACCGAGCTGTCCTGCATGCCCAGCACCAGCACGTTGCCATCCTCGCCAAACTGCCGCTTGAACTGCTGGAAATACACCATGTCCGGGTCGGTGGGGCTCACCACCTGAGCAAAATCGTAGGTCATTTCGATTTTGCGAGCCTGCCAGCCCATGAAGACCGTGATGAGTGCCAGCAGCCCTACCAGCAGGCGGCGGTTCTTGATGACGAACAGGGCGAGGTTTCTCCACATAGGCTGCTAAAATGCAGCAAAGGTACGCAACCCCAAGCAGCTATCCGGTGAGGCTCAGCCATTAAAGGAAGCCGTGGTGCAGGCGGCCAGCCAGGTGCTGAGGCCGGGTCGCTGATTTTTTACTTCGATACCGGGGAACATTTTATGGCACTTCTAGCGTAAGTAGGCCCACTACAGGACGTTGCAGCACTCAGCAATTGAATTATACCGCGCCGGGTGTAGTGTTTTTCTTTTGCCATGACCCTGTACAATTCCCCGGAAGCGCTGCTGACGTACCATCCGGCTTCCGAAACTCTGCTGCTGAGCTGCAGCACGCCGCATTTGTCGGCGGCATTCAACCAGGCCTATCAGCGGGCCCTGGAAGAAATGCGCGTCCAGAACGTCGACAAGCTGCTGCTGGACCTGAAGCGCAACGCCCCGCCTACCGACGAAGACGCGGAGCTGCTGCGCCCCCTCACCAAAGCCCTGGCCGACCACGCCACCCGCCCGCTCTTTATTGCGGCCGTGGTATCGGAGGGGCAGTACCATTACCAGATCGGCAGCTCGCTGGCCGCCGCGCCCCTGCCGCCCGCGCAGGTGCAGTTCAACTACTTCACCTCCCGCCGCGACGCCACCCAGTGGCTGAGCGAAAACTGATTCGCCTGCCTTCTGGAGCATAAAAAAAGCCGTCCCGGAAGTTGTCCGGAACGGCTTTTCTATGCCCGAAAAGTCAGGCGGCTAGTGCACTACTTCCACCCAGCCTTTCCAGCTTTCGCCGGTGTTGCTCTTGAGTTGGTAGAAATATACGCCGCCGGGCACGTTTTCCTGGCCCCAGCCTTGGGTGTAATTGCTCTGCTCGAACACCTTCTTGCCCCAGCGGTTGAAAATCTGGATATCAACCGGCTGCAGGGTCACCAGGGGCCGGAACGTGTCGTTGAGGCCGTCGCCGTTGGGCGTAATGACGTTGGGCTTTTCTTCCTGAAAGATGTTCACTGTCACGGTTCTGGCTTCCTCGCACTGGCCGTTGGAGCCGTACCGGGCCGTCAGGCGCACCACATAGGTGCCGGGGCGGGTGTAGGTGTGGCTGGGCGTAGCGCCCGTCCCGAAAGTGCCGTCGCCGAAGTCCCAGGCGTAGCTACCTACAGCGGCCGTAGCCGTGCTGCTGAACGCCACGGGTACGCCCGTAAACTCATTGACTACGCCGGCCGACGCCGTTACCTGCGGCCGCGGCGCCACCGATACCAGCACGGTGTCTTTGCCGGTGCAGTTGTTGGGCGTGGTGGTGGTGAGGATGTAGAACGTGTTGGCCGTGGGCGAGGCCACTACCGTGCGGCCCCGGGTGGTATTGAGGCCCGTAGGCGGGAACCAAGCATACGTCACGCCCGGGCCGGCATCCGGCACGCTCAGCGTCACGGAGCCGCCTTCGCAGATGGTGCGGTCGGGGCCGGCGGCAGCGGGCGGCAGGCCGTATACTACAATCGTGTCGGTGGCCGTGGCGCTCTGGATGCAGTTGGAAGGGTCCGTGACGGTTAGGCGGGCAATGTAGGTGCCCGGGGTGTTGTATACTGTGCTTACCGTGGTGGTGGCGTTGGTGGAGCTTAGGCCGTTACCGAACGTCCAGTTGGTGGAAGTACCGCTCACCGAAGGCCGGGTGAAATACACAGTCAGCGGCGCGCAGCCCGTCCGGATGCGTGAGCCGCCGGGCGTGGCCGAGGGCGTAAACGTAGCATCAAGCTGCAGCACGTCAATCTTGAAGGCGGCATTGTTCCAAGTGGAGTTGTTGGTGGCTGAGAAGCCGTTGGGCGTGATGGGTAGCGTAGCCGAGCCGCTGCCCACGCACATCGACTGGTAAATGATGCCTTTTTTGTCGAAGCGCGAGGTGCCGCCGTCTACGTGGCAGCTGCCGTTGCCGAAGTAGGTGCCATATACGAGGCCGCTGGCGTTGGCCGAGAGCTGCATGATGTAGAAGTAGCCGAAGCTGCCCGAAGAACCCGACGACGACGTCTGGATGGCGTTGGGCGTTACAGGCATGTTGGCAATGTTGCCTCCAAAGCCGGATAGCAGAATCTGTCCGCAGTTATCTACCAGGAAAGCAGTAGGCGAAATGTTGGTCCCGCCCGAGTTGCCGTTGCCTATCACCGTAGAGAAGCGCGTGGTCGTCAGCAGGCGGTTGATTTTGTGCAGAAATTGTAGGCTGTTGGGGTTGGAATAGACGCCCGCCGACACGGGGTACGCCCCGTCGGTCTGCCCGAACAGGTATACCTCTCCCTGGCGGTCAAGCTGCAGGAAGTAAGCCTGGTCGTAGCCGGGCGTACCGATGTAGGAAGCTTGGAACAGGTCGTTGCCGGCCGCCGCAATACGAGCTACGAAGCCGTCGGCGCTGCCGCCGCGGTATTGGGGGTTGAGGCCGCCCTGGGTGCCGGGGAAGTTGGTGCTGGTGGTGCCACCGCTCACGAACACCGTGCCGGTGCTGTCTACCTGTACCGAGTAGGCTGCGTCTTCGCCCGAACCACCCAGGAACGTACTCCACGTCAGGCTGTTGAGGCTAGAGCTGAACTTGGCCACTACTGCATCGGAGTTGGCGCCCTTGGTACCCTGAAAGCCGTTGACGATGGGCAGGTTCGCCGACGTGGTCATCGTAGCCAGGTAGATATTGCCCTGGGCATCGGTCGTGACGTCGCCGCGGTAGGTGTCGTTGTAGTTTTTGTCGAGCGTGCCAGTGATTTGGCCATCGGCGCCGTTGCCGCCAAAGAAGGTGGAGGCCAACAGCTGGGTACCGGTCGGGTTCAGCTTCGACACCACAATGTCGGCTCCGGTGTTGAAGCTCACATCATAGGCGCCGGTGGTAGTAGGAAAGTCGGAGGAACTGGTAGTACCCAGAATCACTAGGTTGCCGGCGGGGTCCACCACCATACTGTGCGGATGATCGTCGGAGCCGCCGCCAATGTAGGTGCCGTAGATACGCGAAGCCGCCCGCGTGGTAGCCGACGGGTTGAACTTCATAATGCCGTAGTCCTGGCTGCCGGCAAAGCTTACGTCGTAGGCCCCGGTAGTGGTGGGGTAGCCGGCGGCAAACACCACACCGCCGGCGTACAGGTTGCCCTGCGCGTCATAGGTGGCCGTGTAGCCGTAGTTGCTGCCCGTCGAGCCGGTGTACGACGAGTACACCAGCACGGGGTCAATCACCAGCGGCAGGGCGTGGTTGTAGTCCTGCGGGAAGGCAAACGAAAGGGTGTTGTCGGCGCTGAGCATGTAGCGGCATGCTACCGGTATTTTGCGGCCGTCCTGCAGTTGGTACGCCACCGGGCTTTGCTCCAGCACGGTACCCACCGAGGTGGTCACCTGCAAAGCACCTTTCACGATGGCGAGCTTCTGCTGGCCTTCGTAGCGGAGCTTGATGCGCTTGGCATCGGCTCCGGGGGCCAGCTCGAAGTCGTATTCCAGCTGCTCATCGTGGGTGTAGAAACGCAAGTTAGTGCCGGGGTACAGCTCCTGGTAGCGCACCTCGTTATAGGAAGGCACGTTGCTGGCCCACTTGCTGCGATCCTTACCCAGGAAGTAGTTGGTCACCTCGCCGGTTTCGTCGCCGCCCTTCACCAGCGCCTGCATGTTGGCGCCCACAAACGACACCGAATAGGCGTGCGCCTTGATGCGGTGGTCGCGCCCGTCGGGCTTGTGATGATGAAGTTCCTCTACCGCCTTGGTATCGTAAAGAGTCTGCAGCAGCCGTCCTCGCTCCAGATACAGCCGGCCGCCGGGCACATCGGTAGCAAACAAAACTGGCCGCGCCCACTGGTTGCGGTTCGCTATAAACTGCAGGTGGCGGGCTTCGGTAGGCGCTGCCACCTTGCCCGGACCATCGGCTGCTACGGCTGGTGCCGACGCAAGCAGCCCCAAGGCCGCAAGCAGCCCCTGAAATGCAGATGTACGGTACCCCGAAATAGTAGAAATTCCCATCTAAAAAATTTATGAGTTGGATGAAAGACAATGAAACCGACTGAAAACCAACTGCTAGCCGAAGGCGCACATCAGCGCCAAGCAAAGGACAGTCAGCAAAAAAACTTCCCCCAAGTAAGCAATATTCTTTTCGAATGCCGATAAAGCAGTAGCTATTTTACAGGAAAAATTTCAACTTATCCAACTGTGAATGAGAACCTAACTGCGGGCCGCGGCTGTTCCGGCCGCACCTTCCGGGCACAAAAAAGCCCCACCCCGCGCAAACAGGATGGGGCTCTTCTATGCCCGAATACTATTCAGCTATTCCTATAGCTGCTCGAAAATACGCGACAAGCTCACGGCCTCCCCAATGTAGCCGCGCAGCTCCGCAATCGGCATGCGGGTCTGCTCGCGGGAGTCGCGGTGGCGCACAGTCACGGTATTGTCTTCCAGCGTCTGGCCATCCACCACAATGCAGAACGGCGTGCCGATCAGGTCCTGGCGGGTGTAGCGCTTGCCGATGGCGTCGCGCTCCTCCATCACCACCCGGAAGTCGTAGCGCAGGCTGTTGAAGATTTCCTCGGCCTTCTCGGGCATGCCGTCCTTTTTCACGAGCGGGAAAATGGCGGCCTTGATGGGGGCCACGGCCGGGTGTAGCTTCAGGAAGGTACGCGTCTTGGTCTGCTCCTTCTCGCCTTCGCCTTCCGTAATGGTTTCCTCAGTGTAAGCCTGGCAGAGCGTGGCCAGGAACAGGCGGTCGGCGCCCACGCTGGTTTCCACCACGTAGGGCACGTAGTTGCCGTAGGGCTTGCCGGTTTCGGGGTTTACGTCGGCATCGAAGTACTGCTGCTTTTTGCGGCTGAGCTCCTGGTGCTGCATCAGGTCGAAGTCGGAGCGCGAGTGGATGCCCTCGATTTCCTTGAAGCCGAAGGGAAATTCGTACTCGATGTCCACGGCGGCCTTGGCGTAGTGGGCCAGCTTTTCGTGGTCGTGGAAGCGGAGTTTGGCGGCTGGTAGGCCCATCACCTCGTGCCAGCGGCGGCGGGTGGCCTTCCACTTGTCGTACCACTCACCCTCGGTGCCAGGCCGCACGAAGAATTGCATTTCCATCTGCTCGAACTCCCGCATGCGGAAGATGAACTGCCGGGCCACAATCTCGTTGCGGAAGGCCTTGCCGATCTGGGCAATGCCAAACGGCACCTTCTGCCGCGCCGACTTCTGCACGTTCAGGAAGTTGACGAAGATGCCCTGGGCCGTTTCGGGGCGCAGGTAGATCTTGCTGGAGTCTTCGGCCACGGCCCCGATCTGGGTCGAGAACATCAGGTTGAACTGGCGCACATCGGTCCAGTTGCTGGTTTTGCTGATGGGGCAGATGATTTTCTCATCCACAATGAGCTGCTTCACGCCGGCCAGGTCTTCCGAGGTCAGCAGGCGGCCCATTTCGGCCAGCAGGGTTTCGGCGCGGGCCAGCTCGCCGTTCTTCTCGTACTCGGCGGCTTTGTCTTCCAGCAGCACGTCGGCGCGGTAGCGCTTCTTGCTGTCGAGGTTGTCGATCATGGGGTCGGAGAAGCCATCGACGTGGCCGGAAGCCTTCCAGGTGAGCGGGTGCATGAAGATGGCCGCGTCGATGCCCACCACGTTCTGGTTGAGCTGGGTCATGGCCTTCCACCAGAGCTGCTTGAGGTTGTTTTTGAGCTCCACGCCGTTGGGGCCGTAGTCGTACACGGCGGCCAGGCCGTCGTAGATTTCCGAGGAAGGGAATACAAAGCCGTATTCCTTGGCGTGCGACACGATATCGGCCAAGGTGTTTTCGGCCGTGGCGGCGGGTTTCTGCTCGTTGCTCATGCTGTATAGAGAAGTAAGAGGCGTCGGCTGTCATTCCCACGAAGGAGGAATCTCGCTAGTACGGTAACTGATTATGCTACACTAGCGAGATTCCTCCTTCGTCGGAATGACAGTTGCTCCCGGCAAAAGTAGCTAAAGCCGGCGCTAGTAGCCTAGCCATGGTTGCAGAAGAGGCATTGCCGGCGTGCCAGTCAGTAATTTAGCGCTTCCTGAATATTGGGGGCTAACCCCGGATGGCTTCCTGCGTTTAGCGCCTCAAATGGAAGCCGGCCGGGTAGTGCCGTAACAATTTCATAATCTTGCCGCCCCTAAGGGTAAGTCTACCTTTGGATGATGAAAACCGTCTTTTCACCAATTCCCTTCTTATGTTTGGCTTAGAGCCTCACGTGCTGCTGTTGCTGGCTGCCTGCCTGGTAGCGGCCTGCGCGTTCGAATTTGTTAATGGCTTTCACGACACGGCCAACGCCGTGGCCACGGTCATCTATACCAACGCCCTGCGGCCCTGGGTGGCCGTAGTCTGGTCGGCGTTCTGGAACTTCATCGGGGTGTTTTCCGGCGGCATAGCCGTGGCCATGGGCATCGTGTACCTGCTGCCCGTCGAAAGCCTCGTCGACCAGAACGTGTACCACGGCATTGCCATGGTGGGGGCCCTGATTCTGGGGGCCATCATCTGGAACGTGGGCACCTGGTACTACGGCCTGCCCTCGTCGTCGTCGCACGCCCTGATTGGCTCCATTCTGGGGGTAGGCATTGCCTTCAGTTTGCTGCCCGGCTCGCAGAACGCGGCCGTCAACTGGAGCAAAGCCGGCGAAACGGGCATTGCCCTGCTTACGGGCCCGCTGTTCGGCTTCTCGCTCACCATCATCATGATGTTTCTGCTGAAGCGGTTTGTGCGCAACAAATCCATCTTCAAGGAGCCCAACAAGCACAAGCCACCACCCATCTGGATTCGCCTCATCCTGATTGCCACCTGCACGCTGGTGAGCTTCTTCCACGGCTCCAACGATGGCCAGAAGGGCGTGGGTTTGATTATGCTCATCCTCATTGGCATCGTGCCCACCTATTTCGCCCTCGACGGCGGCAAGAACCCGCTGGATATGCGCGACTCGCTGGTGAAGATTGAGCAGGTGATGGGCAAGGTGAACCCCACCGAGCTGAGCCCCGCCGACCAGAAGATGCTGGCCGAAATCAAAAGCCAGACCGATACGCTCGACGCCATCTTCGCCGGCAAAACCAGCGTGGCCCAGCTGCCGCAGGACGCACGCTTCCAGATTCGCAAAGGCATTCTGCTGACCGCCAACCGCGCCAAGAAGCTGCTCGGCAGCGAGCGGGTAAGCCTGAGCACCGCCGACCGCGCCACCTACGACACGGCCATTGCCGACATGAAGTCGTTCACGGACTACGCCCCGTTCTGGGTGCTGCTGGCGGTGTCGCTGTCGCTGGCCTGCGGCACCATGATTGGCTGGCAGCGCATCGTCAAAACCATCGGCGAGCGGATTGGCAAGGAGCACCTGACCTACGCCCAGGGCGCTTCGTCGGAGCTGGTGGCCGCCGCCATGATTGGGGTGAACACCGCCTACGGCCTGCCGGCTTCCACCACGCACGTGCTGTCGTCGGCCATTGCCGGCTCCATGGTGGCCAACCGCGGCATCAAGAACCTGAACCCGCAGATGGTGCGCAACATTGCCCTGGCCTGGGTGCTCACGCTGCCCGTAACGATGGCGCTGTCAGGTGGTTTGTTCCTACTGTTCCGCGCTATTCTGGGCTAGCAGCCACCGGCACCTTTCCTGCCTTAATACAAAAAAGCCGCTCTTTTGCAAGAGCGGCTTTTTTGTGTGCCTGCTTTTTGGGCAGTGGGCAAAATGAGGATAACTGCTGGCTGGCTGTAGTATAGTGCAGGCGAAATACTTACAAAATCAGCCACTTATCCACTTATCCACACAGTTTTTACCGTGTTTTGTGGATAACCGTGGTTTTAGGCAGGCCACTGTACGTCAAGGTCTTCGGATATAAACACCCCGAAGTTGACAAACTGCAGCTCGTTCTCATCAAAGTAAAGGTCAATCATTTCCTTCTCGTAGGAAATGCGCATTTCGCCGGTATCCATCTTCTCGGTCTCGCTGGCTTCGTGACCGTGGCGGCTCATGAGGGCCTGGATTTCGTCGGGCGTTTTGCCATGGATGTTCTCGCCGTAGAGGCGCATGCCGGGGTGGTCGGTTTCGATGCAGCTCAGGCGGAAGTCGTCTTCGCGGTCGAAGTACAGGGAGTAGCCTTCTTCGAGGTAGTTCCAGGCCTGGTGCTCAAACTCGTCGTCGTCTTCCGACTCTTCGATTTCTTCGGGCTCACCCATCAGGGCGCGCACCTCGTCCATGGTGGCCCCGAAGCGGAGCGGGCCCATGCCGGTGCCCAGGGTGATTTCGTTTTCGTCGAGGCTCTGAGGCGTTGCGTTTGTCGGGGTCATAGCGCTTGGGTTGGGGGTAGTTCTTGGAGAAAGTAAAGGTAGGAGGTTGAGGGTTGATAAGTGGCGGCGGCCTGGTAGGTGCGGGAGGAATGCCCGCTTACCGAGGCACCTCGCGGGCGCAATCGGGGCCGGCTCTATTTGCCAGCGGCAGCTACCGGCCACCTATCAACACTATGCACCGGCTTATCAACATTTCACGGCTCATTTCCCGTAGCGGGCTTCAAAGTCAGCGCGCTGTTGCACGTAGTCGGGGTGGGTTTTGGCCTGGTCCCATTTGCGCTTGAAGATGGCGGCGGCTTCAGCTTTTTCGGGGTCTTCGGGCGAGCGGGGCAGCTCCTCGCGGCCGTGGGCCCCGCTCTGGCCCTTCTTATCGGCCGGCACGGGCCCCGCGTACTTTTTGCCGCCCTGGTGGTTGGCGTAGCGCCGGGCGCGCGTGAAGCCCATCTGCAGGAACTTCCGGGCCATGTCGGCCCCCACAAAGTCGTGCGCCTTCAGATAGGCCTCAAACAGCCCGTAAATAGTTTCCGACGACTCCCGGGCCACTTCGGGCGTGCGGAAGCGCCAGTGGGGCAGAATTTCGCTTTTGTAGGGCTCCACCAGCAGCACGCCCTGCTCGCCTTTGCCCACGCGGTACAGCTCGGGCTGCTCGCGCAGGTTGAGGTGCCGGAAATCCTGGTCGTAGTTGAAGGGCATGGCGGGAGAGGTTGCCCGCTGTATACGGCGGCCGCGGCTCCCTGAGTTTCCGGCGCGCTGGATTTGATTTTCCTCCGGCCCATTTGAAACGCCGAATCGGTGGCCTCTTTTTTTTGAGGGCCGGCCGGGTTGTCCACAGGGTTAATAACTTTTTAAAAGAAGAAATTTTAAGAAATCTTTTTAATCTCCATCGTTAGGGCTGTGTATAAGTGGACAATCGGCGGGAGTAATCCACAGCGCGGATAACTTGTGTACAGCTTCGGGTTTATGCACCGTCTATCAACAGGGTGTGTGGATAGTAAATTGCTGACAATAAGACTTATAACCATCTTTTTCACAATCCACATAGCTTATCCACTAATCCACAATCCACAGCCAGCAGGGTGTGTGGATTGTGGTGAAAACCGGGGGAAGTTGTCCACCCTTATCCACGCGGTGTGGATACCAGAATGGGGGTGTAGGGGCGGCCAGAAATGCAAAAAAACTTATCCTGATTTTCTCCACGCGTTATCCCCAGGTTGTGGCAGTATTATCCACAGGTTAAGCCGTTTAGCCGAATGCCAGTGGAAAAGGCTGTGCAAAACCTGTGGAAAAGGAGGAGAAAACCCGCTCAGTGACTGGAATAAGCCGGTTTTGAATGTGGATAGCGCTCCGCGAAGGAGGTGAAAACCCACAAACCGGCCGCAATCTGCCCGAACACGGCCGGCCAGCCGTGGAACATAAATCATTAAAAAGCGGCCACACGCGCCAGAAACCCGCATTTTACCCCAGTAGAAGTAACTTTAAAAAGCGTTCCACGCATTTTTTAGGTCTGTAAAGAAGGATTCTGGCCTGCCAGAACCCAACCAGACAAAGCCGGACTCTTATCCGCTGCAACTGTCTTACGCGAGCTGCGGAACAGCTCCGGTCCGGCGGCTCTTTTCAGCCGTCGGGCCGGTCGTTATCAGAACTACCGGGCGGCTCCCGCCTGCCAACTCGCAGGCCTACCCTGGCCGACCTGACAGGTGAGCAAGCCGCCGGACTGGAACTGCTGGCTTTGAGCCCCCCCGTTTCCTCCCTCTGGGCTTATCATGGCTGCAGTATTATGGGCCACCCTAACAGCCACGAAAAAGTCCTCGGGTTAGCGTCTGGCCGTTGAAACGGAACAGGCGCTGACCCGAGGGCAGGGTTGCGGCGTGAATATCGGCTAGAACGCTAGGCGGATGTCTTCCACTTCCCAGTTGGCGCGAATCTGCACGGGCTGGGGCAGAAGGTACACCGGCTCGGCGGGCTGGAGTAGCAGCGGGTCGGCGTTGCGCCAGCGGCCGTCGGCGTCGGCGTCAATCAGCACCCGGATGGTGTAGGTGCCGGGAGCCAGACGGTCGAAGCGGAACGTGTTGCGCGGGCTCTCCAGGGTGGCGGCCACGGCGCCCTGGGCATCGAGCAGCTGCACCTCGTAGCGCGTGTACTTGGTCTGGATGGTGCCGGCCACGCTGCCCGTGCCCGACTGCTCCGTAACCCGCAGCCGCAACGGCCGCGCCCCCAGCCGCTGCCCCGAAATGGTCGTGACGTTCAGGGTATCGAGGCGGAGCGTGACGGTGGTTTTGGCTTTGGTATTGAGCAGCACCGTGAGGCGCGAGCGGTCCGGGCTGAGCTTCACCTCGGGGCCCAGCGGCAGCGCCCGGCGCGTGAGGGAGTCTTCCTGCAGCAGCACGGCGGGCTTGCCGGCCGCCACGCGTACAGGCTCCGTGAACACAAAGCGCACCTCGCCCTGCCGGTACACTTCGCGCGGACTGCCTTCCACCGAATATACCGGCGGGCGGCGGGTGGGCGCCGTGCCCTGAAACTTCACGTTGATGGTGTCGCGGCTGGAGTTGCCGGCGCTGTCGGTGGCGGCCAGCAGGTAGCGGCCTTCCTGCAGGGCGGCGGTGCGGTAGAGAGCCACGGCCCGGCCCTGCTCCTGCAGTTGCAGCGCTTCAGCCAAGGGCGCGGTGGCGGCCACCCCGAGCGGAGCCAGCACGGCCGTGCGCAGGCCCTCGTTGTAGCTCACCCGAAACTGCGTGGGGGCCGCTTGCTGGCCGCTCACCACGGGCCGGCGGGCATCGGGGCGCACCAGTTCCAGGCGCACGCTATCGGGCCGGGCGCCAACCGTGATGGGCTGGGGCAGGTAGGCAATCTTCTCGCCGTCGTCGTAGCGGGTGTTCTGGTTTTTGTCGAGCAGGGCGTAAAGGCGGTAGCGGCCGGCCTTCAGGTTGCGCAGGCTATACGCGCCGCTCTTGTCGGTGCGGGCCAGGTAGTAGGGCTTGCCGCGGCGCAGGCCGGCGGTGTCGGCTTCGGGGTAGAGCAGCACGGAGGCGGCATCGGCGGGCTGCTGCGTAAGCAGGGTGCGCACAGTGCCCACCACGGCCCCCGAGTCGAGCACGGCCCCGGTGCTGAAGCTCACGCGGGCATCGGTGGCGGGCAGGCTCTCGGTGATGTCGCTGATGGCGTTGCCGAAGTTGAACGAGTAGGTGGTGTTTTCGTCGAGGGGCTTGTCGAACACCAGCGAAATGGCGTTGCGCTCCTCGCGCACCTTGTACTTGTTGTCGTCGGGGATGGTGGGCGCGATGATGAGGTTCTTCTGCAGATCCTTGAGCTGCACGGCTTCCGAAAACTCCAGCCGCACCACCTGGGTGCGGGCGTTGCGGGCGCCATCAGCCGGCACCGAGCGCACCAGCTTGGGCGCCACCGTGTCGCGCGGGCCACCCTGCGGCGAGCTGATGGAAGCGCAACCGGCCAAGCCAGCCGCGGCCGAAAGCAGGAACAGGAAACTAGCGCGAGCGGACATTGTAGAGCAGAAGCGTGGAAATGGTAAGTACGGCCAAGGCAAGAGCGGCAAAAAGCGCCGTCTTACGCGTCGGCTTGTCGTCGTCCTCGGCCGCCGGCGTGGGCGGGTCGGGCACTAGGGCGGGGCGTTGTTGGAGCGTGTCGGCCAAAGGGCGGCGGGTGGTATCGGGCGTATACGAGGCTACCCTAACGCCGGACCGGGGCCGGGCCGTATGCGCCGGCAGCGGCTGAGGCGCACTGGCTGACTGCCAGCGCGGTAGCCCCTCCCCTACCCTACCGCTCCGGCCGGACAAGGGCCCGGCGGCCAGCAGGAGTCCGAGTACCAGAGCTGCCGGCGTACGCATCCCCTCAGCGTTTGGTGGCCACGTAAATCAGGCTCGAATACTGCCCTTCGTGCTGCTCGGCGTACTGGTTGGACTTGTAGCCGGCCTTCAGCACGGCCAGCATGCCGCCGTTGCGCTCGGCGCGGTGCTTTTCGCTGAGCATGCTCACGTAATAGGCATCCAGGGCCATCGGCAGCGTCTCCATCACCTGCATCTTGTGCTTTTTGAGCAGCTGGGTCATGGTTTTGGGGCTGAAATGGTAGAGGTGGCGCGGCACGTCGTAGGCGGCCCAGTCCTGGCGGTAGTGCTGGGCGTCGAGGCTATCCACGTTGGGCACTGCAATCAGCAGCACGCCATCAGGCTTCAACAAGCTGATGAGCTGCGTGAGGGTTTCGTTCAGGGTATGAACGTGTTCCAGTACGTGCCAGAGCGTAATGGCATCAAAGGAACCAGCCTGATAGGTTACCAGACTTTCGGTACCGACGGGCTGGCCCACGCGGTGGCTGGCTTCCTCGCGGGCGCGGGCGTTGGGCTCCCAGCCAGCCACCTGCCAGCCGTCGGCTTTGGCGGCCGCCAGGAAGTGGCCGGTGCCGCAGCCATAGTCGAAGAGGCGGCCTTTGCGGGGCGCCAGCTTGTTGAGCAGGCCCACCTTGCGGCGCATCGTGAAGAAGCGCGCCACTTTGTAAGCCTGGTTGATCATCCCTCCGGCCCCGCTGTTGTGCGACACGTACTCGTCGGACTCGTAGTAGCGGCCGATGTGGGCGGCGTCGGGCCGGGGGTTGGTGAACTGAAACGAGCACGCCTCGCACTGCTGAATGGCGAAACTCTCCTTGCTGACTGACTTATCCTCGACCACCAGCTTGTTGCGAAATTCCGTTTTGCCGCAAACCGGGCACTTCTCCAAACGCTCGTAAATCACAGATGCTCGCTGATTATGTTGATTTCGCTGATTGCGACGACCAGCCTGCGCAGAGAAGCCAGCCGCAAGGCGAAGGTACAAAACCAAACCGGCCGCCGTTTCGGAAAGAAACGGCGGCCGGTTTTGATAACAAGAACGTCATTAGCAAGAACGTCATTCCATCAGAACGTCATTCCAAGCGGAGCGAGGAATCTCGCGCGCTGACGTTGCAATAGTAATCCAACATCAGCACGCGAGATTCCTCGCTGCACTCGGAATGACAGTTAGCCTCGGGCGAGATTCCTCGCCCCGCTCGGAATGATGTGCTGGTTGCTCAGGATGACACGGTGCTACCGTCCCAAATACACCATCAGCACCGATACATCCGCAGGCGAAACGCCACTGATGCGCGAGGCCTGGCCCAGGGTTTCGGGCTGAATCTTGAGCAGCTTCTCGCGGGCTTCGTGCGAGAGGGCAGGCATGGCGGTGTAGTCGAGGCGGCCTTGGATGACGAAGTTTTCCAGCTCCTGCACGCGGGCGGCCTGCTGGTGTTCCTTCTCCAGGTAGGCCTCGTACTTCACCAGAATTTCGGCCTGCTCCAGCGCGTCGGGGCGGTACGGGGCCAGGGCCAGGGTCAGCTCGGGCAGCACGCGGGCCAGGGCCGGCAGGTCGATGCCGGGGCGGCGCAGCAGGTTCACGGCGCGGGTTTTCTCGCTGATAACGGCCGAGCCGATTTCCGTGAGCCAGGGGTTGATGTCCGCGGCCTCAATGCCGAAGTTCTTCAGCAGTTTGGCTACTTCCTTGGTCTGCTGCTCCTTTTCGCGTACCAGCTGCATGCGCTCCTCCGAGGCCAGACCCAGCTCGTAGCCCAGGGGCGTGAGGCGCAGGTCGGCGTTGTCCTGGCGCAGGAGCAGGCGGTGCTCGGCGCGGCTCGTGAACATGCGGTAGGGCTCGTCGGTACCCTTGTTCACCAAGTCGTCGATGAGCACGCCGATGTAGGCTTCGCTGCGCTTGAGCACGAAGGGCGCTTTGCCGTGCACCTTGTTGTGGGCGTTTATACCGGCCATCAAACCCTGACAGGCAGCCTCCTCGTAGCCGGTGGTGCCGTTGATCTGGCCCGCGAAGTACAGGTTCTGGATGAGCTTGGTTTCCAGCGTGAGCTGCAGCTGCGTCGGCGGGAAGAAGTCGTACTCGATGGCGTAGCCGGGGCGGAACATCTTGGCATTCTCGAAGCCGGCAATCTTGCGCAGGGCGCGATACTGCACGTCCTCGGGCAATGAAGAGCTAAAGCCGTTCACGTACACTTCCACCGTGCTCCAGCCCTCGGGCTCCACGAAAATCTGGTGGCGGTCCTTGTCGGCGAAGCGGTTGATTTTGTCCTCTACGCTCGGGCAGTAGCGCGGCCCCAGGCCCTTGATGCGGCCCTGGAACATCGGCGACTTCTCGAAACCTTCCTTCAGGATTTCGTGGACTTCGGAGTTGGTGTAGGTGATGTAGCACGGGCGCTGGTTGCGCAGTGCGGGCGTGTCGAGGTAGGAGAATTTGCTCGGCTCAGCGTCGCCGGCCTGCTCCTCCATTTTGCTGTAGTCGAGGCTGCGGCCGTCTACGCGGGGCGGGGTGCCGGTTTTCATGCGGCCGGCCTCAAAGCCCAGCTCAATCAGCTGCTCCGTGATGCCGGTGCTGCCCTTCTCGGCCGCCCGGCCGCCGCCAAACTGCTTCTCGCCGATGTGGATGAGGCCGTTCAGGAACGTGCCGTTGGTGAGCACCACCGACTTGCCCCGGAACTCGATGCCGAGCTGGGTTTTCACGCCCACGCACACGCCCTCTTCCACCACGAGGCCCGTGACGGCTTCCTGCCAGAAATCCACATTGGGCGTCTGCTCCAGCGTCATGCGCCACTCCTCAGCGAAGCGCATGCGGTCCGACTGTGCCCGGGGGCTCCACATGGCGGGGCCTTTGGAGCGGTTCAGCATCCGGAACTGAATCATGGTTTTGTCGGTGATGATGCCCGACTGGCCACCCAGCGCGTCCACCTCGCGCACAATCTGGCCCTTGGCCACCCCGCCCATGGCCGGGTTGCACGACATCTGCGCGATGGTGTTCATGTTCATCGTCACCAGCAGGACCTTGGAGCCCATGTTGGCGGCCGCGGCGGCGGCCTCGCAGCCGGCGTGCCCGGCTCCTACTACAATGACATCGTATTCTTCTTGCTGCATCACGGATTTAGACGAATTTCTCGGATTACACGGATTCTGGCGGGCCTGGCGCACCGTAGCGCGAAGCCTTTGCTTCGCGTCCGGCAGCACTGGGCTGTGTGGGGCGTTTGGAGTGAACAATATTCAGCCCGGTAGTCGTTCAACGCTGCGCGAAGCAAAGACCTGACTACGTCGACCTTCAGTTCACGCTACCTTGTTGTTCAACGACACGCGAAGCAAAGGCTTCGCGCTACGGTTAAACAGAAAACGCCCGCAGTTGGCAGGCGCTTTGTCAGTAAAACCGTGGCTGAACGCTCCACGCAACACGCTCAAAACGTGGGCAAAGATACGCAGAACGGCGCGTTTTTGCGCGGCCGGGGCTTACGCCTCGTCGGTTGGCGCGTAGTCGTCCTCGTTCCAGTCGGCCAGCAGCTCGGCGGCCTGCCGGTTTACTTCCGGCCACGAAAACGGCAGCCACTGCCCGGTCAGGCAGTCGAATACCTCCGTGGCGGCCGGGCACGGGAACAGCTTGTAGTCGAACTTGGGGTAGTTGTGGACCACGTAGCCGGGGTAGTAATAGGTGTGGCCCAGAGCACGAGCGTGCTCCAGCTTCAGCAGCATGAGCACCTTGCCGAGGCTGAATTTGCGATACTCGGGGTGGTAGAAGTTCATGATGCCGGCCAGCGTGCGGGCTCCGTTATCGAAGATGCCTGCTGCCACCAGCCGCGCCCCGTCCCGGATTTCCAGCACCTCCGTGCTGAACACGTTGTGGGTGGAGCCGGCCAGCAGAAACGCCTCCACGGTAGGCGGCGCATCGAAGGTGATGGACGCCCGGTAGGCCGCATACAGTTCCTCCAACTCGGCCGTCAGCCGGAACGGCCGCCGTTGGATGGTAAACCGCTCGGCTACCCGCAGCAGGCGGCGCTGCTCGGGGCCGTAGTGCACGCGGGCCAGCTCCAGCCGCAGCCAGTGCACCGTGTACAGCCCGCCGTCGATGGGCAGAAACCGGCAGGTGAACAGGTCCTGGTGCATGCGGTAGTAGCCCTGGGCCAGGTAGTAATCCAGCGCCGGGCCGGGAATAACGCGGATAGGTTGCGGAGTAGCGGACATAGCAGGCAGCCAGGATAGTCAGAATACAAAGAACGTCATGCTGAGCGAAGCCGAGTATGACGTTGCACGATGTAGAGACGCAATACTTTGCGTCTCGTCGTTGCTGACGCTGTTCAGGCAGCGTGGTTCCAGTCGTTCAACAGCGAGACGCAAAGTATTGCGTCTCTACACCGTGCAATCAACCAGTCAACAACAAAAAACGCCCACCGAATGGTGGGCGTTTCAATTTATGAGAGCTGCACAGGCTAAAATGTGCGGAGCAGCAGGCAGTCGTCTTCCTTTTTGCGCATGGCGGTCTGGCTGAGCAGGTCCTTATCGGCGTAGCCGAGCAGGTGGAGCACGCCGTGAATCATCACGCGGTGCAGCTCGTCGCGGAACGATACGCCGTGGGTGACGGCGTTTTCGCGCACCCGCTCCACCGAAATGAAGATGTCGCCCTCAATCATGTCGGCGTCGTCGGCGTTGTCGAAGGTGATGACGTCGGTGTAGGTGTCGTGGTCGAGGTACTCGACGTTGATCTTGTGCAGGTACTCGTCGGAGCAGAAAATGTAGGTGAGCTGCACGATTTCGTACTCGTGCACTTCGGCCACCCGCTCAATCCAGGAGGTCAGCTCCTCGGCCTCAGCAACTTTGAAGTCCACATCCTCCACCAAAAACTCAATCCCCGAGCCCTCGTTGGGCCCGAAGTCGTCGTCGTCCTGGTCGTCGTGCTGGGTTGGCAGGTCGCTCATGGCCGGGGCAGGCTGGTTAGTGGGAGTGTACTTCGGCGCCATTGACGGCCGAATCGGAATCGGAAGGCGCGGGCAGCAGGAACGTGAGCTGCACGTTGCGGCCGTCTTTGTGAAACTCCACCTCGTCGGCGAGGTGGCGGATCAGGAAGATGCCGCGGCCGCCGGGGTTTTCCAGATTTTCGGGCGCCGTGGGGTCAATCAGGTTGGTGTAGTCGAAGCCCTGGCCTTCGTCCTCTACCTCAAACCGCACCTTGGCCTGGTCGGCGTACAGCGACAGGTACACGTTCTTGTCCTTATCGAACTTGTTGCCGTGGCGAATAGCATTATTGACCGCCTCCGTGACAGCCACCATGATATTGCCGTAGATATCGTCTTCGATGTGGAAGGCGTCTTTCGAATTGTCGATAAAGCTTTCCACTACGCGAATGTTCTCGACGAGGGAAGGAATCTGGATTTTAACTTGCTTCATTAGGTAGTGGTGAGGAGGCGGCGGGGCGCAAACTTAGCGAGTCGCTATTTCATTTTCTGAAAATATTCACTTACCTCCCGCTGATAGTAGGGCGTGAGGGCCGGCGGCACGGTGCGGAGCAGCTCGGTCTGGCGGTCTTTCTGGCGCTTGTACTGGTTGAAGGCGGGCGGAAATACGGGCGGGCGGGTCTGGGCAGTCTGGGCTTCACGCTTCTCCTCCTGGTCCCGCTCCCGGGCCGATTTCTCGGCTTCCAGCAGACGGGTAAGGATTTGACGCTGACGCATAATAGTCTGCTCCGTCAGCCGCTTGTTTACGAGGTCGGTTTCGGTTTGTTCCATTAATTTTTTCGCCTCGCCGGTGCCGCCGCCGCCAGCGTCGCCCTTGCCTTCTTTCTGGCCGGGCTTACCGCCTTTCTGCTGCTTTTCCAGCTCCTGCAGGGCCTGGCGGAGCATCTGCTGCTGGGCCGCCAGCTTGGCCAGGTCCTCGGAGAGGGCGCGGCCGGTTTTGCCGCTCTGCTGCAGCTGCTGAATCTGCTGGTTGAGCTGCTGCTGCATTTTGCCGAGCTGGCCTTCGCCGGGGCTGCTGCCTTTTTTCTTCTTTTTGCCAGGCTTGCCCCCACCCTGCTGCTGCTGGCTTTGGCTGTCGCGCTGCTCCTGCTGCATCTGCTGCAGCGCCGAGTTCAGCATCAGGGCCAGGTTGTTCATGCTGGTCATGGCCTGCTGCTGGGTGGCGGTGGCACGGCCCACGTCGCGCTGCCGGATATGGTCGAGGCTTTCGTCCATGCGGCCGTTCATCTCGCCCACTTCCCGCGTGATAAAGCTCTGCAGCTGAAACACGCGCTTGGCCAGCGCATACAAGGAGTCCTGCACCACGCGGGCGTCGTCCTTGAGCTTGCGCTGGGTCTGGCCGAGCTGCACGAAGCGCGGGTCGGACTGATCCACGCGGCGGAAGTCCTTGGCCAGGGCTTCCTGGTCGAAGCTGAGCTTGAGCAGGTTTTCGAGGATGTCGCGCAGGTCGTCGATGTTTTCCTGCTGCTGGTCCTGCTCTTCCTCGCTCATCTGCTGCTTCATCTTCTGGGCCATCTGCTGCATCTTCTGGGCGGCCTGCTTTTGGCTCTGGCTGGCTTTCTGGTTTGGTTTTTGCCCAGCTGCTGCTCGCCTTCCTGCATTTGCTCATCCACCTGCTCCTGCTCGGGCTTCATTTCCTCGGCGCCATTTTCGTTGCCGAGCTGGTCGTCCATCTTCTTGAGGTCTTCGAGGTCTTTCTTGAGCTCGTTGAACTCCTGCTGCTTCTGTTGCTGCTCTTTCTGCAGCTGCTCGTTTTTGGCTTTCTGCTGCTCGTTGCTGAGCTTGTTGTCGGGGTTCTGCTTGTCGTTCTTCTGGGTGTCGTCGGCTAGCTTCTGCTCGTCTTTGGCCAGCTGCTCCAGCTTGTCGAGGGCGGCTTCCTGCTTCTGCTCAAACTGCAGCTGCTTGAACATTTCGAGGGCGCGCTCCAGCTCTTTCTGCAAGGTGTTTTCCTTGTTTTCGAGCTGCTGCAGCAGTTTCTGCATGTCGGGCTGGGTCATGTCCTGCTGCTTTTCCAGCAGCTTCTGCAGCTCGTCGTAGAGTTTCTTGGTTTCGGGGTCGAGCAGGCTTTCCATCAGCTTCTGCAACTCCTGAGCCTTCTCGGCCAGCTCCTGGCTTTTGGGGTCCAGTTCGTCCTGCTTCTGGGTCAGCTCGTCAAACAGCTTTTTCATGTCCTGCATCTGCTGGTCCATCTGCTGCTTTTGCTGCAGCATATCCTGCAGCTGCTTGCGGTCCTGGAAGTTCAGGTCGCGCTTGGTCTTGAGCTTGTCCTGGCTTTTGGCCAGCTCGCGCTCCAGCTTTTTGCTTTGCTCGCTGGCTTTGCTGAGCTGGCTCTGCACCGACTCGGCCTGCGAGTTCAGCTGCTCGCGCAGCTCGGTGCGGCTGGGCAGCCGGAACTCCGCGGCCCGCGTGCGCGCCGACTTGGGGCCGTGCACGCCGTCGTTGTCCCAGACCTGCACGAAGTACTCCAGCCGGTCGCCGGGCTGCATCTTCAGCGGGCGCAAATCCCACTGGTAGGCGTAGGCCTGCACCGGCCCGCGGGCCAGCGGCAGCGCCCGCGCCTGAAACGCCGCGTTGGGCCGCGCCTTGCTGGCAATGCGGTAGTGCAGCTGCAACCGCGAAAGGCCGTAGTCGTCGCGCAGGTTGCCGCCGAGGGCCAAGTAGCGCAGCGAGGTGGTGTCGGGGAAGGATTCCAGGCTGATTTCCGGGCCTTGGTCGGCAATGGCCGTGAGCTGGTACTCGATTGGGTCGCGGTTGAGGCTGGCCGGGTTGCGCAGGCGCACGGCGTAGTTCTGGGTGCGGTTAACCACGCGGGTGGCCGTGAAGGCGTCCTCGTCGCGGGCGGCGGTCAGCGTCACATCGGGGTTCCGGAACAGCAACTGGAGCTGCTCGGTGGCCTGGGTGGCGAAGCGCCAGCGCACGGTGCTGCCCTCAGGCACGGTGAGGTTGCCGGTGTTGCGGATGGTTTCGGCGGGCTTGCCCAGGTAGGCCGGGTAGGTCACGTCCACCTGAAAGTCGCGCAGGTTGGGGCGCTGGCGCAACCGCAGGTCGTAGTCGGCGGACGTAACGTCGGCGGCGGCCAGCTGAAACGCCACGTCCTGCTGCAGCTGCTGAAACTGGTAGCTGAAATGGCCGGGCCGGTCCTGCACGAGGTGCCGCTCGCGGCCGCCGTACTCAATCGTGACGTCGTTGGGCAGGGCCTCCCCTTTCACCGAAACCTGCAGCTTGAAGTCTTCGCCTTTGAAAGCGGTAAGGGCTTTGTTTTCGATGATGAACCGGAACGGCGCCGGCGGCGCGTACTTCTGGCGGTAGTTGAGGATGCGGGCCGTGCCCTGCACGAAAAACGCCGGATACACCAGCAGCACGGCCATAATCACGAGGGCCGGCACGGCCACAAACTTCCACAGCGGCCGGGTTTGCTGCCGGATGTTGATGCCGTTTTCGAACTGCACGCCCGCCAGCTGGCCGGCACGCTGCTCCAGACTGGCCGCAATCAGGGCGTTGCCCCGGGCCTGGTCCTGAAGCTGCAGCGCGTTCAGGAGCTTGTCCTGCACATCCGGAAACAGCTCCCCCACGCGCTGGGCGGCCTGCTCATCGGAGAGCAGACGGCGCAGGTTGGTGAGGGCCGCCAGCGGCTGCCAGATCCAGCGCATGAAGGTGTAGGCCACCAGCCCCAGAAACCCGAACAGCAACCCGCCGCGCACCCAGGTGGGCAGGTACAGGAAATATTCAAGCAGGTTGAGCACCAGAAACAAGCTCAGCAGCAGCGCGCCCGCCACCAGGGCCCCGCGTACCAGCAGACTCAGGTAGAACTTACGCTTGAAGGCCTCCAGCCGGGCCAGCACTTCACGCAACGCAGATGTAGTAGCAGACGATTCTTGCGACACAGGCATATCCAACGGCCTCTAATGGCCTCCGGGGAAAGATACGGATTAAGCGGCGTGGGCTGCACGCCCCGTGCCGATACAACCGGGTTTGGCGCGGGCCGGTTCCGAAAGCTGCGGCCTCCGCGCCCTGGCCCGATGGTGGCCATCGGCATGAAAAAAGCCCTGGCTGATGTACCAGGGCTTCTTGATGGATTTTCTTTTAGACACCGGCACCGGCATCTGGCTGGTATACAGCACGTAGAGCAGCAGCAGTAGTAGCACGATGTAGCCAACTATCGGGCTGATGCGGCGCAGGTACCGCTGGGGCACAGCATCCTGCTCGTTGAGTGTGTGCAGATGATTAGGCGGAGAAGTCAGGGTCATAGAAGTTGGCGAAGGTAGGGCCGGCAGGCACGCGTCAACCCGCTGCTGCTTCGGGAAGTTCCCGGCAACAGGGAATAATAAAAAAAGCCCGATTCCAGCTGGAATCGGGCTTTTTATTAACGAAGGAAAGGCTTATTCACCTTTGCCGGCGGTACCGTCGGCGCTGGTTTTCTGCTTGCGCTTCTGCTTGCCCTCTTTGTCTTTCTTCACCATTTTCACTTTCTCGCCAGCAGGCGCCGGTGCGCCGGCTGCGGGAGCGGCGGCAGCTGGAGCCGGGGCTGCCGCAGGGGCCGCCACGCGGGTGCCGTTCAGGTCCAGCTCCACCACTTCGTAGCCCAGCTCCGAGAGGCCCGGGAAGGCCTTGGCCCGGTCGCCGACTACCACGATGTACATCTGGTCGATGGGCAGGTACTTCTGGGCGCTGGCCTGCAGGTCTTCCTTCTTCAGGGCCTTCAGGATTTCGCTCTGCTTGCTCACGTAGTTGGTGGGCAGGTCGTACTCCAGCAAGCGGCCCAGGAAGGCGGCCTTTTGCTGGCCGGTTTCATACTTGAGGGCGTCGCTCTGGCCTACCGAGGCCTGCAGGAACTGCAGCTCCTCGTCGGTGGCGCCGTCGCGGTAGTTCTTGATTTCCTTCACGAACTCCTTCACCGAGGCTGCTGTGGCATCGGCGCGCACACCGGCCTGGGCCGTGTAGGGACCCACGAAACGGGTGCCCTGGAAGCCCGAGCGGGCGCCGTAGGTGTAGCCTTTGTCTTCGCGCAGGTTCAGGTTGATGCGCGAGTTGAAGGCGCCACCCAGGATGTAGTTGGCCAGGTAGGCGCGGTAATAGTCGCCGGTGGCGTCATACGTGAGCGGCGTGAGGTAGCCCACCCGGATTTCCGACTGCGCGGCGCCGTCCTTGTTCACGAAGTAGATGCGCGTCTTGTCGGGCTGCTCGGCGGTGGGGCTGGCCGGCGCAGTTACGGCCTTGCGGCCCCAGGTTTTCAGAAAGCCCAGCTGCGGCAGCACGTCTTTCTGGTCCACGTCGCCTACCACCGTCAGGTAGCTCACATTAGGCGCGTAGTTCTGCTGATAGAACTGCTTCACCTCGTCCAGCGTGATGCCCTGCACCGTCGTGGTCGAGCCCGAAGCCGGGATGCTCATGACGTTGCCGGGGCCGTAGAGCAGGCGGGCGTAGGTGTTGTTGGCAATGGCCACGGGCTGGGTGCTCTGGTTGGCAATGCCTTCCAAGGTCTGCTTCTTGAGGCGGTCGAAATCAGCCTGGTCGAAGCGCGGGCGTAGCAGCATTTCCTCCACCAGCGCCAGCGTAGCGGGCAGGTTTTTGGTGAGGCTGCGGATGACGACGGTCGTGTTTTCGTCGCCGGCGTACGTCTGCACGTCGCTGCCCAGCTTCTCCAGGGCGCCGGCAAACTGCTCGCCGGTGTACTTCTGGGTGCCTTCTTCCAGCATGGCCGCCGTGAGCGAGGCAATGCCGGCCTTGTTGGGGTTCTGCTGCTCCAGGCGGTGGCCGCCGCTGATGTTGAGCAGCATGGTCACGGTCGGAATCTCGGCGTTGCGGTTGCCGATGATGCGCAGGCCGTTGTCGAAATCGGTGCGCCATATGGCGGGCACCTGCACCACGGGGTTGGCGCCGCCCTTCGGCTGCGTGGCCCGGTCGAAGCTGTCGGTGGCCTTCACGTACTTCAGGTTGGCGTACTCATCGGTAGCAGGGGCCTTGTAGCCGTCCTTGCTCACGGTGTAGTTGTCGGCCTTGGCTACCAGGGCGTTGCTGCCCTTCGGCACCACGCTCAGCACCACGGCTTTCTTGCCCTTCAGGTACTGGTTGTACACGCGCTGCACGTCGGCTTTGGTGAGGCTGCGGATGCGCTGCAGCTCCTGGGGCAGGCGGTTGGGGTTGCCCACGTAAGTCTGGTAAGCGGCCAGCTGGCTCACCTTGCCGCTCACGCTGGCCAGGCCGTTCACCACGCTGGCCTCGCGCGTGGCCTTGAAGCGGGCCACGTCGTCGTCGGTCACGCCGCGCTTCTCAAACTCGGCCAGCGTTTTGCGCACCACGGCTTCGGTGCTATCGAGGCCTTTGCCGGGCAGGCCACGGGCCACGATGGTGAACTCGCCGGCCAGCTCGGAGCTGGGGTGGTAGGCCTGCGTCAGCACGGCCTTCTGGGTTTTGATCAGGTTTTTGTAGAGCAACGACGTTTTACCGCCGCCAATGATGTCGGCCAGCGCGTCCAGAGCCACCTCGTCGGGGTGGTACTGCGGCACGGTCGGGAACACCATCTGCAGCATCGGGAAGCGCACGTTGTCCTGGTAGCTCACGTAGCGGTCCTGCGTCAGCACGGGCGCGGGCAGCTTCATGTTCTGCACGGCCGGGCCGCGCTGGATGCTGCCGAAGTACTTCTCCACCATCTTCACCACCTCGGCCGGCTTCACGTCGCCGCCCACCGTTACGGTGGCGTTGTTGGGGCCGTACCAGCGCAGGAAGAAGTTCTTCAGGTCGTTGACGTCGGAGCGGTCCAGGTCTTCGAGGTAGCCGATGGTGAGCCAGCTGTAGGGGTGGCCGTACGGATACAGAGTCTTGGCGATATTCTCGCTGGCCAGGCCGTAGGGGCGGTTGTCGTAGTTCTGGCCCCGCTCGTTTTTCACGGTGGAGCGCTGCACCTCAAACTTCTGCTGCGTCACGGCATCCAGCAGGAACCCCATGCGGTCGGCTTCCAACCACAGTGCGGTTTCCAGCTGGTTGCTGGGCACAGTCTCGAAGTAGTTGGTCCGGTCGCGGTTGGTGGAGCCGTTCAGCGTCCCGCCCGACGACGTCACGAGCTTGAAGTGCTGCTCGTCGGCCACGTGGTCGGAGCCCTGGAACATCATGTGCTCGAAGAAGTGCGCAAAGCCCGACTTGCCGATGGTTTCGCGGGCCGAGCCTACGTGGTAGGTCACGTCGATGTGAGCCAGCGGGTCGGAATGGTCTTCGTGGATGAGCAGCGTGAGGCCATTGGGCAGCACGTATTTCTCGTACGGAATCACCAGCTCGGAGCCCTTGCGGGTCACTTTCTCCACGAGGCGGGTGCCGGTGG